>NZ_AP023439.1:3173667-3487048 GCF_014701095.1 Streptomyces tuirus | reverse complement strand
GGTTCGGCCAGTGCCGGCGAGGAGCACAAGGGCGGGTACGGCCGCTACCAGGACGTGCAGCTGCTGTCGTTCAACGACCTGCACGGCAACCTCGAGCCGCCGGCCGGTTCCTCCGGCCGGGTCACCGAGACGCAGGCCGACGGGACGACGAAGACCATCGACGCCGGTGGTGTCGAGTACCTCGCCACGCATCTGCGGCAGGCCCGCAAGGGCGAGAAGTACTCCATCACGGCGGCCGGCGGCGACATGGTCGGCGCCTCCCCGCTGATCTCCGGGCTGTTCCACGACGAGCCGGCCATCGAGGCGCTGAACAAGCTCGACCTCGACGTCACCTCCGTCGGCAACCACGAGTTCGACGAGGGGGCCAAGGAGCTGGCCCGCCTGCAGAACGGCGGCTGCCACCCGAAGGACGGCTGCTACGCGGACGAGAAGTTCAAGGGCGCCGACTTCCCCTACCTGGCGGCCAACGTCCTCGACGAGAAGACCGAGAGGCCGATCCTCAAGCCCTACTGGGTGTGGAAGAAGAACGGCGTCAAGGTCGGCTTCATCGGAGTGACCCTGGAGGGCACCCCGGACATCGTCTCCGCCGAGGGCGTCAAGGGCCTGTCCTTCAAGGACGAGGTCGAGACGATCAACAAGTACGCCAAGGTGCTGCAGAAGCAGGGCGTGAAGTCGATCGTCGCCCTCCTCCACGAGGGCGGCTTCCCGGCGTCGACGTCGTACAACTACGACTGTGACTCCCCGGGCGCCGGCGACGGCATCTCCGGCCCGATCGTCGACATCGCCAAGAACGTCACGCCGCAGGTGGACGCGCTGGTCACCGGCCACACCCACAACGCGTACGTGTGCAGCATCGCCGACCCGGCGGGCAAGCCCCGCATGGTCACCTCGGCCGCGTCCTTCGGCCGCCTCTACACCGACACCACGCTGACCTACGACCGGAAGACCGGCGACATCGCCCGTACGGCCGTGAAGTCCGCGAACCGCGTGGTCACCCGGGACGTCCCCAAGGCGCCCGACATGACCGAGCTGATCAGCAAGTGGAACGCCCTGGCCGCGCCCATCGGCAACAAGCCGATCGGCTACATCTCCGGCGACATCGGCAACACCGGCAGCGAGTCCCCGCTCGGCGACCTCATCGCCGACGCCCAGCTCGCCCACGGCAAGCAGCTCGACCCGGAGACCGACCTGGCGCTGATGAACCCGGGCGGTATCCGCGCCCCGCTGACCTACGCCGCCAAGGCCGGTGAGGGCGACGGGGTCGTCACCTACGCCGAGGGCTTCACGGTCCAGCCGTTCGCGAACACCGTGAACCTCCAGGACTTCACGGGAGCGCAGGTCATCCAGGTGCTCAAGGAGCAGGTGTCCGGCCCGAACGCGGCGGCCCCGAAGGTCCTCCAGGTCTCGTCCGGCCTCACCTACACGCTGGACCTCACCAAGTCCGGTGCCGACCGGGTGGTCACGGACAGCATCAGGCTGAACGGCTCGGCCATCGACCCGGCCGCCACCTACCGCGTCGCGACGAACAGCTTCCTCGCGGGCGGCGGCGACGGATTCCCGACCCTCGGGCAGGGCACGAACGACGTGGTCGGCAGCGACGACCTGACGGCTCTGGAGCAGTACCTGACGGCCAACTCCTCGGCGTCGAACCCGATCGCGCCGCCGAAGGCGGACCGCATCACGATCGTGAAGTAAGTCGCATACCCGGGGTACAGGTTGCGGGTGGGGGAGGTACGCGTGATCGGATGGATCGATGCGTACCCCCCACCACCTAGATGCGCATCCCCGACCGAACCCGTACGAGGAGCTCGCCGCCCTCGATGACGGGCCTCTGGAGGAGACCCCTCTGGAGGAGTTCCTCACGGAGGAACGCGATGCGGGCGCCGAGGACGCCTGGGCCCCGCCGGACCACCGCCGCGGCGGCAAGCGGCGCAGGAAGAATCGTTTCGCTGGCTTGCCGCTCGCGGTGAAGGCGGTGGTCGGCCTGGCCGTCCTCGCCTCGTTCGCCGCCCTCGGCGACCGCTGGGCCGTGCTGTACGCCGAGCACCGGGCCGCCGACACCCTCAAGGACCGCCTCGGCCTGGCCGCGGCGCCCGAGGTGGAGATCGGCGGCTTCCCCTTCCTCACCCAACTCGCCGACAAGCGGCTGGACTCGGTGAAGGTGACCGTCCCGGACGTCGCCGCCGACCGGGTCTCCCTGGCCAAGGTGTCGGCCACGGCCCACGACGTGACGCTGAACGCCGACGGCCTCACCTCCGTGCGCGGCGCCCACGTCCCCCGCTTCGACGGGGACGTCCAGCTCACCTTCGCCGACCTCAACCGCGAACTCGGCGCCTCCCAGGTGACGTTCACCGGCGAGGGCCGCGACCGGGTCCGGGCGAACGGCACCCTGCCGGTCGCCGGGCACAACCTCCGGCTGCGCGCCGAGGCCCGGATCCAGCGGCAGGGGGAGCGGGGCATCGCCACGGAGATCGGCAAGATGCGCCTGGACATCGGCGACCTGGCCACCTACCGCCCCGGCACCCGCGCCTCGGAGGGCCTGCATCTGACGGCCAAGGGCACCGCCGACCTCGCCCGGGAGACCCGCAAGGCCAAGGCGCTGCTGTCGGTCCCGGCCATCGTGCGGCGGATGGGCGTGCCCGAGGCGACCGTGCGCGAGGCCCTGGCCGACGACGGCAAACTCGCCGAGCTGACCGGCTCCCCGCGCTTCGCCCGCCAGGCCGCCGGCCTCAACCTCATCGACCTGGCCCTGGAGAACCCCGAGGTCATGCGCCGCCTGGGCCTGGACCCCAACCTGCTCGACTCCCTGTCGGACCTGACCCGCCCGGCCCTGGCCGACCGACTGTCCCTGGCGTTCGAACTGCCCGAACCGGACCAGGGAGACGTGCGGTTGCAGGAGGTACGGGTGGAGGAGGACGGCATCCGTGTGCGGGTGTCGGGATCGGGGCTGACGGTGGGGCGGTGACGGTCAGGGCGCAAGTCGAGCTACAGCGACGGGGGAGCCAACAACTGTGCAGAGGTCGCCGACAACTGCCCCGGCACAGTCCCCGTTCGAGACAGCAAGCGGTCGGATGGTCCCGTGCTCGTGTTCGGGTCGGGCGCCTGGGCGTCCTTCGTAACGTACGTCAAGAAGTAACTGTCGGGGCCGCCCGCTTCTTTGGCAGTGTCGTGCTTCCACGGCCTGCCTCAAGGGCGCTTCGCGTCGCCTTAGGCGATGGCCCTGCGGGCCACCCTTGACCCAGGCCGTTCCAGCACGGGAGAGAAGCGAGCGAGCGGCCCGGAAAGGCGGGTGGCCGAGCCTGCCTGCGATCTTCGGCCCGTTGCCTCGCTCAGCGGCGTCCACGTGCGCGACCGCGCCTCGCCCGCACGCCAGGTGGGCTAAGCGGCGATCGGTGGGTGGGTGGGCGCTGGGAGGGGGGTTGAGGTGGTGAGTGGAGCGTTTCGGACCAGTGGGGAGTGCATGGGCCCTGGCAGGCAGGGGCAGGCGTGGCGCAAACGCTCCAGTTCCTTGCGCTGCCCCTCCCGAGTGGCCGGCTGACCACCCCACCCCACCGCAAGCCGCTGAGACCGCCCGGCGTGCCGCCCCCTGCCCGATGCGCCCTACGTCGCCGAGCGGCCGGAAAGGCGACCGGTGGGGCGTCTGCCCTGGCCACCCGCTCTTCGGGCCGCTCGCTCGCTTCTCTCCCGTGCTGGAACGGCCTGGGTCAAGGGTCGGCCGCAGGCCGATCGCCGAAGGCGACGCGAAGCGCCCTTGATGCAGGCCGTGGAAGCACGGCACTGCCAAAGAAGCGGGCGGCCCCGACAGTTTCCTTCGACGGGGGGTGGTCGATCCAGTCCTGACCTACCTCAGGGAAGGGGCAGATCCTCCGGTGGGGGGACCGCCGCCCCGGGCAGTCGTACTGTCGCCACCGTGCCGCCGTTCTCCGCCCGGGACAAGGAGACCTCGCCCCCGGCCTGCTGCACCGTACGCGCCACGATCGACAGGCCCAGGCCCGAGCCCGGCAGTGCGCGTGCGCTCGGGGAGCGCCAGAAGCGGTCGAAGACGTGGGGGAGTTCGTCGGCGAGGATGCCCGGGCCGTGGTCGCGGACCGTGAGGGTGCCCGAGGCCAGGCAGACCTCGATCGTGCCGCCCGCCGGGCTGAACTTCACCGCGTTGTCGAGGATGTTGACCACCGCCCGTTCCAGGGCGGAGGGTTCCGCCCGGACGAACCACGGCTGGACGTCCGCCGTGATCGTGAGCTCCGGGCCCCGCAGCCGGGCCCGCCGCAGCGCCGACTCGACCGTGTCGTGCCAGGCGACGATCTGTGTCCGGCCCGCGTGCTGGCCCGTGTCCGGGCGGGACAGCTCCTGGAGGTCGCCGATGAGCGCGGCCAGTTCCGTCATCTGCGCCTTCACCGACGCGAGCAGCGCCTTGCGGTCCGCCTCGGGGATGGGGCGGCCCGTTTCCTCGCTGCGGGTGAGGAGTTCGATGTTGGTGCGCAGGGACGTGAGCGGCGTGCGGAGTTCATGGCCGGCGTCCGCGATCAGTTGCTGTTGCAGCTCCTGGGAGCTGGCCAGCGCCGACGTCATCGAGTTGAAGGACCGGGACAGCCGGGCGATCTCGTCCTCGCTGTCGTCCGCCACGGGGATGCGGATGTGCAGATCCTCCGTACGGGCCACGTGCTCGACGGCCTCGGTCAGCTTGTCCACGGGGCGCAGCCCGGCCCGGGCGACGGCCAGGCCGGCGGCTCCGGCACCCAGCACTCCGACGCCGGAGACGAGAAGGAGGATCAGGGCGAGCTCGTTGAGCGTGGACTGGGTTCCCTTGAGCGGCAGGGCGACGACGAGGGAGTAGTCCGCGGCCACACCCTGCGTCAGGGGCCCGTCCTTGATGACGACCGCCGTGGCCAGGACGCGGAGCTTGTTGCCGTCGTTGTCCGTGCCGTCGCGGATCTGGCCCTGGTTCGGGACGGGGTCCTTGGCCACGGCCTTGTCCTCGCCGCGGACCTGTACCTGGGCCGTGGAACTCGGGAAGAGGCACACCTTGCCGTCGGCCCGGACCAGCTGCCCGTAGCTCTTGGGCCGGGTCCCCATGCCCAGCGTGTCGGACGGCGTCTGGCGGCAGTTGTCCGTGAGGCTCTGGAAGTCGTCCGGACGCAGCGGCCCGACCGACGACTTCAGGTCGTTGTCGATCTCGTCGTACAACTTCCCCTGCACGATGAACCAGCACGTCACCGACACCGCCGCCACCGCGAACGCCACCGCCGCCGCCACCAGCAGCGCAAGGCGGGAGCGGATCGGCAGGGAGCGGAAGCGCCGTACGACCGTGCGGGGACTCACTCCGCGCCGCCCTGCCGCAACACGTATCCGACGCCCCGGACCGTGTGGACGAGGCGCGGTTCGCCGCCCGCCTCGGTCTTGCGGCGCAGGTACATGACGTACACGTCGAGGGAGTTCGACGACGGCTCGAAGTCGAAGCCCCAGACGGCCTTGAGGATCTGCTCCCGGGTGAGGACCTGGCGCGGGTGTGCCATGAACATCTCCAGGAGCGTGAACTCGGTGCGGGTCAGCTCCACCGGGCGCCCGCCCCGCGTGACCTCCCGTGTCGCGAGGTCCATGCGCAGGTCGGCGAAGGTGAGCGCGTCCTCGTCGGCCGGGTCGGCCGCGCCCACGGCCGCCGCGTAGGAGCTGCGGCGCAGCAGCGCGCGGATGCGGGCGAAGAGTTCGTCGAGTTCGAACGGCTTGACCAGGTAGTCGTCGGCGCCCGCGTCGAGGCCGGTGACGCGGTCGCCGACCGTGTCGCGGGCCGTGAGCATCAGGATCGGCGTGGTGTCGCCCGTGGCACGGATGCGGCGCGCCGCCGTCAGGCCGTCCATGCGCGGCATCTGGATGTCGAGGACCACCAGGTCGGGCCGGTAGGTCGCCGCCTTCTCGAGCGCGTCGGCGCCGTCGACGGCGACCTCGGTCCCGTACCCCTCGAACGCGAGGCTGCGCTGGAGTGCTTCGCGTACGGCCGGCTCGTCGTCGACGATCAGGATGCGCTGCGGGTCACGGTCGCCGTCTGCGGGGCTCATGGGTCGGGGGTCCTCGGAGGTGAAGGGGGACGGGGGTGCTCTGACGCTCTCAGCGTCGCACGTCGCAGGCGCGAGCCGGCGGGAACGTCAGCCCCGCAGCGCCCGGCGCCGGGCCTTCCCGGCGCGGCTCGCCCTGCGGGTCGCCGGGGCCGGTGCCGTCTCCGCCGCCCGGCCCGTCGGCGCGTGCAGGGCGGACGCCACCGCCAGGGCCAGGCCGATCGCCGCCGGGTCCGCGCCCGGTTCCGTGTGCACCATCTGCTCGATCATCGCCGTACTCCTCGCTCTCTCGGTCGCCCGGACTCAGTCGGTCGATCCCGCCCGCAGCTTCGCGAGGTCGGCCTTGACGGTGTTGATCGGGATGGAGAAGCCCAGGCCGACGCTGCCCGCGGCGGAGGACGAGGAGGCCTGGCCGGCCGGCGAGTACATCGCGGAGTTGATCCCGATGATGTTGCCGTTCATGTCGATCAGCGCGCCGCCCGAGTTGCCCGGGTTGAGGGACGCGTCGGTCTGGAGCGCCTTGTACGTCGTCGTGTCGGAGCCGGTGTCGCCGTTGAACTGGCGCCCGCCGAACTCGAACGGCCACTCGTCGCCCTGGCCCTGGCCCTGCCCCTGGTCCTCCTCGGTCGGGACGGTGACGTCACGGTCGAGGGCCGAGATGATGCCGCTGGTGACGGTGCCGGACAGGCCCTCGGGGGAGCCGATGGCCACGACCTGGTCGCCGACCTGGATCCCGGCCGAGTCGCCGAGCGTGGCGGCCTTCAGGCCGGAGGCGTTCTCCAGCTTGATCAGCGCCAGGTCCTTCTTGCTGTCGGTGCCGACGACCTTCGCGGTGTAGGACTTGCCGTCGTTGGTCGTCGCCTTGATCTGGGAGGCACCGGAGACGACGTGGTTGTTGGTGATGATCTCGCCGCCGCTGGTGATGATCACGCCGGAGCCTGTGGAGGACCCGGCGTTGGAGGTGGCGCTGATCTCGACGATGCTCGGGCTGACGGCCTTCGCGACGCCGGCCACGGTGCCCTTCTGGCTGGAGGGGACCACGTTGGTGCTGGTGGAGCTGGAGGCGACGGTGTCGTTGCCGGTCAGTTCCTGGATGCCGTAGGCGGTGCCGCCGCCTATCGCAGCGGCCACGATCGCCACGGCGGCGATCAGGGCGAAGGGGCCACGGCCGCGCTTCTTCGGATGCGGAGCCTGCGCCGGGGCGTACGCCGGCGGGGGCGGCCACTCGGGGTTCACCGGGGCCTGCTGCTGACCCTGGTAAGGGTTCTCGTACCCGCCACTGCGGTGGAAGCTCTCGGTCATGGAACAGAGCTTGTCGCCCGACCATGAGAGCTTCCTGAGTGCTCCCTGAAAAGCCCGACAGAACCTCGTATGCCCGATATAAAGAGGCCTGCGGTCTCGAGGTCCGCCGCCTCGACAGAGAGGGGCCCGCCGCCCCGGCCTTCGGAGGCTACGCGCAGCCGCAGGACTGCCGGGTCACCAGCCGCGACGGGAACACCTTCAGCCGCTCCCGCCGGGCCCCCGCCACCCGCAGCCCGTCGTCGAGGACGAGGTCCACCGCCGCGCGGGCCATGGCCGGGCGGTCGGACGCGATCGTCGTGAGGGGCGGGTCCGTGAGCGCCGCCTCCTTGATGTCGTCGAAGCCGGCCACCGCCAGCTCGCCGGGCACGTCGATGCGCAGTTCGCGCGCCGCGCGCAGCAGGCCGATCGCCTGGTCGTCGGTGGAGCAGAAGATCGCCGGGGGGCGCTGGGGGCCGGAGAGGATCTTCAGGGCGGCCTGGTAGGCGTCGTAGCGGTTGTAGAGGACCTCGAAGAGGCGGCCCTCCGTGGAGATCCCGGCCTCGTCCATCGCGCGGCGCCAGCCCTCGACGTGGTCGGAGACCGGGTCGCCGACCGCGGGGGTCTCGGCTATGCCGCCCATACAGGCGACGTACTCGTGGCCGTGCTCCAGCAGGTGCCGGACGGCGAGCTCGGCGCCGCCCAGGTCGTCCGTGGTGACGGCGACGTCGTCGATGGCCTCGGGCCGTTCGTGCAGCAGCACGACCCGGGCGTCCCAGGCCTCGATCTCGGCGGCGGCGAGGTCGTTGAGCGCGTGGCTGACGAGGATGAGTCCGGAGACCCGCATCCCCAGGAAGGCGCGCAGGTAGTGGACCTCGCGTTCGCCGACGTAGTCGGTGTTGCCGACGAGGACCATCTTTCCGCGCTCGGAGGCGGCCTGCTCGACCGCGTGCGCCATCTCCCCGAAGAAGGGCTGGCGGGCGTCCGGGATGATCAGGCCTATGAGGTCCGTGCGCCGGGACGCCATGGCCTGGGCCACCCGGTCGGGCCGGTACCCCAGTTCCTTGATCGCGGCGAGGACACGCTCGCGCGTGGCCGGGGCGACCGGCCGGGGTCCGTTGTTGATGACATAACTGACCACGGCAGTGGAAGTCCCTGCCAGCCGCGCCACATCATCCCGAGTCACCTTGGCCACGCGCGGAGTCTACGCGGATATACCGGCTCTGGGCAGGGCGTAAAGGAGGTTCCGTACGATATCCCGACCGCCGTCCGGGCATCCCGTGCGGGAAGCGATGCCCGGGCCGGCGCCGCAATACGCCTCTTTACGCCTTCGCGCGGGCCTCGGTCGCGTTCAGGGCGGCCGAGTTGTCCGCGGTGTCCGGCTTTGCCTTGGCCGCCTTGGCCTTCGCTTCCTCGGTGAGGCGGTCCATCTTCTCCGGCTTCTCCGGCGTAACAAATCGATAACCGACGTTCCGGACGGTGCCGATCAGCGACTCGTGCTCGGGGCCGAGCTTGGCGCGCAGCCGCCGTACGTGCACGTCGACCGTGCGCGTACCGCCGAAGTAGTCGTAGCCCCAGACCTCCTGGAGCAGCTGGGCGCGGGTGAAGACGCGGCCGGGGTGCTGGGCGAGGTACTTCAGGAGCTCGAACTCCTTGAAGGTGAGGTCGAGGACGCGGCCCTTGAGCTTGGCCGAGTACGTCGCCTCGTCGACCGACAGGTCGCCGTTGCGGATCTCCATGGGGGAGTCGTCGCTGACGATCTGCTGCCGGCCCATGGCCAGCCGCAGCCGGGCCTCGACCTCGGCCGGGCCGGCGGTGTCGAGCAGGACGTCGTCGATGCCCCAGTCGGCGGTGACGGCGGCGAGGCCGCCCTCGGTGACGACGAGGACGAGCGGGCAGCCCGGCCCGGTGGAGCGCAGCAGCTGACAGAGGCTGCGCACCTGCGGCAGATCGCGCCGGCCGTCGATGAGGATGACGTCGGCACCGGGGGTGTCGACGAGGGCGGGGCCCTCCGCGGGGGCCACGCGCACGGTGTGCAGGAGCAGGCCGAGGGCGGGGAGCACCTCCGTCGAGGGCTGGAGGGCGTTGGTCAGGAGCAGCAGAGAACTCATACGTCTGGTTCCTCCTCGGTCCCTGCGAGGACGCTTGTTGGTACAGCACCGCTCTGTCTGCGATCCCGAAGGCCCCGTACACCTGCGGTTTCCCGCTTCGTATACAACGCTTCCGAAAGCACAAAAGGACCCGGGGGCTTCGCTGCCCGAGTCCTATGCCCAGCAGAATAGCCCACATGAGCTCTGGTCCGGCAGGTCATGTGGCGCGTTCCACCGATCGTCCACACTCCGAGACGCCCGCGGGAACGCGTGTACGGAGGCCGTCGAGGACGTTTCTGCGTACGGCCGACGGGGTGACGATCGACGCCCTGTACGACCCCGGCACCGCGGTGCACGACGCCTCGCGGACGCCTTCCGGTCCTCCCGTGTTCGTCGTCGCCCACGGTTTCACCGGGGCCGTGGACCGGCCGCATGTACGAAGGGTGGCGCAGGTCTTCGCGCGTTACGGGGCGGTCGTCACGTTCTCCTTCCGGGGCCACGGTGCGTCCGGCGGGCGGTCCACGGTCGGGGACCGGGAGGTGCTCGACCTGGCGGCGGCGGTGCGGTGGGCGCGGGAGCTCGGGCACGCGCGCGTGGGGACGGTCGGGTTCTCGATGGGCGGCTCGGTGGTGCTGCGGCACGCGGCGCTGCACCCCCGCGAGACCGACGCGGTGGTGTCGGTCAGCGCCCCGGCCCGCTGGTACTACCGGGGGACCGCCCCGATGCGGCGGCTGCACTGGATGGTGACGCGGCCGGAGGGGCGGATCGTCGGCCGGTACGGCTTCGGGACCCGCATCCACCACCGTGACTGGGACCCGGTCCCGCTCTCCCCGGTGGAGGCGGTGCCGAGGATCGCCCCCACCCCGCTGCTGATCGTGCACGGCGAGGCCGACGGCTACTTCCCCGTCGACCACCCGCGGATGCTGGCCGCCGCCGCCGGTGACCAGGGTGAACTCTGGCTGGAGCCGGGGATGGGGCATGCCGAGCACGCGGCCGGCGAGGCGTTGCTGGCCCGGATCGGGGAGTGGGTCGCGGCCCGGGCGGGCTAGCCTGACGGGGTTCATCGCCGAATTCATTGAGGAAGCAGATGCCAAAGGTCACGGTGCGCTACTGGGCCGCCGCCAAGGCCGCGGCCGGGGTGGCCGAGGAGCCGTACGAGGCGGCCACCCTCGCCGAGGCGCTCGACGGAGTGCGCGAGCGGCACCCCGGCGAGCTCGAGCGCGTCCTGCGCCGGTGCTCGTTCCTGGTGGACGGCGACCCCGTGGGCACCCGCGGACATGAGACGGTACGGCTGGCCGACGGCGGCACGGTCGAGGTGCTCCCGCCGTTCGCAGGAGGATGAGCGATGACCAACCAGCCGAACCAGCCGCATCAGCAGAACCAGCCGTACGACCCCTACGGCCCCTACGGGCAGCAGCCGCAGGCGTGGCCCGGGCAGGGGTACCAGGGGTATGAGGACCCGCACGCCGCTCAGCAGTACACGCAGCAGTGGCAGGGGCAGACCTGGGAGACGCAGAACCACCAGGCGGTGTCCGCGCAGGCGCCGGATCCGGAGACGGCGATTCTGACCCCGCAGTCGCCCCGGCCGCCCCAGTCGTCCCAGGAGCCCCGTAGCCCCCGGACGCCGCAGGAACCCGCGGCCCCGGCCGCGACCGACGCCGACGCCTCCGCCGGCGGCTACGGCCCCGCCACCGTCGGCGGGAACGCGCGCGTCACCGACGCGCAGCGGGCCCGCGCGGAGGGTCGCTCGCCGATCATCGAGCCCGGCATGCAGCCGGCGGCGCTGACGGCGCTGCTCGGGCTGCTGCTGGCCGGTGCCGCGGCGATCGGGACCTACGCGCTGCTCGTGCCGCTGGTGATCCTCCAGGCCGTCACCGCGGCGGGCTGGTTCCGGCTGAACGGGATGTGGCCGGCCCGGCAGGGCATCGCGCTGGGCTTCGCGGGCGCGCTGGCCGCCGACGCGGCGCTGCTGGTCTCGGGCGGCTCGCCGTCGGCGATCCTCGGCACGATCGGGGTGTGGGTGCTGCTCGCGCTGGTCCTGCAACTGCGGTCGCACGCCGATCCGGACGAGCGGATGTACGGCCTGATGGCGACGGTCGCGGCGTCGGCGCTGGCGATCGTGGCCGGCGGGTACCTCGCGGCCGCCGCGGACGCGGTCACGGTCGGCGCGGTGGCCGTCGCGGTCGCCGTCCTGGCCCGCGCGCTGCCGCTGCCGACCCCGGCCTCGGTGGTGGTGTCCCTGCTCGCCGCGGCGGGTGCGGGCATCGCGATGGGCTCGGTCACGGACCTCGGCGCGTCGGGCGCCCTCCTCGGCGCGGGCGCCGCCGTCTGCGCCCTGATCGGCCACCGGGTCGCGAGCTACGACTACCCCTCCCGCTTCGTCCACTTCACGGCGGGCGTGGCCCTGCCGCTGGCCGCCGCGGCCCCCGCGGTGTACGTCCTGGGCAGGGCGCTGGCGTAGATCCGGCCGGGCGGGACACCGCGCCCCGGCCCTGTCACAGATGATCAACAATCCCGCGGTCCCCCTTCCCCGCGGGGTTACTCTCACGCAAGGGACGGCCACCCGGTCGTCAGGCACCGCCGTCTAACCGACTGGGTGGGGGACACACCGCATGCGCGCACTGCGAATACTGCTGATCTTCGTCGTGATCCTGGGCGGGCTCTTCGTGATCGCCGACCGTGTGGCGGTCGGCTTCGCCGAGGACGAGGCCGCCGAGCGGCTGAAGACGACGGAGAACCTGTCGGCGACGCCCGATGTGTCCATCAAGGGCTTCCCGTTCCTCACCCAGGTCGCCGGCGGTTCCCTGGACGACATCGAGGTCGGCATCAAGGACTACGAGGCCGCCGCGGGCAACGACGGCCAGAAGATCCGCATCGACGACCTCCGGGCGGACATGAAGGGCGTCGAGTTCTCCGGCGACTACAGCTCCGCCACCGCCTCCACCGCCACCGGCACCGCGACCATCGCCTACGACGAGCTGCTGAAGACGGCGAAGTCCGAGCCCACCCAGGTCGCCCCGGGCGTCACCGCGAACGTCGTCGGTCTCTCCGACGGCGGCAACGGCAAGATCAAGGTGACCGTCGAGGCCACGGTCCTCGGCACCAAGCTGCCGGAGCCGGTCTCCGTGCTGAGCTCGGTGAAGGTGGACGACGGCACGGTCCGCGTGCACGCCGACGGCCTGCCCAAGTTCGGCGGCGTCGACATCGCCGAGAACCGTGTCCGGGCGATCACCGACTTCCAGCAGAAGATCGACGGCCTGCCCGGCGGCATCGAGCTGGACACCGTCCAGGCCGCCCCGGACGGCGTCGAGATCACGGTGAAGGGTTCCGACGTCCGTCTGGCCGGGTAGGCAGTCGCTCGGCGGGTCCGACCTGCGCTGTCCGGTGGGCGAGACGGCGATGTCCGCAGCGTAGCTGTGACGGGGGATACGGTCGGCCGGACGCCGTGCGGGGAGCGCCCTGGCGGCCTCTCGATCCCATATGGCGGATTGTCTCGTCTCAGCATGCGACACGCCGGTGACATGCCCGCCCGACCGTCCCTACGATCGAGGCTATGAAGCGACAGGCGGATCTCACGAAGCGGCGGGCAGTAGACCTGTGCCGCGTCGCCGCCATGCTCTGTCGCACCTTCTGAGCGATCGCGTCGGCAGTCGCGCCGGCGCGCGCATCCCCGCAGCCCCGCATCACGGGCACCTGTGCGCCGCCCTGCCTCAAGGGCGCGCCCTCCATACCTCGCACGCCCCGCCGTAACTGCCCCGGAGGAGAAGAAGCATGAGCCGCAACGACGTCCTGGTTGACGCCGACTGGCTCCAGGAGCACCTGGACGACCCGACCATCGCCATCGTCGAGGTGGACGAGGACACGTCCGCCTACGAGAAGAACCACATCCGCAACGCCATCCGGATCGACTGGACGCAGGACCTCCAGGACCCGGTCCGCCGTGACTTCGTCGACCAGGAGGGCTTCGAGAAGCTCCTGTCCGACAAGGGCATCGGCAACGACCACACCGTGGTTCTCTACGGCGGCAACAACAACTGGTTCGCCTCCTACGCCTACTGGTACTTCAAGCTGTACGGCCACGACAGCGTCAAGCTTCTCGACGGCGGTCGCAAGAAGTGGGAGCTCGACGCCCGCGAGCTGGTCGGCGGCGACGAGGTGCCGGAGCGTCCGAAGACGGAGTACAAGGCCAAGCCGCAGGACACGTCCATCCGCGCCTTCCGCGACGAGGTCGTGGACGCCATCGGCAAGCAGAACATCGTCGACGTGCGCTCGCCCGACGAGTTCGCCGGCAAGCTGCTCGCCCCGGCCCACCTGCCGCAGGAGCAGTCGCAGCGCCCCGGCCACGTGCCGACCTCCCGCAACATCCCGTGGTCGAAGAACGCCAACGACGACGGCACCTTCAAGTCCGACGAGGAGCTCAAGAAGCTCTACGAGGACGAGGAGATCGACCTGTCCAAGGACACCATCGCCCTGTGCCGCATCGGTGAGCGCTCCGCGCTGTCCTGGTTCGTGCTGCACGAGCTGCTCGGCGTGGAGAACGTCAAGAACTACGACGGCTCCTGGACCGAGTACGGCTCCCTCGTGGGCGTGCCGATCGAGCTCGGCGCCGGCAAGTAACCCCACCCGACCGACCTTTCCAGACCCCTTCAGGAGTAAGACATGTGCGGTGCGAAGGCCGGCGGCCCCGACGCCTCGACGATCAAGCCCGGTGAGACCACCATCCAGGGTCAGGTGACCAAGGACGGCGAGCCCGTGGTGGGTTACGTCCGTCTGCTGGACTCGACCGGCGAGTTCACGGCCGAGGTGCCGACCTCGGCGACCGGACAGTTCCGCTTCTACGCGGCCGAGGGCACCTGGACCGTCCGTGCCCTCGTGCCCGGCGCCACCGCCGACCGCACGGTCGTCGCCCAGCAGGGCGGCCTGGCGGAGGTCGCGATCGCCGTCTGACGGCGACCGTATTCCGAAGGGCCGCACCCCGCGGGTTGGACACCTGGGGTGCGGCCCTTCGGCGTGCCCGGACCTACGCTGGACGTATGTACGCACGCCGGCGTCACACGTACTTCGCGATGATGGGCCTCTGCATCGGCCTCTTCGTGCTGGCCTGGGGTGTCGTGCGGCTGTGGTCCGTTCCCGTCGCCGTCGGGATGTGTGTCGTCGCCATGGTCATCCCGCCCGTGGCGGCCATGGTCGCGAACCGGCGCGGACCGGAGGACCGGTGGTGGGACGACCCGTCCGGCGATCCCCAGTCCGACGAATGGTGGGACGAACTGGACGGCAAGAAACGCCCCCACTGACCGCCGCCCGCCCCTGCGCGCCCGTGCTGGGCGGCGCCTGCCTCGCCCGCCCCCACGGAGCGGCGTACGCCCCGCCAGTCCGGGTTGAGTGGCGCCTGCTTCGCTCGCCCGCGCTGAGCGGCGTCCGCTCGCGCTTGCTGACCGGCGTCCTTCCCGCCCGTCCGGGGTATCCGCGGCCCATGAGACTCACAGCAGCCGTGCTGGACGCCCCGGAGCTCGCGCGCTTCTACCTGCGTCTGCTGCCCGGCTGGGGCGTGTGGCGGGGCGAGGACGGCCCTGACTGGGTGCACATCCGGCCCCCGGACGGCGGCACGGGGCTGTCCTTCCAGACGGAGCCCGGCTACCGGCCGCCGGTCTGGCCGAGCGAGCCGGGCCGGCCGCGGATGATGATGCACCTCGACATCGAGGTCGACGACCTGGAGCGGGAGACCGCGCGGGCCGTCGCCGCCGGGGCGCGGCCGGCGGGGCACCAGCCGCAGGACCACGTCCGGGTGCTGCTGGATCCGGCAGGGCACCCGTTCTGCCTCTACACGGAAAGTCCTCGGCGAGCGCCTCAGTAGACGAGCGCCTGCGTCTCGTCCGCCATCGCTTCCTGCACGAAGACCTGCGCCCCGGCGATGCGGACGCCCTTGATGACGTCCTGCTCCGTGATCTCGCGGCGCGCCGCGCACTGCGTGCACAGGGTGACGCGGCCGCCCGCGAGGAGGGAGTCCAGCAGGTCGGGCAGGGGGGCGGCGTGCGGCAGCTCGAACTCGGCGGCGCGGCCGGGCAGCGCGAACCAGGCGGACTCGCCGGTCAGCCACAGGGAGACGTCGACACCACTGGCCACGGCCACCGCCGCCACCGTGAACGCCTGAGAGCACCGCTCGGGAGCATCGGCCCCCGCCGTCACCTTGATCACCAGCTTCTTCGCCATAGCCGAATCGTAATCAACGCCCGTGCAACCGCGGGCGTCGACCGAGGGTCTCCTGTGCGCGCGCATACGGAATGCGCGACTCACGTTCTGTGGGGGGACGTCTTGGAAGCAGACGAAGAAGTGACCGCCGAGCCCCGGCCGCGTCGGCGTCGGCGGCGTACGGCCGTGATGATCGGTGCCGCCGCCGTGCTGGGGCTGGTCGTCGGCGGTTGCGTCGGCTACCTCGTGCAGGTGCACCGCGCGCCCACGAAGCTGCCCTCGCTCTCGCAGCCTGCGCTCGCGCAGGCCAGGGGGGAGGGCCCCGAGCCGCTGTCGGCCGCGCGGGACCGGCGGGTGAAGACCGACGGCGACCTGCGCAAGCTTCTGCTTGAGAAGCCGCGTGGGGCCCGGGACGCCGCGTACCTGATGGGTGAGGACGGTTGGCTGGACCTGGCGGACTACGCGGAGTTCTACGACAAGCCGGGCGAGATGTTCGGCGAGATCGTCCGCGACGAGTTCCGGCGCGCGGCCACCACCGGCTGGCTGGTCGGCCGCACCTACGAGGTCGAGATCCGCTTGGTGCAGTTCCGGCAGGAGGAGACGCTCGCCGCCGCCGAGAACGTGGACAACACCCAGTACTGGGTCGGGGACGAGGAAGGCACCGACAGCTGGGCGATCCCCGGCACCGGAAACGGGCGGGTCTACGTCCACGCGCGGCCCGACACCAAGCCCGGGTACGTGCCCCTGTACACCGCCGAGGCACACGCCTGGCGCGGCGACATCGCCGTGGAGATGTGGATCACGGACACCAAGCCGATTCCCAAGGCGAAGATCATGGACCTGGCCGAGCGGCAGATGGAGCGGCTGTGAGTGACAACCAGGTGGACCCGGTGGACCCGGTGGAGCCAGTGGGGGCGGAGACCGTCTCCCGGCCCGTCCCCGAGCTCCCCGAGCTCCCCGAGCTCCCCGACCCCCTCGAGCTCCCTGAGAAGCCCGCACGCCGTGCCCGGGTCGCCGCCGTCGCCGCGTCCGCGCTGCTGGCGGTCGCCGTCCTCGGCGGCGCGGGGTACACCGTCGTGGCCGTGAACGACGCCGACCGGGACGCGGGTGCGCCGGTCTGGGAGTTCCCCGAGGCCAGGAGCGAGTCGGAGGCGGAGAAGAAGGCCGCCGCCCCCAAGGGGCTCGCCGGCATGCTCGTGCCGTACGGGACCGACGGCTGGGTGCCGGGCCCGGACCTCGGCGAGTACGGCTCGGACACCGAGCTGAGCGGGCAGCAGGCCACGTCCCTGCGCAAGGAGGCCCTGAGCGGCCTGCCGCGCACGCAGCGCAAGCGGCTGGAGAAGGTGGTCGACCAGCAGCGCATCACGGGCATCGCCATGCGCAGCTACCACAGCACCGCGAAGCACTCCGGCGACTTCACGGACGAGGCCGTCGCCGTGCGCGTCGAGCTCTCCCGGATGGAGAACCGGGACGCCGTCCGGGAGGCCTCGCGGCTGCGCGGCGCGTTCTTCGACGCCCTGGACGTTTTCCGCGCGGGTCCGAAGATCAAGGGCCACAAGAACGCCTCCTGCTTCCTGCCGCCGAAGGACGACGACGAAAAGCTGGAGTCGATGCTCTGCTTCGCGTACGTCGGGAACGTCCTGGTCACACTCGTCGCGGACGCCGCGAAGCCACTCGATACCAAAGCGACCGCGACGCTGTTCCGCGAGCAGCTCGACCGCATCACCGAGCCGGGGAAGGCGATATGACCGAGAAGCAGCAGATCTCCGTGCGACCCGCGGAGAAGGCGCTGCCGGAGGCACCCCCGGTGCCCGTGCACGACGACCGCAAGGCCCGCGGGGTCCTGCCGGCCGCCCTGCGCTGGACGACCGCCGTGGTCGTCTTCGCGGCGGTCGGCGCGGCCACGGCGTACGGCATCACCCGGCTGGAGCGGACCGACGTGCCCGGGCTCTCGACTCAGCCGGACGGGCGCTGGGAGTACCCGGTGCTCGCCAGGCCGCCGCTGCCGTCCGGCAGCCCGGGCCCCTTCGCCGAGGCCAACACGGCCGGCACGCACCACGCCGATCTGCGGTCCCTTCCCCTGCCCGCTCCCGCCGGTGCCGAGGACGACCGGGCGCTGCGGGGCAAGGACGGCTGGCTGCCGCGGAAGGACTTCCTGGCGGAGTACGCCGCGAAGGACGACCGCGCGGAACTCGGGCAGCACCTCACCGATCACGGGCTGCGGCACATCGCCGCTCGCGGCTGGAGCATGCCGGACGGTACGCGTACGCGGATCTATCTGCTCCAGTTCGACACCGCGGCGGTCGTGGACGCGCTGCTCGGGCCCTACCTCGCCCCCTACAGCGCGCCGAAGTTCCCGCTGCGCGGGGCCGCGACATCCGCCAACGACGAGACGTTTCCCCAGGACGCCCTGGTGGAGGGCGTCCAGCGCGTGGTCTACGACGAGGCCAGGCCGTACGGCGGCGAACAGGTCCGCCACGCCTACCTCGCCGCCGGTGACACCCTCGCGCTGGTCGTGCAGTCCCGCGAGGGCGGCGCGAGGGCCGTGCCCTTCCGGCAGACGGTGACGCTGCAGAGCCAGCTGCTCGGCTGACGTCAGCGCGGGCGCACCTCACCATGAGGCCCGGAACCCGGCCGCGTAAGCTGGGCTCGGCCCTGTGCACCCATTCGCACCCCGCTCAAGGAGCACCCCGTGGAGATCTTCTTCGAAATCCTGTTGGTCCTGGTCGCCGTCGGCGTCCTCGCCTTCGCCGGACTGACCGTGAAGAAGCTGTACCAGGGCCAGCGCTGACCCACGTCTAGGAAGTTCCCATGATCGAGATCCCGTCCGACCTTCACAAGGACCTCGTCCCGCTCGCCTTCCTGCTCGGCACCTGGGCGGGCGCGGGCGTGCACGACTTCCCCGGCTCCGAGAAGTGCAACTTCGGGCAGGAGGTCACCTTCACCCATGACGGCCGGGATTTCCTGGAGTACCAGTCCCACAGCTGGGTCCTGGACAAGGACGGCAACAAGGTCCGCCCCCTGGAGTCCGAGCACGGCTTCTGGCGGATCGACGGCGCCCGCAAGGTCGAGGTGACGATGACCCGCCACGACGGTGTCATCGAGATCTGGTACGGCGAGCTGGCCGACAAGAAGCCGCAGATCGACCTCGTGACGGACGCGGTGGCCCGTACGGCCGCCTCCCAGCCCTACACCGGCGGCAAGCGGCTGTACGGCTACGTCAAGAGCGACCTGATGTGGGTCGGCGAGAAGCAGACCCCCGAGGTCGAGCTGCGCCCCTACATGTCGGCCCATCTGAAGAAGGTCGTCACCCCGGAGGAGGTCGAGCGCTGGGCCAAGGCCCTGCCCGACGACATGCCGGACGACGGCATCGCCTTCTTCAAGTGAGCCCCCGCCTTCCTCGACCGGTCGCACGCGAGTGCACCTAGACTCTTGGGTGTGGTGAGCACCGACTGGAAGAGCGATCTGCGGCAGCGCGGCTACCGGCTGACCCCGCAGCGGCAACTCGTGCTCGAAGCCGTGGACACCCTTGAGCACGCGACCCCCGACGACATCCTCGTGGAAGTGAGGAAGACGGCGTCGGGGGTCAACATTTCGACGGTGTACCGGACGCTGGAGCTCCTGGAGGAGCTCGGTCTGGTCAGCCACGCGCATCTGGGGCACGGGGCACCGACGTACCACCTCGCGGACCGGCACCATCACATCCACCTGGTCTGCCGGGACTGCCAGAACGTGATCGAGGCGGACGTCTCGGTGGCCGCCGAGTTCACCGCCAAGCTGCGGCAGACCTTCGGATTCGACACCGACATGAAGCACTTCGCGATCTTCGGCCGGTGCGAGGACTGCACGCTCAAGGCTTCAACTACCGAGTCGTAGGCTTACGGATATGAAGAGCCCCCTGCTGACCCTGCCCGGCGCCGTCCCCGCCGAGGGCGTGGACGAAGGTGTCGCCGCCCACTACGGCGATCTGTTCCGTGAGCAGCGCGCCCTCGCCGACGGCACCGGATTCGTGGACCTCTCGCACCGGGGGGTCGTCGCCGTCACCGGCGAGGACCGGCTCGCCTGGCTGCACCTGCTGCTCACCCAGCACGTCAGCGATCTCCCGGCGGGTCAGGCGACCGAGGCGCTGATCCTCTCCGCGAACGGCCACATCGAGCACGCCCTGTACCTCGTCGACGACGGCGCGACGGTCTGGGCCCATGTGGAGCCGGGCACCCAGGAGGCGCTGATCGCCTACCTGGAGTCGATGAAGTTCTTCTACAAGGTCGAGGTCGCCGACCGCACGGCCGACATCGCGGTCGTGCACCTCCCGGCCGGCTCCATCGCCCCGGTCCCCGAGGACGTCGTCGTACGGGAGACGCCGCACGGCCGGGACCTGTTCCTGCCGCGTGCCGACCTGGAGGCGTTCGCCGAGCAGGCCGGGCCGCCCGCCGGGATCCTCGCCTACGAGGCGCTGCGCGTGGAGCAGTACCGGCCCCGGCTCGGTTTCGAGACCGACCACCGCACCATCCCGCACGAGCTGGGCTGGATCGGCTCGGCGGTGCATCTGCAGAAGGGCTGCTACCGGGGGCAGGAGACGGTCGCCCGGGTGCAGAACCTGGGCAAGCCGCCGCGCCGGCTGGTCTTCCTGCACCTGGACGGCAGCGAGGTCCATCTGCCCGTGGCCGGCACGGAGCTCCGGCTCGCGGACGACGGTCCCGACGGCCGCAAGGTCGGCTTCGTCACGACGTCCGCCCGTCACCACGAGCTGGGCCCGGTCGCCCTCGCCCTGGTGAAGCGGAACGTGGCGGTGGACGCCCCGCTGGTGGCGGGGGACACGGCGGCGGCCCAGGAAGTCGTCGTCCAGCCGTAGACCCTCCTGGTGGATCTCCGGCCCGGCCGACGCTTGTAGATCTTTCGGGTCAGATTTCGATCTGCACGGTGAACGGGCCGTCGTTCGTCAGTGATACGCGCATCGCCGCCCCGAAGCGGCCCGTGGCCACCGTCGCGCCCAGGGAGCGCAGCTGGGCGACCACCTCGTCGACGAGGGGTTCGGCCACGTCGCCGGGGGCCGCGGCGTTCCAGGTGGGGCGGCGGCCCTTGCGGGCGTCGCCGTAGAGGGTGAACTGGCTGATCACCAGGAGCGGGGCGTCGATGTCGCTGCACGACTTCTCGTCGTGCAGCATGCGGATCGACCAGAGCTTGCGGGCCAGCTGGGCCGCCTTCTCCTTGGTGTCCTCGTGGGTGACGCCGACGAGGACGCACAGCCCCTCGCCCTCGATCGCGCCCACGGTCTCGCCGTCCACGACGACGCTCGCGCCGTCCACCCTCTGCACCACTGCTCGCATACGTCCATCATGCAGGGCGGTGACATCGGCGCCGCGGGTGGTCGGCGGATGCACCGAAAGGGTGGTTTGCGCGGGCGCCAACAGCCCCTGCACGGACGTATTTTGCTGCTATACCGCCCATCTGGGGTCTATCGGGGGCACTCGTTCCCATAGCGGCCACTTGGGGTGGCACGATGCTTGCACACACCGGTCGAGGGGACGGTTGAGGCACATGAGCACATCAAGCACCGGACAGCAGCAGGCGGCTGTCTGGTCGACGTACACGGGGAGGGGCGCGTCGGAGTACCACCGGCCGCCCACACAGCGCACGGACAGCCCGCGGCTGCCCTCGGACGCCCCCGGACCGGAGATGCCCGCGCTGAGCCTGCCCGAGCTGCGCACGCTGCGCCGCGAGGCCCAGCGCGACGAGGCCGACCTCAGCTATCTGCGGCGGCTGCTCCAGGGGCGGATCGACATCCTGCGCGCGGAGGTGGACCGGCGTACGCCGGCGGGCGGGGCTTCCGTGGCGGTGTCCGAGGAGGCCTCGGTGGTGGAGCGGCTGGCGGAGATCCTGCGGGACGCCCCGGCACGGCACCGCTCCTCCGCCCGTCACGTCACCCTGGGCACCCCGCAGGGCGAGGAGTACCGGCGGCTGGCCGCCGAGATGCTCGCCGAGGTGGAGCTGTCCGACCTCGGCGCGCGTACGGACCTGGAGCTGAGCGCGGCGATGGGGCGGCTGGAGCGCCACGAGCAGCAGGTCTCCCGGCGCCGCCAGCGGCTCCAGCGCACGGCCGACGAGTGCAGCGCGGAGATCGCGCGCCGCTACCGCGAGGGGGAGGCGCAGGTCGAGGACCTGCTGGTCTGATCCGTCCCAGGGCAGGGACGCGATGTGGGAGGGCCGGCGGTCGGATATTGGCGCGACACCGACCGGCCCTCCGCCTAGCGTGAGTTCATGACCCCCATACCCGGCGCCGACGACATCGACGTACGCCCGATCGCGGAATCCGAGTTCGCCGACTGGCTGCGTGCCGTGAACACCGGCTTTCTGCGGGCGGCTCCTGTGACCGACGAGGAGGTCGAGGGCCGGCGCGAGCGGTTCGTGGAAGGCCGCTGCCTCGGAGCCTTCGACCGCGGCAGGTGTGTGGCGACCTTCCGGTCCTTCGACCAGGAGCTCACGGCCGTGGGCGGCGCGAGCGTCGCGGCCGACGCGATCTCGGGGGTCACCGTCACCGCCACCCACCGTCGTCGCGGGCTGCTCAGCCGCATGATGGCGCGGGACCTGGCAGCCGCGAAGGAGCGCGGGGACGTGGCCGCGACGCTGATCGCCGCCGAGTACCCGATCTACGGCCGCTACGGCTTCGGGCCCGCGACCTGGATGGCGGAGTGGACGGTCGACGTGCCGCGCGCCGGCCTCGACGCCCGCTGGGCGGGCCCGGCGGACGGCGGGCGGGTCGACCTGGTGGAGGGCGAGGACGTCCGCAAGCTCGGCCCCGAGCTGCACGAGCGGCTGCGCCGCGGCCGGCCCGGCGCGATCGACCGCTCCGAGTTCTGGTGGCGGGCGCAGACCGGGGCCCTGCCGTGGGACAGTTCGTGGAAGCCGCCCTTCTTCGCCGTGTACCGCTCGGCGTCCGGCGAGGTCGAGGGAATGGCCGCCTACGAGGTGGACGACAACTGGGGTGACGCCAAGCAGCCGTTGAACACGGCGACCGTGCGGTGGCTCACCGGAGTGACACCGGCCGCGGAACGCGCGCTGTGGGAGTACGTCTGCTCCGTCGACTGGGTCGTGACGGTGAAGAGCGGCCAGCGGGCGCCCGACGATCTGCTCCCGCACCTCCTGCCCGATCCGCGGGCGGCCAGGATCACTTCGCTGGCCGACTGGCTGTGGGTGCGCGTCCTGGACGTCGAACGGGCGCTGGAGGCGCGGACGTACGAGGGCACGGGGGCGCTGGTGCTGGAGGTCGCCGGTGTGGACGGGCTGACCGGCGGGCGCTACCGGCTGGAGGCCTCGCCCGAGGGGGCGTCCTGCACGCCGACCGGCGAGAGCGCGGAACTCGAGCTGGGACTGGGCGAGTTGGGGGCACTGTGGCTCGGGGACGAGTCGGCGGTGCGGCTGGCGGCGCTGGGCCGGGTGCGCGAAGAACGAGCGGGCGCCGCCCGGAAGGCCGACGCCCTGCTGCGTACGTCCAGGCGGCCTTGGTGCCCGGACCTGTTCTGAGCCGCTCCCTCCTGCCGGTGTGCTGGGACCCGCATCCGTAGCGAGCTGTTCTGTTGTGGTTGTCGTGCGGCCGTGCCGGCCGGGCGGGACTCCCGGCTCCCCTCCGGAAGGGAGTCCCTGGCGGGTGGCCAACCCCCTGAAGGTCTGACCATGTGCCCGAAGTTGGCGACCAACTTCACTGTACTTATCTCCGCTTGGAAGCGGCTCATAACCACCTTTCCTTGAACTGCCCAAAGATGGCGGGAAGTTGTACTGTGCAGTGGTGGACCCGGAACACGACTCCGTCACTGGACGGAAGAGGTCGCAGCGGCCACAGAGAACACATCACGAGGTGGCCGAGGAGCTGCGTGCCCGGATCAGGTCGGGGGCGCTGCGGCCGGGTGCGCGCATGCCCACCCAGGCCCAGCTGGCCCACGAGTTCGGTGTCGAGCGCGGGGCGGTGCGGCAGGCGCTGCGCATCCTGCAGTCCGAGCGGCTGCTCACCAACGTGTCCAAGGGCAGTCCGGCGACCGTCGCCCCCGACCCCGTCGGGCCGCTGACCGGCCCGGAGGCTCCTCCGCTGCCCACGACGGTGGCCCTCGCCCCCCGGATAGCGGCGGCGTTCGGCGCGGAGCACGTCGAGATCGACGCCGTGTGCCTGACGTCCATCTCCCTCACGCTCGCCATCGGTGAGCCGCTGCGCCAGATCCACGCCGGACGGCTGAAACCGGCCAAGGTCGACGTCCGGGTGCTGCTGCCCAGCCGGGACATCGACCTGGCCTTCCCGGTGCCGGTCGAGGGGGGCGGCGACGACTGGGTGCACGAGCGGTGGCTGGCGATGCGCAACGCCCAGGGGCAGGTCCTCCAGCACAACCTGCTGGCCCTGCGCGCCACCCACGGCATCGACGTGCACGTGACGTTCCGGGCGCTGCCCTTCACCCCGCCGGTGAAGCTGTACCTGCTCAACGGCACGGAGGCGCTGTTCGCCTACTACACGCTGACGCGCCGGGAGGCCGAGGCCGATCACGAACAGCCGGCGTTGTACGACGCCCAGGGCACCCGGTCGATGCTGTTCTCCTTCGAGCAGGGCGCCGGGCTGCGCGACACGACGTTCGTGGAGCAGTCACATCTGTGGTTCAACGCACTGTGGGAGACGATCAGTTCGGAGCTGGTGCTCACGATCTGACGTCTCCCACGGGTCGTTCCGGGGCGGTGCGGTGGTTCATCGGGCGGGCCCCGTCATCAGCAGCGCGAGCACGACCGCTCCCGCGGAGCTGACGGCCGGGCTCTTGGCCTTGACGCCCACGGTGAGCAGGATCAGGCCGACGAGGCCGGCCGGACCGTACTTCCACTGGACGAGCTGTTCGAAGGCGACGACGAAGGCGGCGGAGAGGAGAGCGAGGGCGGGCATCGGTGTTCCCCCTTCGGAAGTCCGGAAGCAAAACTTCCGCCAACTCCGAGAAGTTGGCAACCAACTCTGATTAAGTTGTCCCCACTTGGCCCCTAGTCATAAACAACTTCCAAACAACTCCCGCCAGATGGATCAGAGTTGTAGCGTTTGGTCGTGACCCAGGAGAGCGTGGCGGAGAACGTGGCAGTGAACGGCAGCAGAAGGCCCTCGCCCCAGGAGATCGCCGACATCCTGCGGCAACGCATCCGGGCCGGTGAGCTCAAGCCGGGGGATCGCCTGCCCACCCAGGCCGAACTCGCGGAGGAGTTCGGCGTGGAGCGCGGCGCCGTCCGCCAGGCCCTGCGCGCCCTCCAGGAGGACGGCCTCCTCACCAACGTCAGCAAGGGCAGCCCACCGCGGATCGCGGCCCCGGAGCCGGTCCGGGGGGAGCCCCAGCCGACGATGGTGGGCCTCGCCCCCCGACTGACGGAGGCCTTCTCGGCGCCGCACGTACGCGTCGACGTGGTCTGCCACACCGCGGAGACGCTGATGGTCGCCATCGGTGAGCCGCTGCGCCTGATCCACGAGGGCCGCATCCGTCCCGAGTCGATCGACGTCCGCATCCTGGTCCCCTCCCGGGACATCGAGCTGGCCTTCCCGGTCCCGGTCGAGGCCCACGGCGACGACAACCCGGTCCACCAGCGCTGGCTGGCGATGCGCAACGCCCAGGGGCAGGTCCTCCAGCACAACCTGAAGGCGCTGCGCTCGACGCACGGCATCGACGTCCACGTCACCTTCCGCGCGCTGCCGTTCACCCCGCCGGTGAAGCTGTACCTCCTCAACGAGGAGGAGGCCCTGATCGGCTACTACATGCTGACCAGGCGCGAGGAGGAGTGGGGCAGCCAGACCCTGGACATGTACGACGTCCTCGGCTCCCAGTCCCTCCTGTTCTCCTTCGTGAAGCGCACGGGCCGCCGGGACGAGGCGTTCGTGAAGGAATCCCAGAAGTGGTTCAACGCCCTCTGGGAAACCATCACGTCGGACCTGACACTCTCCTAGTGACTTCTGATACGAAGCAGACTGGTGCGGTGCACATCCCGACCGAGAACGATCCGGACCGACTCCGCGAGCGCATCGGACGTGCCCATGTCGTGCTGTGGGACTTCGACGGGCCCATCTGCCGCCTGTTCGCCGGGCACTCGGCGGAGCGGGTCTCGGGCGATTTGGTGTCCTGGCTGGAGGGCCGTGGGCTGCACGGCCTGCTCACGGAGACCGAGCGCGAGTCGCTCGACCCGCACGCGGTCCTGCGCGCCGTGGACCGCCGGCACCCCGGCAGCGACCTCGTCGCCGAGCTGGAGGAACGCCTCACCCAGGAGGAGCTGCGGGCCGCGTCCTCGGCGATGCCGACCCCGTACGCCGATCCGCTGATCCGCACCTGGACGGCGGTGGGATCACGCCTGGCGATCACCACGAACAACTCGCCACGGGTGGTCCGCACGTACCTCGCGGGACGCGGCCTCGCCGACTGCTTCGCCCCCCACGTCTACGGCCGCACCCAGGAACTCCACCACCTGAAGCCCGACCCGCACTGCCTGAACCGGGCGCTGCGGGCGATGGGCGCCGCGCCGGGGGACGCGTTGATGATCGGCGACGCCCCCACGGACCACGAGGCGGCCGAGCGGGCCGGAGTGCCCTTCCTGGGCTACGCCCGCAACGAGCGGAAGGCGAAGCTCCTGCTGGCAGCCGGGGCGGAGTCGGTCGTGGGGTCCCTGGAGACGTTGCTGCGGGTGCTGCGCGGGTGAGCGAGGAACGGGGCGGGCCGCTGACCGGGGACCGCTAGTCCTGGGCCAGCAGGAGACCCAGGAGAACGGCGGCGATGGTCAGGCACGTGGGGTTGCGGGTTCTGACGCCGACTCCCAGGAGGAACAGGCACAGCACGCCGGACGAGCCGTAGCGCGCCTCGAGCAGGCGGGTGAAGGTCATGCCGAACAGCACGGACATCAGTTGGACGAGTTTCATGGCGCCCCCAGCTACCACTTCCCGTTAAGCGATCAACTTGCGGTCCAATTGGACTGGTTGTCGCAATGTGGTTCTGCCCCGGGCTGTTGATCCCTTAACCGGCCGTCAAGTTTGCCGCAGAGTTGACTGAAACTGGTTTGGCTGTCCGTGCGAAGAGGTACGGTCGCGGTGTGAGTGAGGGGCACACCGGCGAGGGCGGCGGCAGGTCATTCGAGCGCGTCGCGGGTGAGCTGCGGGCGCGTATGGCCGACGGGCGGTACCCCCTCCACGCGTTGCTCCCGCCGCAGCGCGAACTGGCCGACGAGTTCAGCGTCTCCCGCGACACCGTGCAGAGGGTCCTCAGGGAGCTGAAGAGCGAGGGCTGGATCGAGTCGCGCCAGGGGAGCGGATCCCGGGTGATCAAGACCCAGCAGATCCACTCGCCGACGAGCAGTAAACGGCCCGACCGCATGGTCACGCTCGGCCCGCTCATCGGCGAGGCATTCGAGCAGCCCGAGGTGACCCTGGACGTCTTCACGCTGACCTCGGAGTCGCTGGACGCGCACATCCGCCTGCAGACGGAGCGGATACGGGCTGAGCTGATCGCCCCGCAGAGCATCACTCTGCGCATGCTGCTCCCCGACGAGTCCCTCGACTTCCCCTACTGGCGTACGAAGGACGGCGCCAACGAGGACATTCTGAAGGAGCGGCTGCTGGGCATCGCCCGACGGCACACCGCGTCGCTGCGCAGCGTGCTGAGCGACCTGAGGACCATGAACCTCGTGCCGTCGGTCGACTTCGAGATCCGTTACGCCCGGCTGGTGCCGGCTTTCAAGCTGTATCTGGTCAACGGGGAGGCCGCGCTGCACGGGCCGTACCAGACCTTCAGGCGCAGGATCGTTCTCGAGGACGGCCGGGAGATCGAGGCCATCGACGTGTTCGGCCTGGGGGCCCAGCTCACCCACCACGTCAAGGACGAGGATCCCTACTCGCCGGGCACGGTGTTCGTGGAGACCCACCAGAGCTGGTTCGACTCCGCCTGGACGTACCTCACATGACGCGCTCGCCCACCCGTGAACCCAGGAGCCTCCTCGCGGCGGCGAGGACGGCGAGGTGTGAGGAAACCACGAAGTCGGCGCCGCTGCGGCGCATTTCCTCGGCCTTGGCCTCGTCCTCCGTGTAACCCAGGAAGCACGTCCCGGCCGAGCGGGCTGCCTTGAGGTCGGTGAGCTGGTCGCCCACCATCAGGCAGGACGCGGCCGGGAGTTCCAGGTGCTCCCTGGCCCGCTTGATGCAGTGCGGGTCGGGCTTCATGCGCCGGGCGTCCTCCCGGTCCCGGCCGAAGACCCGCTCGAACTTCGTGTCCAGCCCGTGCGCCTTCAGATACGTGCGGATCGGCTCCTCGGCGTTGTTGCTCACCATGACCACCCGCATACCGAGGCCGAGCAGCGCCTCCACGAGGTCTCCGACGTACGGCGTCGGCCTGGCGCCCGCGACCGCTCGGGCCTCCTGCCGCACGACGATGCCCTCCGCCAGCTCCAGGGGACGCCGGCTGCGATGTTCCGGTGACCGCCGGTCGTACATGTCCCTGAGCCGCAGCAGGATGCCGTGCGAGTCGTCACAGGCGCTCACGTCCGGGTCGAGGGTGCCCCAGTGCTGCCGGGCCGCCCGCTTGACCTCATCCGCCACGTCTCGCGTCGACGCACCGCCGAAGAGGTCACACACCGGCCCGTCGAAGTCGAACAGCACCGCTCGGGTGGGGCGGAGCAAGCGCACCAGGGCATCCTCGTCGGCGGTCGCGTCGGTCATGGGGCTCCTCGGCCTCCTCGTGGTCGATGGGCCAGTGTGGCCCATCGGTCCTGGCATTCCAACGGCGCAGGTCCGGCGTCGTGACGGTCTGCGTCGTCGTTCGGGTGTGCGTCGGTTACGCCTGGGAGGGGACCCGCTCTTCGGATGGCCGGGTTTTCCTCCGGCAACCGAGTGCGGTGGAGTAACGTGCGTTTCCCCTTACACCATCGGTACCACCGGAACAGGCTGAACCAGCGAATGACACCCCCCTTGGTCTCCGGTGCTCGAGAGCGAGCCGAGGAGCTGAGCGGCGACCCGAGCCTGGTCAAGGGGCCGCTCAAGGGGTATCACCACGAGACGTACGTCCTCGCGCTGCCGGGCCGGGCGGGAGCCGTCAAGGTCCGTGAGCCGAGGGCCGAGATCCTGTGGTTCGACCGCAGGTGCTTCGGGTCGGAGGAGAAGCTGCTCACGGCTCTCCAGCCGCACCTCAGCCGCGTCCCGCACATCGTCGACGTCGGCGGCGTGGCGCTCCAGGGCTTCATCGAGGGGCGGACGCTCGGTGAACAACGCAGGCCGGGGCGGCGCGTCTCCGACGCCACGTTCGGTCAGATCGTGGACGTCTTCCGCGAGATGGTGCCGGTCAGGCCGGACATGCTCAGTGTGGAGCGGCGTTGCCAGGACCGGGACCGTGCCGAGGACGGTGACAGCGACGGCTTCCTGGAGCGTCTGATCGTCTTCGTCGAGGAGCAGGTCTACGAGAAGAACCACCGGACGTTCGCCGGGCTCTTCCACGCGCTCGGCATCTCGGAGGAATCGTTCACCCTGCTCAGGAAGCACGTGCTGGGACTTCAGCAGCGTCCCTTCTGCCTGCTGCACGCGGACCTGCACCGGGAGAACTTCGTCGTCGACCCCCGGGAGCGGCTCTGGGTCATCGACTGGGAGCTGGCGATGCTGGGCGACCCGCTCTACGACCTGGCCACCCATCTGTACCTGATGCGCTATCCGGCCGACCAGGAGAGCCGCATGGCGCGCGAATGGTGCCGGGTCGTCGAGGGCATCCGGCCCGGCCTCTCGGCCGGCTGGGAAGAGGACCTGCCGATGATCCTCGACTTCAAGAGGGCGCAGTCGGTCTTCACCGACGTCATCCGGCTGGCGCTGTCCCTGCGCGAGGAGTGGGGCTTCAACTGGATGGCCGTCCCCGTCGTCGCCGGCCGGCTCCAGAGGATCCTGACCGCCGCCGCACGGCCGCTCGGCCTGACGCAGGTGCCGAGCCGGTCCCAGATCATGGCCGCGCTGGTCCGCTGGCACGGAGAACGAGAGGCGTCACCCGCGGACCCGCCCATGCCCACCGCGCCGGACGTCTACTGACCCTCACGGCCGCCATGGCCTTTCTCGGTCTGCCGGTCGCTACGCCGTGGCGAAGGGCCCTCCGTCTCCGAAGGCCAGCTCGTGGAAGCGGTCGCCGATGTGGCGGTGGGTGGCCGCGTCCGGGTGGACGTTGTCGGGCAGGGGGTGGGCCGCGGCGTCCTTCGCGCCGTAGAGGTCGAGGCCGTCGAGGTAGTGGAGGTTCGGGTCGTCGGCGGCGCGCTGCTCGACGATGCGGGCCAGTTCCTCGCGGATGACGGTGAGCGTGAGCTTGCCCGCGGCCGTCTGCGCCGGGTCGCCCATGGCGGCGAAGACCATCCGGCCCTTGCTCATCTCGTCCCGGTCGGGGGCGGTGGGGCCGGGCGTCTCCTCGTGGATGGCGCAGTGGATGGGGGAGACGAGCAGCAGCGGGGTGTCCGGGTGTCCGTCGCGGATCGTGTCGAGGAAGCCGTGCACGGCGGGTCCGAAGGTGCGCAGGTGCATCGCGTCCTGGTTGACGAGGTTGATGCCCGTCTTGACGCTGATCAGGTCGCCCGGGGTGTCCCGCATGGCGCGCGCGGTGAACGGGTCGAGCATCGCGCTGCCGCCGAAGCCGAGGTTGACCAGCTCGGCCCCGCCCCGCAGCGCGGCGATCGCGGGCCAGATGGCCGTGGGGCTCGCGGCGTCCGAGCCGTGGCTGATCGAGCTGCCGTGGTGCAGCCAGACCCGGCGGCCCCGGTCCGGGGCGGGCGCGACGGGGGCGTCCGTGCGCAGGGCGACCAGCTCGGTGGTCTCGTTGTGCGGCAGCCAGATCTCGACGTCCTTGTCCCGGGCGGGCAGGCCGGTGAACCGGACCGTGCCCACCGGGCCGGGCGTGACCTCGCCGTCCCAGGTGGCGAGGTCGACGGTGAGGACATTGCCGCCGGTCCCGGCGGCCTGGCCGGCCGGGACGCCGTCGACGAGCAGGTCGTACAGTCCGTCCGGGCGCGGTGGGAAGCCGGCGTAGTCGCGCTTGGTGCGCAGGGTGTCCAGCTCGATGGCGGTGGCGGCGGTGCGCAGCGCCAGGCGTACGCCCGAGGGCTGGGCCTCGGCCATCGACAGCTGCGGGCTGGTGTTCTGTGCACGGGCCCGGGCGGGCAGCCGGTGGGGGAGCAGGCCGTGCTCGGTGCGCTCCAGGTCGAGGGCGCCGCGCAGCAGGTCCGCCGTGAGGGGCGTGGTGATCCAGTCGTGCTCGGTGTGCATGGGTGTCAGCCTCGGGGATCGGTAGGGGCCGCGGGCCAGTTCCGCAGCAGCGTGTCGAGGGCCTCGAGGATCCGGGCCCAGGTCTCCTCGGTGTCCGGGGCGCTGTGGCTGAAACCACCGCCGAGCTCCAGGCTGACGTAGCCGTGGAAGACGCTGCCGAGCAGCCGGACCGCGTGGGTCTGGTCCGGTTCCGTCAGGTCGTAGCCGCGCAGCAGCGCCCGGGTCATCTGCGCGTGCCGGACACCGGCGCTCGCGGCCGCGGTCCGCGGGTCGAGCCGGAGCTGGGCGGCGGCGTAGCGGCCCGGGTGTTCGCGGGCGTAGTCGCGGTACACGTTCGCCAGGGCGGACAGGGCGTCCTTGCCGGCCCGTCCGGCCAGGGCTTCGGCGGCCCGGTCGGCGAGTTCCTCGAGGGCGAGCAGGGCGATTCTCGTCTTCAGGTCGTGGGAGTTCTTCACGTGCGAGTACAGGCTCGCGACCTTGACGTCGAACCGCCGGGCGAGTGCCGAGACGGTGACCTGCTCGAAGCCGACCTCGTCGGCGAGCTCGGCACCGGCCTCGGTCAGACGCTCCGGCGTCAGTCCTACGCGTGCCATGACGACTCTCCCTTCTACCTGAAGGGAGTATGCCCATGCCTAAACCTTTTAGGCAAATGGCTAAGGCGTTGTGCGGCCACGGCGGGTCTTGCCCCATGGCTTGAGGACGGAGATCACCGTCATGAAGACGTAGGCGGACAGCGACACGACCGGTCCGAACAGCACGTCACCGGCGTCCGGCAGCGGTCCGCCCGCGGCGACGGCCGTGACCGCCGAGTTCACGCCGGGGCGCAGGGCGAAGACCGTGGCGGTGGTCGTGGCGAGGGTCAGCCAGAACTTGGTGCAGACCCACCGGTACCTGGCCAGACCCCACTTCGTGCCCAGTGACAGCAGCAGGCCGCTGAGGAGCGTGAGGAACGCGACGGGGAGCAGGAGCCAGTCGGCGAAGAGCTTCATCGCCCGGACGGAGGCCTCCACGGTCACGGGGGTTCCGGTGGTGGCCGCGGTGATCCCGAGCGCGAGCAGCCCGAGCGAGAGCCCCAGCCAGCCGGCGGAGACGGTGACGTGCACGACGAGAGCGGCGCGGCGGGATCGGCGGTTGAGTTGCGGCTTCGGCTTCGGCTTCACGCTGTCACCGTGCCGGGGGAGGGGCGGTGCGGGCGTCTTGCAGCGGGAGTAAGCCGGCGTACTCGCGTCGGCGTACGGGGAGTGTCAGTGCCATCGTCCAGCTTCGCGGCATGACCGAGCCCGCCCACCTCACCGCGATCCGGGAGTCCTACGACACCGTCGCCGCCGACTGCGCCCGACTCGTCAAGGAGCCGGCCGAGCTGGACCCGGTGTCCCGCGCGATGCTCGCCGCCTTCGGCGAACTCGCCGTGCCTCTCGGGCCGGTCGCCGACCTGGGCTGCGGTCCGGGCAAGGTGACGGCGCACCTGGCCGCTCTGGGCGTACCGGTGTTCGGCGTGGACGTGTCACCGAGGATGACCGAGCTGGCCCGGGCGGCGTATCCGGAACTCCGCTTCACCGTCGACTCGATGACCGCGCTGGACATCGCCGACGGCGAACTCGGCGGCATCCTCGCGTACTACACCACCCACCACACCCCGACGCAGTGGCTGCCGACCGCCTTCGCGGAGTTCCGCCGCACCCTCGCGCCGGGTGGCCGGCTGATGCTGGCCGGCCATGTGGGCAACGGCGAGCACCTGCGCCCCACGCGCGCGTACGGCGACCATCCGGTGTCCTACGAGTCGCGTCTGCTGCCGCCGGCCCGGATCGCGGAACTGCTCGGGCAGGCGGGGCTGGTGGTCACGACGCGGGTGGTGCAGGAACCGGAGGAGGGGGGCGGGAGACAGTACGGCACGTTCCTGGCGTACAAGCCGGAGTAGCGGGACGGGCCTTGCTGCTACTCGCTGGGCTTGGGCGTGTCGTCAGCCGGCTGTTCGAGAACGAAGGATCCCTTGCCTCGCACGGTGACGATCAAGCCGCGCTCGCGGAGTTCCTGTGCGGCCCGCCGTGCGGTGAGTCGTGCCACGCCGTACTCGTCGGCGAGATGGTTCTCGGAGGGGATGGGCCTGTCCGGCGCCAGCTCTCCGGACGAGATCTTGCCGGCGATCACGTCGGCCAGCTGCACATAGAGCGGTCTGGCGCTCACGGGGTCCAGCTGAGTCTTGGGAGCTGCTTTATCGCTCATACGTCCAACGTAGAGCGGTGCCGACCTGCACGATCGTGTGGATCCCTCTGTACTTGTATGTAGAGGGCTATAGCTGGGTGTAGCGTCGAAGACAGAAAAGACCCCGGCGAGGTGGCCAGACCTCCCGGGGCACGGCCAACGCTTACAAGGAGCGTCGACATGCACGACCTTATCCCCCGGGCCCTCCACTGGCTGCGCCTCCTCTTCGCCCCCGGCACCGGGAAACGGCGTAGGGGGCGTCCCCGACGGCACCTCTTCCCCCACGTGCACCTCACCCTCGTGAGCTGCCCCTCCGCATCCCGGCCGCCGCAGCTCCCCCGCCACCGTTCGCCGTACGGCCTGCACAGTCCTCTCGACGGGGGCGCCTCCGCCCTCGTCCGCCCCTATGTCGCCACCCAAGAACGGGAAGCCGCTCTCCAGGAACGGCGCCGCCTGGCCCTCGTGCTCGCTGCCGACTTCGGGATCGATCTCGACCAACACCTGATCGGCGCGCGGAAGGTGGCCGCCTGATGGAACGCCCCACTGATCAGGCGCACATCACGCCGCCGCCCCGGCTCCTGCCCTGGCCGTCGCTCGACGGCAAACCCTGCTACCTGGTGACTGACGACAACTTCAGCCGCCTCTCCCGTCTCGCCGACGAGCTGGAGGCCGTCCAGCTCGCCACCGGCGCCGACGTGCTCGACCTCGCCCGCAGCGTGCTGGACGACCCGGCCTCGCCGTACAGGGAGATCCGTTTTGCCGGCCTTCGTCTCGCCGAGTGCCTGACAGATGCCCTGCGCGTCGCCGAGTCACGGGGGCTGCGCCTGCCCGCGACGGACACGTAGGGGCGGGTCGGCTGGGCCGGCGTTTGTTCCGGGCGGCGGCCCGGAGTCACCGGAGATGAACTCCACCCCACGCCGGACGCCGGGTTCGCCGCGCTGGACGGTGAGGGCGGCTGCGTGACCGGCGTCAGATCACCCGGAAGAGGTCCGCGGCCGCGTGGACGTCCGTGAGGTCCTCCACCGCGCGGAGGTTGTCGCAGAGGGTGTCCAGGACCGAGTCGGTCGCCGCGACCCGTGGGGCGCCCACGGCAACGCCGAAGAGCCGGAAGCCCAGGCGGTGCTTGGCCTCGTTCCAGGCGCGTGTCCACTCCTCGGTGACGCCGCAGTCGTCGTCGGTGATCATCACGATGTCGCCGCGCCTGCGGGAGGCGTCGTTGAACTCCTCCTCCAGAAGGTCGGCGGCCGCCGACAACGGTCGCTGGTAGCTGGTGCCGCCGCCGAGGAAGGTCTCCGCGAAGTCGAGTGTCCGGGCGATGCCCGCGGGCTCGTCGGCCGGGAAGCGGAAGACCTTCAGCCGGTCGGCGGCGGAGAAGAGGATGCCGACGAAGTCGCGTCCCGCGTGACGGGCCTGGTCCAGCAGTGCCAGCGCGCACGCCTTGGCCCACGCCTCCCGGGTGATGCCGCCCGGCCCCGCCTCGTACATGGAGTGCGAGGTGTCCACGCAGGCGATGATCGCGCCCCGGCCGGTGGCCTGCTCGCCCTGGCTGTCGTAGAGCATCAGCTCCCCGGCGGCGTAGCGCACGGCGAACACCGCGCGCAGCTCGGGCAGGCCGAGGTTCGCGAGCTCGGAGGGGATGACACGGGACAGATCGTCGCCCAGGGTCACGCCGACCAGCTCCCCGGTGGCGTTCTCCACCTTGCGGGCGCGCTCGCCGCCGGCCATCTGCCGGAAGCGGCCGATCAGCTCGGCCCACTGCGCGAGCCGGCCGGTGCGCAGCCGTTCGGCGAGCAGGGCACGCCGGCCGAACGGCAGCCGCTCCAGCTCGGCGGATCCGACGCCCCAGGCCCGCATCAGCGCGGCCTCCTCCCGCACGGCCGCGGCGGCCTGCGCGGCAGAGGTCCGGGCGGCGGCGCCGATCCCGGGGGCCGCCGCGGCGAGGGCCTGCGCGGCGTCCCGGGCGGCCCGCCGCCCGGCGGCTTCGGCGGTCTCGGCGGCCTGGATCGCCTGTTCCACGGCATCGGCGGCCGGACCGGGCACCGTGCCGTCCGCCTCGGCATCGGCGGCGGCCCGCCGGAGCGCCTCGCTCACGGCGTCGGCCGCGTCCGCCACGTCCCGCTGGGCCCGCTTCTGCCGCCCGGCCTGCTCGCGGGCCTGCCGCGTACGCTCCAGCAGCCCCCGCAGCGCGGCGGCCTGGGCGAGTACGGCCATGGCGGCGGCGTAGGGGTCGCCGGCGGTCTCCCGGTGCAGTTCGGTGAACTCCGGGGACGCCACCAGTGAGCTGACGACCTGGTGGTTGACGAGCCGGGAGGGGTCCATCTCGGCGGGCTCCCGCAACCGGGGCCTGGCCTTGTAGGCGGCCAGGAACGTGTCGGCCAGGAGGTCGCCGGCGTGGTCGTAGCGGTCGCTCAGTTCCCCGGCCAGCTCGCGCAGCCCGGCCGACTGCTCACAGGTGTCGCGCCAGGCGATCCGGTCGAACCGGTCCGCGACCACGGCCCCGGAGTGCCGCTCGGGGGCCGCGGCGGACAGACCCAGCCACTTCCCGCCCCGGCCCGCCAGCTCCTCGAGCCGGTGGGGTCCGCTGACGCTCACAGCTGGGCCTGCACCATGCTCGCGTCCATGCCGAGTGCCTCGGTGAGCACCCGGGCGCGGACGGCGCGCTGGCGGCCGGTGACCCGGTCGATGGCGGCGGTGGAACGGCCGGCGCTCGCCGCCTCCTCGCGCAGCTTCTCCAGCCGCTTCCCGGCCATGGCGAGCTTGTTGTGGGCCTGCTTGATGACCCACTCGCTCAGCGCCTCGCGGGACTGCCCGGCCATCGCGTCGAGCTGGGCCTCCAGCTCCTCGATGGTGTCGGCCAGGTCGAGCGCTTCCTTGGCGTCGGGGTTGACCAGGTGCAGCACCTCGCGCTCGACCGTCGGGCGCTGCGCGGGGGAGTCCCACAGCACGTGTGTCAGAACCGACAGATCGGCCTCGGCGACCTCGGGACGGCCGTCGAGGTACGCGGACGCCTGGAGCAGTCCCACCGCCTGCCGCCAGCGGCGGTCGGAGGCGACGAGTTCCCTGCGGCGCAGGGCGGCCCGCAGCGTGCACACCGCGTCCACGATCGCGTCCGGGACGTCCACGGCGGGGACGGCCTCCGCCACGGCGTGCTGCAGTGCGGCGAGCTCGACGGTGGTCCGCTCCGGTGCCGCCGGGCGGCCGACCGCGGAGCGGACCAGCGCGGCGAAGTTCGAGGGGTCCTCCAGGTATCCGACCTCGATCCGCACCAGCAGCCGGTCGTAGATCGCGGCGGAGTCCTCTCCGGCGGGCAGTTCGTTGCTGGCCGTGATGGCGCCGATCAGGGGGCAGCGGATCGGCTCGCCGCCGTTCTCGGGGTGGTAGATCCGCTCGTTGAGGTAGCCGAGGGTCTCGTTCAGCGCCGCCGTGGAGCATTTGAAGATCTCGTCGATGAAGGCGACATGCGCGGTGGTGGCGCGGCCGTCGTAGACCTGCCGGTACTCGCCCCGGGCCAGCGCGGCGACGTCGATGGGGCCGAACATCCGCGTCGGCGCGGTGAACTTCGACAGCAGGATCTCCCAGTAGGCCGCTCCCTCGACCCGGCCCGTGAGCTCCCGGGCCAGCTCCGACTTCGCCGTCCCGGGCGGTCCGAGCACCAGCGAGTGCTGCCCGGCCAGCAGCGTCACCACCAGCGTCCGCACCACGTCGTCCCGTTCGTAGAACCGCTCCGACAACTCGTCGCCGATCGCCCGCAGTCTCTTCGCGGTGTCCTGCGCGTTGTGTGTGTCCACGATCAACTCCTTGCCGGTGGCGCGCCGTTGCGTCGACGAGGCGGTGGGCCCGTCCCCCCGACGCTACGACGGAGTGGCAGGCCGCCGGGGGCGATGCCGGGCATCGGCGTGAGAGAAGCGGGCAACCGGAGGTCAATCGCTGACGGCGCCACGACCGTTCCGGCGCGCGACACACAGCCGCACACCCGCGGGGCCGGCCCATCGAGTCACAGGACACCGGGTGGCATGGCGCACTATTGCAAGCGGGTGCTTGCAATAGTTAGCGAGATGCGGCACCGTGGAGGGCATGGCATCGCTCAACGTCGGCAATCTCGGTGACTACCTGCGCGAGCAGCGGCGCAACGCGCAGCTGTCGCTGCGGCAGCTCGCCGACGCCGCCGGCGTGTCCAATCCGTATCTGAGCCAGATCGAGCGCGGGCTGCGCAAGCCGAGCGCGGAGGTGCTGCAGCAGGTCGCCAAGGCCCTGCGGATCTCCGCCGAGACCCTGTACGTCCGGGCCGGCATTCTCGACGCCGAGCGGGACCGGGACGAGGTGGAGACGCGTGCCGTCATCCTCGCGGACCCGACCCTGAGCGAGCGGCAGAAGCAGGTGCTGCTGCAGATCTACGAGTCCTTCCGCAAGGAGAACGGGTTCGGAACCGGCGACGGCGTCGACGGCAGCGATGTCCCGGGTGCCGAAGGCGGAGCCCGCGGTGCGGGCGTCGTCGGGGTCGTCACCGGTGACGGTGTGGTGAGCGTGGACAGGGATGCTTCCGGCGCCGACGCCGGTACCGAGATATCGCCGACCGGGCCGTCCGACGGCGGCCGGCCCGCCCGGCGCCGTAGCCGCAAGACCGCCGGCAAGGGCGCCGGCAAGAGCGACAGCACGAACGACGGCGGTACGACCGCCACCCGCCGGACCCGCAAGAGCACCGGCGGCAGTGACACCGATCCGCAGCAGACGGCCGGTTAGCCGGACCAGGGCATGGGCCGCCCGCCGCGGATCACACAACCCTCAGCCGAACCCTCAAGCGAGACAGAATCCGGGAGGACCCTCACCATGGCCATCACCGACGACCTGCGCAAGACCTTCAGCGACCCGACGCCGCTCTACTTCGCCGCAGGCACCGCCGACCTCGCCCTTCAGCAGGCCAAGAAGGTGCCGGCCCTGGTGGAGCAGCTGCGCTCCGAGGCCCCCGCGCGGTTCGAAGCCGTGCGCAACACCGACACCAAGGCGGTCCAGGAGAAGGCGTCCGCCCGGGCCAAGGAGGCCTCCGCCCGCGTCAGGGAGACGCAGGAGACCCTTCAGACCAAGGTCACGGCGTTCATCGGCTCCCTCGACTCCGACTTCAAGAAGCTCGGCAGCAACCTCGACGCGGACCTGAAGAAGTTCGGCGAGAGCGCCCAGGACTTCGCGCTGCGCGGTGTCGGCGTGGCCGCCGAGTACGCCGTCAAGGCCCGCGAGACCTACGAGAAGGTCGCCGAGCACGGCGAGCAGGCCGTGCGCACCTGGCGCGGCGAGGCCGCCGACAGCATCGAGGACGTCGCCGAGGGCGTCGAGGAGCTGGCCGTGGCCGTCGAGCCGAAGCCGCAGCCGGTCGAGGTCAAGGAGGAGCCGGCCAAGCCGGCCGCCGCCGCCCCGGCGAAGAAGGCCCCCGCGCCCAAGAAGGCCCCGCAGCGCAAGCCCACTACCGCGAAGAAGCCCACCCCGCCTTCCGCCAAGTAGGACGGCGCGGCGATCACACGGGCCGGGCACCCTGGGGGTGTCCGGCCCGTTGTACGGGTACGGTGACCGCGTAGGACGAGCCGAGTCAGGTGGTGGACGTTGTGCTGATGCAGGGCTTCGCAGGGTTTATGTGGCTTCTGAGCATGGCCCTGATCGTTTTCAGCGGCTTCGCGTTGTTCGACGCGGCTGTGCGCCGGGAGGACGCCTACCGGGCGGCCGACAAGAAGACCAAGCCCTTCTGGCTGATCATCCTCGGGATCGCCTTCGTGGTGAACCTGCTCTTCCCGATCCTGTCGTTCCTGCCGATCATCGGCCTCATCGCGACGATCGTGTACATGGTCGACGTGCGGCCCGCGATCCGCGCGCTCCCGGGCGGCGGCCGCAGCAGCCGCGGCTCGAGCAGCGACGGCCCCTACGGCCCGTGGAACGGCGGCCGGTAAGGGCTCCCGGAGCAGCCGGAGCCGGGGCTACGGCACCCGGTCCAGCAGCAGTACCGCCACGTCGTCCGTCAGCTCGCCACCGTTGAGGTCGCGCACCTCGTTCACCGCCGCCCGCAGCAGCTGCTCGCCCCGCAGGCCCTCGGCGATCTGGCGGCGGACCATCTCCGTCATGCCGTCCTGGCCGAGCCGCTCCCGGCCCTGGCCGATGTGGCCCTCGATCAGGCCGTCGGTGTAGAGCATCAGGCTCCACTCGGCCCCCAGCTCCACCTGCATCCGCGGCCAGCGGGCGCCGGGCAGCAGCCCGAGGGCCGGTCCGTTGTTGTCGTACGGCAGCAGCCGGGCCGGTTTGCCGGGGCGGGCCAGCAGCGGCGACGGGTGTCCCGCCAGGCAGAGCCCGGCGCGGCGGCCGTCCGGCGCGATGTCCACCGTGCAGAGGGTCGCGAAGATCTCGTCGTCGGCCCGCTCGTGCTCCAGCACCTGCTGCAGCGTGCCCAGCAGCTGGTCGCCGCACAGGCCCGCCAGGGTCAGCGCGCGCCACGCGATCCGCAGCTCCACACCGAGGGCCGCCTCGTCCGGGCCGTGGCCGCAGACGTCGCCGATCATGGCGTGCACGGTGCCGTCCGGGGTGCGGACGACGTCGTAGAAGTCACCGCCGAGCAGCGCGCGTGAGCGGCCGGGGCGGTAGCGGGCGGCGAACCGCAGCGGGGAGCCCTCCAGCAGCGGCGTCGGCAGCAGGCCGCGCTCCAGGCGGCGGTTCTCCTGCGCGCGCAGCCGGCCCTCGGCGAGCCGGCGCTCGGCCGACTCGGAACGCTTGCGCTCCACCGCGTAGCGGATCGCGCGGCTCAGCAGCCTGCCGTCCAGCTCGTCGCGGAAGAGGTAGTCCTGGGCGCCCACCCGTACCGCCTCGGCGCCGCGCTCGGCGTCGCCGGACGCGGTCAGCGCCAGGACGGCGTGCCGGGGCGCGAGCTCCAGCACGTGCCTGAGCACGGCGAGCTCGTCCTCGGAGTCGGCGTGGCCCGGCGCGGGCAGCGCCAGGTCCAGCAGGATGCAGTGGACGTCGTCGGTCAGCAGCCGCCCGGCCTCCGTCAGATTGCGGGCCGTGCGGACGCGGATCGGCTTGCCCGCCTGGTCGAGCATGTCCGGCACGATCGGCGAACCGGCCGGGTCGTCCTCGATCAGCAGCAGCGTCAGGTTGGTGTGGGCGGTGTTGTTCTCCACCTTGTTCGTGGTGTTCCCGGCGGTGTCCGGCGTGCGGCCCGTGGGCGAGGTGTCCTGTACGGACTCCTCGGCCGAGCCGCCGTGCGGGGACGCGGCCTGCGCCTGACCACTTTCCACGGCCGGGATCGCTCTCTGCCGCGGTATGGGTACGGGCATCTTCTTGGGTTCCTTCCCTCCCCCCGAGGGCACGGTGGGGCGAGGGACCTCGACCCACCGAGCCGGACCATAGCGGGTGTCGGCGCCGCATTGGAATGGTGTGAGCCACGCCGCTGTGCCACCGGTCAGTGTCATATGCCGCGATATGCCCCGCAGTTGGACAGCTCGGAGATGCTGCGGGGATGACGAACGTCACGCCGGCGCACGGTTTGTGGGCGACGGGGGGTGCGGTGGGTCACGTGGGTCAGGTCACCGTGGGTGTCCGATATCCGGTGTGACGTGGTCCGGTCGTTCTTCCTGGTGGCGTCCGGTCGTAGTGCCGGGTGGCGTCCGGCCGTCGTCTCCGGTGGCGTTCGGTCGTAGTGCCGGGTGGCGTCCTGCCGCAGTCCCCGGTGGCGTTCGGTCGTAGTGCCGGGTGTCGGCCGGCCGTCGTCCCTGGTGGCGTTCGGTCGTAGGGCCGGGTGTCGTCCGGCCGTCGTCCCTGGTGGCGTCCGGTCGTAGGGCCGGGTGTCGTCCGGCCGTCGTCCCCGGTGGCGTCCGGTCGTAGTGCCGGGTGGCGTCCGGCCGCCCTCCCCGGTGTCGTCCGGCCGCCGTCCCGGGTGCCGTCCGGTCGCCGTCCGCGGTCAGTTGGCGCCGGTGCCGGGGTCCGGGCGGACCACGCCGAGGATGGGCATGGAGCCCGCCCCCGCGATCGTCACGGTCCGGCCGGGGCGCGGGGCGTGCACGATCGCCCCGTCGCCGATGTACATCGCGACATGGCTGGCGTCGCCGAAGTAGATGATGAGGTCGCCGGGCCGCATGTCCTGGACGTCGATGTGCCGAAGCCGCTTCCACTGCTCCTGCGAGGTGCGGGGTATGCCGCGACCGGCCGATATCCAGGCCTGTGACGTCAGCCCCGAGCAGTCGTAGGTCCTCGGGCCCTCGGCGCCCCACTGGTACGGCTTGCCGATCTGGGCCGTGGCGTACTTCACGGCCTTCTTGCCCTGCTCCGAGGCCTTTCCGTCGATCTCGTCGAGGATGCCGGAGTCGAGCCAGGCGGTCTGCGCCTTGATCGCGGCCTCCTTCTCCAGCTCGGCGAGGCGCTCCTGCTCCTCCTTCTGCAGCGCGGACTCGAGCTTCTCCGCCTGCGCGATCTGCTTCTCGATCTTCTTCTGCGCGGCGGCCTTGGCCTTGCGGCCCGCCTCCAGCTTCTTCAGCTGCGCGGAGGCGTCCCTGGCGTACTGCTCCAAGTCCTCCTGGGCGCGGGTCAGTTCGCCGAGCAGGCCCTTGGTCGCGTGGTGGCCCTCGCGGACCCGGCCCGCGCCGTCGAGGAAGTCCTGAGGATCGTCACTCAGCACCAGGTGGGCCTCCGGGGGCAGTCCACCCCCGCGGTACTGGGCTGCGGCCGCGGCGCCCGCGCGGTCCCTCAGTTTCCTGAGCTTCTCCTTGCCCTTGACGATCTTCTTGGCCAGCTCGACGACCTGGGCGGACTGTTTGTCCGCCTTCTCGTCGGCGGCGTTGTACTCGTCGGTGGCGCGGGCCGCGGCGCGGTAGAGCTTGTCGAGCTTCTTGCGGACGGCCTCGAGGTCCTTGGCGGGCGCGAGGGACGCTCCCGCGCTCGGGGTGGGCGAGGGGGTCGGGTTCGCGAACGCCGTGCCCGGTGCGGCCAGCACCGTGACCGCGCAGACCACGGCCACCGCCGTCGCCATCAGGCCACGCTTGCCCGTTCCCATACCTCGGCCCCCAAACTGATTAACCGTCAGTAACGTGCGGTTCGCCTGGGGATGCTGCCATGTCGGCTCGCAAAGCGACAGGGGTAGTACTTCCCGCCACCCCCTCGCCGGTATGCCCCCGGCGACACGATCTCCCCGTCTGTGTGACGAACGACTCACGGAGATCGTTCCAACGTGGATCCGAGAGCTCAGCCGCCCGGAGCCAACGCCTCCCACCGCACCGTCACTTCGCCCTGCCGCCACCGCACCGGCCCGTCCGTCACCGGCCAGTCCGCCGTCAGGTCCCGCACCGCCCGGATCCAGCGCTGGCGGGCGCCGTAGGAGGCGTAGGGCGCGGCCGCCGCCCAGGCGCGGTCGAAGTCGCGCAGGAAGGCGTGCACCGGCTCGCCCGGGACGTTGCGGTGGATGAGCGCCTTCGGCAGGCGTTCGGCCAGGTCCGACGGGCGCTCCAGGGAGCCCAGCCGGGTCGCGAAGGTGACCGTGCGCGGTCCCTCCGGACCGAGCGCGACCCACACGTGGCGGCGCCCGATCTCGTCGCAGGTCCCCTCGACCAGCAGCCCGCCGCGCGACCCGGTCGCCGGGTCCGCCGGCGCGAGCCGCGCGCACAGCCGCTCCCACACGGCCACGACCTCGTCCTCGTCGTACTGCCGCAGCACGTTCGCCGCGCGGACGAGCAGGGGCCGCTGGGGGATCGGGATCTCGAAGCCGCCGTGCCGGAAGACGAGCCCCGCCTGTGTGTAGGGCAGGGCCGCCGCGACCCGGGCCGGTTCGATCTCGACGCCCACCACGCGCGTGCGCGGCGCGACCGTGCGCAGCCGCTGGAGCAGTTCGACGGCCGTCCAGGGGGCGGCGCCGTAGCCGAGGTCGACCGCCACCGGGTCGGCGGCGCGGCGCAGCTCGGCGCCGTGCGTGGCCGCGATCCAGCGGTCCATGCGGCGCAGCCGGTTCGGGTTGGTCGTCCCGCGCGTCACCGTGCCGAAGGGGCGGGCGGCTGCGCGGGGTGTCATGCGTACGAGGTTAAGCGGCCGCCGAGGCTGTCAGGGCGCGAGGTGCCGCCGCCAGTAGGTGGGGCGCCAGTAGTAGAGGGTGGTGAGGTCGCCGGGCATCGGGTCGTGCGCCGGACCCTGCTCGAACGGGTCCCGGCCGGGGTCGGCGGGCCGGAAGCCCGGGTCGACGGGCTCGTCGTCCCGTGGGGGCCGTACGTATCGCCGCATCTCTTCGGTGACGGCACCGATCCGCCGGTAGTTGGCCTGTGCCTCGATCAGGCTCAGGCCGTGGTTGGGGCCGCCGCCGGAGGTGGGGTGGCGGAGCTGGAAGGGGTCCTCCTCCCAGTAGCAGACCGGGCAGATCTCGTAGGCCCACAGCTCGCCGAGGGTGCGGTGGCCGCAGCACGGGCAGGGGAGGAGCTCCTCGAGTGGCGGCAGAGGTGGAGGCGGCGGTGCGGGGTGGTGCCGTGGGCCTGTCATGCCGGTGAGGGTAGGGATCCTCGTGGTCTGCCGCCTCGCCTTTTCCGGTCCCGCGGTGTCACGCCCCGCCCCCGTACGTCCCGAAGCCAGGCGCTCCCGCCGACTCGAAGACGTGCACCGACAGACCGCCCGGCGTCGTCCGGTGGCCGGTCAGCCGCAGCCCCGCGGGGGCGCCGCCGTCCGGGAAGAGCCGCCGCCCCTGGCCGACCACGACCGGCGCGATCGCCAGCCGGAGCGTGTCGACGAGTCCGGCGGCGAGCAGGGACTGGGCGAGACGGGCACTGCCGTGCACCTGGAGCTCCCGGCCGGGCTGCCGCTTCAGCTCGGCGACCTGGGCGGGGACGTCGCCGGACAGGATCGTGGTCGGGTCCCACCCGGCCTCGGTCAGGGTGTGGGAGGCGACGTACTTCGGCAGGCTGTTCATGATCCCGGCGAGGGGATGGCCGGTCATCGCCGGCCAGTCCCGGGCGAAGCTCGTGTACGTCCGGCGGCCGAGCAGCAGCGCGTCCGCCTCGCCGAGCCAGCTGCCGGCCAGCCGCTCGAACTCCTCGTCCAGATGCGGAACGAACCAGCCGCCCCGCTCGAAGCCGTCACTGGTGTCCTCGTCCGGGGCGCCCGGCCCCTGCGAGACACCGTCGAGCGACAGAAACTCCTGCACCACCAGTTTCATCACGCGCCACCCTCTTCCCGCTCGTCACGTCACGTCGAGTCACGTCACGTCGAGTTGCGTCACGTCTTCAGACACTGTGGGGCGCGGGAACTCATCGGCGCGGTGACCCGCCGGGGGTGCCGCGCATGACCCTGCGGGGAACCCGCACGCCTCCGCCCTCGAACGGTTGAGCGACGGGCGGTAATGATTCGGTAAAACTCGCGAATCGGGAAATGGAGCACCTCCCTCCGGTGTTGCACCCCCTCGGAGGGCACCGTGCGCCCTGCGTCAGGCATGCCCGAGGCGAGGAGGAACGCCACGTGAGCCAGTACATCGGCAGGCTCGGTCGGCGCTCCGCGTCGTCGTCCGCGCGCCTGCGGCTGCACCGCAGGCCCCGTCGCGTCGCCATGCTCTCCGTGCACACCTCCCCGCTCCACCAGCCGGGCACCGGCGACGCCGGCGGCATGAACGTCTACATCGTGGAGCTCGCCCAGCGCCTCGCCGCGCACGGCATCGAGGTCGAGATCTTCACGCGCGCGACCGCCGCCGCCCTCCCGCCGACCGTCGAACTGGCCCCCGGCGTCCTCGTCCGGCACGTCGACGCCGGCCCCTACGAGGGCCTCAACAAGGAGGACCTCCCCGCCCAGCTCTGCGCCTTCACCCACGGCGTGATGCAGGCCTGGGCCCACCACCGCCCCGGCCACTACGACCTGGTCCACTCGCACTACTGGCTCTCCGGCCACGTCGGCTGGCTCGCCGCCCAGCGCTGGGGCGTCCCGCTGGTGCACGCCATGCACACCATGGCCAAGGTCAAGAACGCCAACCTCGCCGACGGCGACACCCCCGAACCGGCCGCCCGCGTCATCGGCGAGACCCAGATCGTCTCCGCCGCCGACCGGCTCATCGCCAACACCACCGAAGAGGCAGACGAACTCGTCCGGCACTACGCGGCCGAGGCCGGCAAGGTCGCGGTGGTCCACCCCGGCGTGAACCTCAGCCGCTTCTCGCCCGCCGACGGCCGCGCCGCCGCCCGGGCCCGCCTCGGTCTGCCCCAGGACGCGCTGATCCCGCTCTTCGCGGGCCGCATCCAGCCCCTGAAGGCCCCCGACGTGCTGCTGCGCGCCGTCGCCGTCCTCCTCGACGAACGCCCCGAACTGCGCTCCCGCATCCTCGTGCCCGTCGTCGGCGGCCCCAGCGGCAGCGGCCTCGCCAAGCCCGAGGGCCTGCAGAAGCTCGCCGCGCGCCTCGGCGTCGCGGACGTCGTACGGTTCCGCCCGCCGGTCGGCCAGGAGCAGCTCGCGGACTGGTTCCGCGCCGCGTCCGTGCTGGTCATGCCCTCCTACAGCGAGTCCTTCGGCCTGGTCGCCATAGAGGCGCAGGCGGCCGGCACCCCGGTGCTCGCGGCGTCGGTCGGCGGCCTGCCGGTCGCCGTGCGCGACGGGCACACCGGCTTCCTCGTGCGCGGGCACGATCCGGCCGCCTACGCGCGCGTGCTGGAGAACTTCGCCGACGACCCGCACCTGACGGACCGGCTCGGCGGACAGGCCGCCCGGCACGCCCAGTCCTTCGGCTGGGACACCGCGGCCGCCGCCACGGCGGACGTCTACACGGCCGCGATGCAGGCGCACCGCCGTCGCGTACGCTCGCTGCATGGGTGAAACCGATCAGGAACAGCGCGCGGCACAGGTCGTCGAGGGAGCGCTGAAGGACGCCGACCTGGAGTGGGAGAGCCCCCGGCCCGGCACCTACGTCGCGCAGCTCCCCGGCACCCGCAAGCTCAAGACGACCGTCTCCCTGATCGTCGGCCGCCACTCCCTGTCGCTGAACGCCTTCGTCATCCGCCACCCCGACGAGAACGAGCAGGGCGTCCACCGCTGGCTGCTGGAGCGCAACCTCAAGCTCTACGGCGTGAGTTACGCCGTCGACCAGCACGGCGACGTCTACGTCACCGGCCGCCTCTCCTTGACCTCCGTCACCCCCGACGAGCTCGACCGGCTGCTCGGCCAGGTCCTTGAGGCCTCCGACGGAGCCTTCAACACCCTGCTGGAGCTGGGCTTCGCCTCGGCGATCCGCAAGGAGTACGCGTGGCGGGTCTCGCGGGGGGAATCGACCCGCAACCTCGACGCGTTCGCCCACCTCACCCAGCGCCCTGAGCGCCCTGAGCGCCCCGAGCGGCCTGAGCGGCCCTGAGCGGCCCTAGCGCTGACCCGCCTTGTAGCGCCCCGGCGGCACTCCCACCAGCCTGCGGAAGTGCCGGGTGAGGTGCGACTGGTCGTAGAACCCGGCCGCCACCGCCGTATCGCCCGGTGAGCGCCCCTCCAGGAGCAGCCGCCGGGCGCGCCCCACGCGCAGGGACGTCAGATACTGGTGCGGGGCGATGCCGTAGGCCGTGCTGAACGCCCGTACGAGATGGGCGGGATGGGCGCCGAGCAGCCCGGCGGCCTCCCGCAGGGCGACGCCCTCGACGATCCGCTCGTCCAGCAACTCGCGCAGTCGCCGCGCGAGTTGGGGATCGGCCGGCCGCGGGGAGCCGGGGTCGCCCCGCAGGTGCCCGCGCAGCCGCTCCCCGACGAACAACAGCCTGCTCTCGGCCTCCAGTTCCTCACCGGGCCGCCCCAGCGCGCCGTGCAACTGCCCCACCCTGCGCCGCAGCAGCGGATCGCGCAGATCGGGCCGGTCGACGGCCGCCCCGATGAACTCGTCCCCGAGATGCGTTCCGTCCAGGTACAGCACCCGCTTGCGGAAGCCCTCCGGGGTGACGGGGGAGCCGTTGTGCGGCACGTGCGGCGGCAGCAGCGACACGGTGTCGTGCGGGGTGCCGTGCTCGTGCCGGTCGAGGTCGTACCGGACGGCGCCGGTGTCGACGATCAGCAGCGTCCAGGCGTCGTGGACGTGCATCGGATACGCGTACTCGGTGAACCGCGCGTGGAAGACCTCGACGACACCCGGGACGGCGGGCCGCCAGGCGGAGACGATCCGGGAGGACTCGGAGGCCATGCAAAGAACGTACAAGACCCCGGCGAGGGCTGCCGGGCACGCTCGGACCATGGACACCGCACCCTCCTCGGAGCCGATCCGCTTCGACACGAAGATCGCCGTACTGCTGCGCGCCGACCTGGAGCCGTGGCAGCGCCTCAATGTGACGTCGTTCCTGGTCAGCGGCCTGGGAACGCAGCTTCCCGAGGTGATCGGCGAGCCGTACGAGGACGCGGACGGCGTGCCCTACCTCCCCATGTTCCGCCAGCCGGTCATGGTCTTCGAGGCCACCAAGGAAACCCTGACCACCGCCCACGCCCGCACCCTCTCCCGCGCCCTGCCCCGCGCGGTCTTCACCTCCGACCTCTTCGCCACGGGCAACGACCGTGACAACCGCGCCGCCGTACGGGCCGTGCCGACCGCGGACCTGGACCTCGTGGGGCTCGCCGTGTACGGCCCGAGGAACGCGGTGGACAAGGTGGTGAAGGGGGCGCGGATGCACCCGTGAGCCGACTCGGAGGTGGTCTCCGCGCACTGCCGGGGCCGACGTCGTACGCGGTGCGCGGTGCGCGACGGGTTCCGGGGTGGGAGTACGGCGAACCTGATCCTAGAATCGAACGCATGAACGATCCAGAGTCGCGGCTCGCGCTGCTCCGCTTCCTGGAGCGCGTGCAGGAGCGCGACCTGGCACGCACCCGCCGATGGATCGCGGACGAGGAACGCCGCCAGGCCGAACACCGCCACGGCCTCCTCGCCCGGCCGCCCGCGCCGGACTGGGTGATCGAGCGCGGCCTGTCCGGCCAGGAAGCGGTGTACGTCCATGTAGGCGGCTGCTGGAACGCGGGCCGGCGCGCCAAGGGCGTCGACCGCGACCACGCCCGGCACGCCCTCGCCGACGGGGTCAAGGCCTGCCCGCAGTGCCGTCCGGACACGGAGCTCGGCTTCGTGGACGGGTAGGGACCGCACCCGGGACGGTGGGGGACGGGGCAGGACGCCCGGATTCCGCTCTGGTGACCATGCCGTTGCGCACGATGGTGATGCCCCCGCACGACACCGCGCGCCTGCCTACCGGGCGGGTGCGGCTGTACTCCCCGCCGGTGTGACGGGTTCCTTCTCCTGCGCGTCTTGCGCCACCCGCCGCATCAGCACGGCGTACCCCACCCCGGCCGCCGTCCCCACCAGCGCGCACGACCCCCACAGCCACTCCGCCCCGAACCGGTCGATGACGAACCCGGACAGCAGCGGAGCGACGAGCGCGGCCACGGACCAGGACATCGTGTACATGCCCTGGTAACGGCCGCGCCCGTGCACCGGGGACAGCCGTACGACGAGACTGGTCTGCGTCGGCGCGTTGACGATCTCCGCCAGCGTCCACACGCACACCGTGAGCGCGATGACCCCCAGCGACCCCGCGAAGGCGGTGAGCGCGAAGCCGTAGCCCGCGAGGACGGACGAGACGACCAGCAGCCGACGGGGATCCCGGTGCTCGATGAAGCGGGTGACCGGGATCTGGAGGACCACGATCAGCACGCCGTTGACGGCGATGGCCATGCCGTACTCGGCCGGGGTGAAACCGGCCTCGCCCATCGCCACCGGGAGTCCCACCGCCCCCTGCTGGAAGATCAGCGCGACCAGGAAGGACAGCCCGACGACGCCCATGAACGGCCCGTCGCGCAGTACGGTGCGCAGGCTCACGGAGTCCTCCCGGCGAGCTGCCTCCCTGCTGGCCTGGGGAGCCGCTTCCGTGTCGTCCCGGGGGCCCGCCTCCACCATGGTCGCGGTGGGCTTGGACTCCGGCAGCCGCAGGAAGACGAGGACCGCGCAGACCATCGTCATCCCCGCCTCGATCAGGAACCCGGCGCGGTAGCTGACCTCGGCGATGAACCCGGCGGCCATGGAGGAGACGGCAAAGCCGAGGTTGATGGCCCAGTAATTGAGGGAGAAGGCGCGGACGCGGTCCTCGGGCCGGACGATGTCGGCCATCATCGCCTGCACGGCGGGCCGCGAGGCGTTGCTCGCCATGCCGACGAGGAAGGCGACGCCGGCGATCGCCACCGGGTCGCGCACGAACCCCAGCAGCGCCACGGACACGGCGGTCGAGGACTGCGCGATCAGCAGGGTCGGCCGCCGGCCCAGCCGGTCGGTCATCACCCCGCCGCCCAGCGACGAGACCACTCCGCCGAGCCCGTGCAACGCGGCGACGAGACCGGCGTACGTGGCGGAGTAGCCGCGGTCGAGGGTCAGGTACAGCGCCATGAACGTCGCGACGAAGGCGCCGAGCCGGTTGACCAGCGTGCTGGTCCACAGCCACCAGAACTCACGCGGGAGACCGGAGACCGTCTCCCGGACGGCGCGTCGGGCACGCAGGGCGTACGGCATGGATCCCCCCGGAGGCAACAAGATGTCGGCGGCGCCGGATGAGCGGTGCCGGATGAGCGGCGTTCACGGCGCCTGTAAGTAGCGCCGACCGCATGCGCAAGTTACAAGCCGCCGATTGTCAGGGGCCACTCGATTAACAGATCCGGTCAAACGTCCGCCTGCCGGGCAGCCACGCGAACGGGCGAAAGCGTGGATTACGCTCTGAGGCATGGCCGACGCACCGTACAAGCTGATCCTCCTCCGCCACGGCGAGAGCGAGTGGAACGCGAAGAACCTGTTCACCGGCTGGGTGGACGTCAATCTCAACGAGAAGGGCGAGAAGGAGGCGGTCCGCGGTGGCGAGCTCCTGAAGGACGCCGATCTCCTGCCCGACGTGGTGCACACGTCCCTCCAGAAGCGCGCGATCCGCACGGCGCAGCTGGCCCTGGAGGCCGCGGACCGCCACTGGATCCCCGTCCACCGCAGCTGGCGCCTCAATGAGCGCCACTACGGCGCCCTCCAGGGCAAGGACAAGGCCCAGACGCTCGCCGAGTTCGGCGAGGAGCAGTTCATGCTGTGGCGCCGGTCCTACGACACCCCGCCCCCGCCGCTCGACATCGACGACGAGTACTCCCAGTTCCACGACCCGCGCTACGCGACCCTCCCGCCGGAGCTGCGCCCGCGCACGGAGTGCCTGAAGGACGTCGTCGTCCGCATGCTCCCGTACTGGTTCGACGCGATCGTCCCCGACCTGCTGACCGGCCGCACGGTCCTGGTCGCGGCCCACGGCAACTCGCTCCGCGCCCTGGTCAAGCACCTGGACGGCATCTCCGACGCGGACATCGCGGGCCTCAACATCCCCACGGGCATCCCGCTCTCCTACGAGCTCGACGCCGAGTTCAAGCCCCTCAACCCGGGCGGCACCTACCTGGACCCCGAGGCGGCGGCAGCGGCCATCGAGGCGGTCAAGAACCAGGGCAAGAAGAAGTAACGCGACGCGATCAAGCCCCCTGCCTGCGGTTTTCCCGCGAGTAGGGGGCTTGTTGCTGCACTGGGGCCGTCGCTGGGTGAAAGGGATCTGAGGCCGCTGTCAAGCCTTCTGTCGGCCCTCGGTGAATCACTGTGTGCGCAGGTCCCTGCAGGCGTTGTGCGCTCCGCGCGTCACGGGCCGACCGTCACCAGGTCGTTAGCGGAAGTCGTAATCCTCATCCATGCCGCTGGAGAGCCAAATTTCCTCGGCTCCAGCGAACGAGTGGCCCTCAGGCTCCTCCTCGTAGTCAACCGAGTCCGGACCCTCGATGTGATCCTCGCCGGTCATGCACCGGCAGGGGAAGATCTCCTGGGTGATCTCACCGTTGACGATGCTGTTGACGGCGCGGTCGTGCAAAGGTCCTGTGGGCATACCCCGATGCTACCGAGCCTGATCAATTGCAACCCGGTTCACGGCCCTTGAGGAAAGACCACACGCCCGGTCATCTCGCGCTCCAACGGCCCGTGAACGCCCCCAGTACACAGCCATGGGCCCCGCCAAACAGTTGGAAAATGTGCGCCCCCGCTGGGATACCGTGCCAGTCGTGCCGACCAAGCAAGTCTGTCCGCGCTGCGGGCAGGACTGGATCCACCCGTACCGCTTCAGGGCCGATGGGACACCCTTCTCGCTGTGCACCGAGTGCGACTCGTTGTGGTGGCCGAGCGAAGCGGTTGAGGTGGCTCACGCGAAATTCCTCGATGATGTCGTCGCGGAACGCCTCGGCGTAGAGGGAAACCCGTGGGGCGATCTGGTCTGGGCCGACGTCATCGAGCCAGCTCCAGACCACGGTGCTTAGAGGTCGTTTTCTCCCGTTGTTTCATCCCGGAATCTGCTGTTTGGTCTGCGGTGTCGGGTCGCGCCAGGAGATGGTGTTCTCGCTGGTGAGGCGGCGGGCCATGAGGTCTGTCATGGCGATGTGGATCATGGCTTCGGAGCGGGCGGGCCTGGTTTCGTAGTCGCGGGCCAGGCGGCGGTGGAGCATGAGCCAGCCGTAGGTCCGCTCGACCACCCACCGCTTCGGGATCGGGGCGAACCCCCTGGTCCCAGGCTTGCGTTGCGTGATTTCCATGTCGATGCCGAGGCTGGCGGCGTGCTCGACGAGGTGCTGGCGGTAGCCGCCGTCGACCCACACCTTGCGGATGCGGGGATGTTCGACGGCGACCTGGTCCAGGAGTTGGGTGCCGGCGATGGAGTCCTGCACGCTCGCCGCGGTGACCAGCACGGCAAGGAGAAGGCCCATCGTGTCGGTGACGATGCTCCGCTTCCTCCCGACGATCCTCTTCCCGGCATCGATGCCCTGGCCGGAGGCGAGCACGCTGGTGGAGGTTTTCACGCTCTGCGCGTCGATCACGCAGGCCGACGGTTCGGCCTCCCGTCCTTCCTTCTGCCGTAAGAGTTGCCTGAGCAGGCCATTGAGCTGGGCGAACACGCCTTCCTGCTGCCACCTGGCGAAATAGCCGTAGACCGTGTTCCAGTGCGGGAAGTCGTGCGGAAGGTAGCGCCACTGAACCCCGGTACGGTCCACGTACAAGATCGCGTCCATGATGTCGCGCAGATCGTGTTCCGGTGGCCGGCCGAAGTCCAGGGCCCGGCCGCGGCGCTCGAAACGCCAGGCCGCCAGGACCGGCTCGATCAACTCCCAGCGGGCATCGGACAGATCACTCGGATACGGGCGTCGCTTCGGCATGCTTCCGGCGTACTGCCGCGGACCGAGTGCGCCCAGTCGCACGCCGACGGCGGTCGAAGCACATAACCTCGACGACCGGGCATCCTGAGATGAGACAGGATTAGGGCCTCTTCCGCCCCACCTGCAACCTCCCGCGACTCGCCGGCATCGACAGCCGCGGTGACCTCGCCTGTGCCGCCACCAACCGCTTAGAGAATCACCTGATAAGCGGGCGCCATAGGCGAAAACGACCTCTTAGACGTCGTCTCATTTGGTGAGTCGGCGGTAGCAGATCAGGCTGCAGGCGGTAGCGGTGAAGGCCAGGAAGTGCTCGGCCTTGCGTTCGTAGCGGCGGTGTAGGCGACGGCAGCCGCCCAGCCAGGACATCGTGCGCTCGACGGTCCAACGGTGCGGGCCAAGTCGTGTGGATGACTCGATGCCCTTTCGGGCGATGCGGTGGCGGATGCCCCTCTCGTGCAGCCATCGCCGCAGGTGGTCGTAGTCGTATCCGTTGTCAGCGTGGAGCTTGGCGGGCCGTCGCCTGCGTGGACCGCGGCGGGAACGGATCGGTGGGATGCTCCGCACCAGTGGCTGAAGCGCCTGGCTGTCGTGAATGTTCGCGCCGGAGATGCCGATGGAGAGGGGTAAACCGGTCCGCTCGGTGATCAAGTGGACCTTCGAGCCCTTCTTACCCCGGTCGACAGGATTCGGACCTGTCAGCTCCCCCCTTTCAGGGCCCGCATGTTCACCGAGTCGATCGCACACCGCGACCAGTCCAGGTTTCCACGCGAGCCGAGTTCGTCGAGGATGAGGCGGTGCAGCTTCGCCCACGCCCGGGCGGCGCTCCACTCGGTGAACCGGCGGTGCGTGGTCGGACCCGACGGGCCGAAGACCGGCGGCAACTGCCGCCAGGTGCAACCCGTCGTGGCCACAAAGATGATCGCTGCGAGGACCTCGCGGTCACCGTACCGCCGCCGGCCGCCGCCCTGCGGCCGTGTTGGAGCAGGTGGGACCACCCGCTGAAACAGCTCCCACAACTCGTCCGGCACCATGCGCTCGACCATCACCACATGATGCTGGGCCGAAGCCTGATGGTTGTCACTACCAGCGGCCGTTGACCCGCGGCTCCAGGGTGACGAGGCATGGCAGTTGTCGCCGAATCGGCGCGTTCCTTGTCACCGGCCACAGATCCGGGCCAGAGGCCGGCGTTCTGGACTGAAGGGGCGGGGCGGTCGGATTCGAACCGACGTCCTCCGAGATGATGTCGCGGCGCACTACCTCTGTGCTACGACCCCGCCTTGCTGGTGATCATAGTCCTCACCCACGGCGACGAACAGGCGATAAGAGCTGCCGGGGTCGCCACCAGCACTCCGCCCGTCTCCCTCTCGAACCCCACTCATGCTTCGGGGACAAGAGCGTGCCGGTGTGACAACTATCGAGCCTCGACTCAGGTGCAGACTATCTAGCACTCCAAATGAGACGACGTCTTAGCCCCACGCACCACAAGCGCACCAGATAGTGCGGGGAGCAGCGGGGAGCCACGGTCAAAGCCGCCCCCGCCCGAGGCCACCACGACCAGGACGTTCGCCCAGGTCAGTACCCGAACCAGCCGCAAATGACCGCAGCTTCCCAAGCTGAGAGCGCGAGTTCGATTCTCATCACCCGCTCCACGAAGAAGGCCCAGGTCAGAGACCTGGGCCCTTTTGTGTCCGCCGTGATCACCGGCCGCGTGCCAGATCCGCGCCAGAAGGCTTCTCGGCCGCCTTCCGGGCAGCCTCTTCCCGGGCCTCCCGGACCGTGCCGTCGAGGCAGACGGCGACCTCTTCCTGGCGCTCCTCGTCGGAGTGCTGATAGATCAGCGCGACCTTCTCCGAGGACTGCCTGGCGCGCACCATCGTGTCCTTCAGGGTGGCACCGGACCGGGTAGAGAGCGTGTGCCCGGTGTGCCGCAGGTCGTAGTACCGGAACCCCTCCGGCATGCCGACGATCTCCCGGGCCTTCCGCCACTTCCGCCCGAAGGTACCGCGCCGGAAGGGAGCCCCTTGCTCGCCGACGAAGAGCAGCCCGTCCGGGCCCGGCTCGGCGTGGGACTCCAGATGTCAGCGGAGGGCCTCATGCCAGGCCCCATGGCCTGGCGGTTACCAGGCCCAGCGGGATAGCCGGGCTCGCGGGCAGACGGTCGGAGTGAACGAACATGCCTCTCCTCTGTGTCGCACTGAGAAACCCGCCGGACGGCGGGTCGTGAGGCTGGCGCCCGGGACGTAGTGGGGACGTGCCCCCGGCGCCCGTTCCACCCGCGCCGAATCTCGTTCGTTGCACAATGCGGCGGTCGCCGCGGGCGGAGCTTGTGGACCCCGGCGAAAACCTCCGCCGGTCAGTGCTGCTGTGCTGCTGTGCGCGTCCTGTTAGAAGCCCGGACCGGCGTCTCAGGAACAGGGGTGAGTTCACCGGGCCGCTCAAGCAGGCCCAGCAGCGCACGCGCGTTCACTCCGGCGTCATACAGGCGAGTCGCCGGATCAGCCGACGGGGCCTTCTCCTCCAGGAGTTCGCCCGAGTGCCTCAGGACGATGCGCGCCGTGCCCTGCATGCCCTCCTGCATCCGCGGCACGAGCCTTGCCAGCATGGGCGCCAGTCGTCGCACATACCCCTCCATCTCCTGAAGACTGGCCCGCTGCTCGTCCGGCTGCCCTCCGGGACTCCACAGCACTTCCTCGCACCGCCGCCGGATCTCGTCCGCGTTGAACGGCGCCGCCCGACTAGCTCCCATCGCCGGCCTCCTGCCCCGAGAGCAGTTGCCGTGCCAGCCGAACCAGCTGCGAGACGGCGTCGGTGTCACACAGCTTGCCCGGCCCGCTCATGGGGACAGCCCAGTACGCCGGGGAGTCTTCGCAGCTCGTCCTTGTGACCGGCGGGACGCCGAGCCAGGTGCCCCACGTCAGGCACTCGGCGTCCGGGTGCTGCCAGGCCACGCCCGTGCTCGGCGGAACGAGCGCGTAGTAGCGGCTGCGGGAGGCGATGACGGGGCCGCCGTCGAGCACCTTGGCCAGATAGGTGCTCACCTCAGCGGGGTCGCTGCTGGAGGCGGCAGCACGTACGGAGTCCTCGGGCAAGCGAACCGCGGTGAACAAGTCGCCGCACCGAAGCAAGGTCAACCCGCCCTCGCCCCATTCCCTCCGCGCCTGTGGCCCATCGGAAGCGGCGGCCAGTAGCCAGTCCTCGATCACGAGGACGCGATCACGGTCGATCGAGATCGCAGACGTCCAGACCTTCGCCAAATCGACTGATCTCGTGAGGCGTTGGGTAGTCTCACGCATGGTGGCGGCTCCTCGAAGTCGTCCATGCCCCGGCAGGCCGACTGGACCCGGCCGCCGGAGCTCTTCGCGTCCAGAGTGGTCTTCTCGCGAAGAGCGCACTTCCCGCAGCGCGGTATACCCATGATGGGTAGAGCCCCCAGCCAGACATCCCGCAGACTCAGGTGAGCAGGAAGTGCCGCATGATTCACCAGCTACCGACAGCGCTGCCAAGGGAACTCCTCGCTGACGAGGAGATGCGCCGAGCACTGGAGGCGCACGACTTCGGGACAGTGTTCCGACTCGCGAGAAGCCATGCCGGGATCAGCTACTCGCGCATCGCCGCGGAATGCGACATCAAACCGGATCGGGTCGGCACGCTGGCCAAGGGGCAGGGCAAGATCACAACGATCGACAAGGTCCGGCAGATCGCGGACGCGCTCCGTGTACCGGGGGACATGGTCGGCCTGGCTCCCCGACCGTGGGAGACCGGCGAAACTCCTGCACCCCCGTACGACCCACAGATCGGAGTGACCAGCGTGCGCCGCAGAACCGTCCTCCAAGCCGCCACCAGCACCGGCCTGGCCGCCGCCCTTCCGGCGCTAACGAAACCGCCGGCGCCCCGGCACCTCTCCAACAGTGACGTCGAGCAGTTGCGGCACCGCACGGCCCGTCTGCGCCGACTCGACGAAATCCTCGGCGGCGGCGACACATACCGCGTGTACCTCGGCGAGTACCAGGCCACCAAGGCCTTGTTGCGCACCTCCACCTTCACTCCGGAGTCGCGCCGCCGCATGGTAGCCCTGCTTGCTGAGCAAGCTCAGCAAGCGGGTTGGGCCGCATTTGACGGAGGCCAGCAGAAGCAGGCCGAGAGCCTGTACGAGGAGAGTCGGCACGCGGCCCGCGAAGCTGCTGAAGGTGATCTCCTCGGCAACGCTTACGCGTTCCTCGGCTACCAGGCTGCCGACCGGAATGTGGCGGTCGAGATGGCTGCGAGCAGCTGCGCCACCATCACCGCCAGCACGCCCGCCGGTGTACGTGCGCTCCTGCACGAGCGCATGGCGTGGGCCTGTGCTCTTGCGGATCAGCCTCACCTGGTCGAGCAAGCACTGGACGCCGCTCGGGCCGCTCTCCAAGAGCAGCAGGACGGGGAGCCGCAGCCGGACTGGGCAGCCTGGGTCGACCAGACGGAGCTGGACATCATGACCGGCCGCTGCTGGACCGAGCTACGCCGTCCTCTGCGGGCCGTGCCGGTCCTCACGCGAGCGCTCGACCGCTTCGACGATCACCACGCCCGGGACAAGGCCCTGTACCTGTCCTGGCTGGCCGACGCCTACCTGGCTGCCGGCGAGGTCGAGGAAGCCGCGCGGGTGACAGGCCGCGCCTGGGACCTGTCCGTCGGAGTAGCGTCCGTACGCCCCCGGCAGCGCCTGGCCCCGGTACTGGAACAACTGCGCCGGCACCAGGACGTGAGCCTCGTCCGCAACGTGTTGGAGAAGGTCGCCTAGGGCTGCACGGTGTCCTCGATCCACTTCATACACCGCTGCGCCCCGTGGATCGGTGCGGCGATCACCTCGGGGTTGTCCCACGGGTGGTTCTTCAGCAGGTACGCCTCGAGCTCGGGATAGCGGTCGCTCGTGGTGGTGAGCAGCAGCCGCCACTCCTCCCCTTCGCCGAACTCGCCGAGGTGCCAGAACACGGACGCCACAGGGCCGATGATCTGTGACCCTGCGGCGAGGCGCCCCTTGACTGCACCCTTGGCGAGCTCGATGGCTTGCTCACGTTCCGGTGTGGCGGTCGACACCTGCAGAAACTCAGTCATGCGGTGAGCGTAGCGATCAGGGGCCGCTCTGTTGAGACCGCCGGGTACGGCCCGTGCGCTTCACAATGACCCACGCACTCCGGCCAGCGGTCTTCCTGCCGTTAGCCCCCTCCCCACGACTCGTTCGGACTCCGCATCTACACAGACGACTTCGCGCCCGCCAGAGACTGAGTTACAACTTTCTCTACTGGTTCAAGGCGGCTCGCTCCGCTCGCCGCGCGCGGCCCGGCCCCCGGCCGGGCCTGCGCTCCTGCCTCCGTCCCGCTCCAGCCCGGCCGGCGTCCGTGCCGCGCGCACAGCAGTCAGCCACCTGATGCCAGAGAAGGGGTACGTCGTGGCTGGGGCGGTCGGCTCCACGGTTTTAGAGGCCGTTCTCTTTCCGAAAGCCGTGCGGATTCCGCTGGTCAGGCATGAGATTGCGGCTGTGGCGGGAGTCTCGACCCGTTGCTGATCGAGTCGGTGGGGGTGGCGGATGCCGTCGATGCGGGCGGTCCTGGAAACGCGGCGGAAGGCCGCTGCCGTGCGGGTGGATGAGCTCGAAGCCGAACTGAAGCGGGTGCGGGCAGACTTGGCGGATGCCGAGGAGGTTCTCAAGCTTCGGACGATCGGCCTCGAGCAGTATCTGGAAGCGCTCGCCGAGGAGGAACAGCCGGCCGAGACAGTCGTTGGCCCGTCGCCGAGGACGCCGGCGGGCCCGCGCCGTGCGGTGCCACATCGACAGAACGCGGCCGGAGTCGAAGACCTGTCGGTGGACTACCAGGCGGTGATGGCAGCCGCGGCCGAGGCCGGGAACCACGGGCTGGGTGCCCGGCGGGCGGCCGTGGTGCTTGGCTCGGACAGTGCCTCGGCCTCACGCGTCGAGGGCGCGAGAGCACGGCTGAAGAGGCTGGTGGAACGGGGCTGGCTGGTGGAGACGAAGCCCGGGAGGTTCACCCTGCCGTCAGGACTGCAGGCCGACGAGATCGTGCGGCCAGGCGGCGGCTCATCAGGGCGATCATCGACCAGCGGATGACGGCTTCGCTCGTGTCGGGGCGGCGTTCGTAGTCCCTGACCAGGCGGCGGCTGCGCAGAAACCACGCAAAGGACCGTTCGACGACCCAGCGGCGGGGAAGGGCCTGGAAGAGCCTCGGACGTCTTCACTGCGGCGGACGATGTCGAGGACGAGGCCGAGGTGCTGGCTGGTCCAGTCGGTGAGGTGGCCGGTGTAGCCGCCGTCGGCCCAGACCCGGGCCAGCCGCCGGAAGCGGCCGGCCGCCGCTGCCAGAAGGGACCGGGCGCCGCCCCGGTCGGTCACGGAGGCCGGTGTGACCAGCACGGCCAGGAGAAGTCCGAGCGTGTCGGTGAGCAGGTGCCGCTTGCGACCGTTGATCTTCTTGCCCGCGTCGAAGCCCCGTGAGCCGAAGGTGACGGTGGCGTCTGCCTTCACCGACTGCGAGTCCACGACCCCCGCGCTCGGCTCGGCGCTGCGGCCTTCACCGGCGCGGACGGCTTCCCGCAGCCGGTCGTGCAGCTCGGTGACCAGTCCCGTGTCCCGCCAGCGGGCGAAGAAGGCGTAGACGCGCGGCCAGGGCGGGAAGTCCGCGGGCATTGCCCGCCACTTGATGCCGTTGTCGACGAGGTAGCGCACTGCGTCGATCATCTGCCGGTGGCAGTAGCCCTCCGGACGCCCGCCGCGGCCCGAAAGCCAGCCCGGCACCGGCAGAAGGTCCCTCACCACGGCCCACTCGGCATCGTTCATGTCCGAGCCGTATCGGGGCCGGCGCTGCGGCCGGTCGACCGCGCTCCCGAACCTGTGGGCGAGGCAGTCACACCCACGAGTGGACGAACTGGACTCGGCGACCATGACCACGCGACACTTCGACAACAGGGCCTCTTGCTTCTCGCTGGACTCGACATCCGCGAGCTACCAAGAGGCCCTTCCTTCATGCACCCGCCCCGGACAACTCACGCGAACCAGGACCCCGTTCGAACCTGCCCGACCGCGCGAGCGGATAAAGAACAGGCAGTTAGGCAGCCACCATGGGCGAGCCTCGAAGATCATGGCCCCAACGTCGTGCTTCACCGGGCAGGTCCACAGACTGCCCGACGCGCCGGAAGCTTACGGGGCCGTGATCACTCGCCCCATGGCAGCTCCCGCCCAAAGTCGCTCCGTAAGGTGTTTGGCGGTCCGGAAGAGTGGGGCGTGGCTCTAAAGTCGCTTGCCCCCGGTGGCTCCGGTGGAGTGGCCGCCCCGCTCTTCGGGACGCCCGGGCCGCTGATTGAGATGTGCGAAACGGTCGCTGCTTACGGAGCTGACGGCGGGGTGTCCTCGGACCGGAACGGCACGCTGTCCGAGGTCGAGGAGACGCACATGAACGCACAGGTGCCCTGTTTATGGGTCGGTATCGACGCCAGCAAGGCCCACCACTGGTGGGTCGCCATCGACGACACCGGAACCACTATCTGGAGCCGGAAGGTCAGCAACGACGAGGCCGTCATCCTCGCCGGCCTAGGCGAGGTCCTCGCGATGGCCGCCGAGGTCCGCTGGGCAGTGGACCTCACCGGCACCGCCCCCGCCTTGTTGTTGGCCCTGCTCGCCGACCACGGCCAACGAGTCATCTATGTGCCGGGCCGAACGGTCAACCGCATGGCTGGCGCCTACAGGGGCGAGGCCAAGACAGATGCCCGCGACGCCTATGTCATCGCCGAAACAGCCCGTCTGCGGCAGGACTTCGCCCCCGTGAAGATCCCCACGGACCAGGTTGCTGACCTGGCTCTGCTCACGACCCACCGTTCCGACTTGATCGCCGACCGGGTCCGCCTGCTCAACCGTCTCCACGACGTGCTCACCGGCATCAGTCCCGCCCTGGAAGCGGCCTTCGACTACGCCGACCACAAGGGCGCCCTGGTCCTGCTCACCGGCTACCAGACCCCCGCAGCCCTGCGCCGCTGCGGCCAGGCCCGCCTGACGCGCTGGCTCGCCGCACGAGGCGTGCGCCACCCCGAAACGGTTGGCGCCACCGCCCTCGCCGCCGCGCATGCCCAGCACATCCAACTGCCCGGCCAAAACACGGCCGCGGGCATCACCGCAGACCTCGCCGCGCAAGTGCTGGCCCTGGACAAACGGCTCAAGCAGCTCGACCGGCAGATCAGCGACGTCTTCCACACCCACCCGCAGGCCGCCGTCACCGAGTCGATGCCCGGGATCGGCCCCATCCTCGGCGCCGAGTTCCTTGTCGCCGCGGGTGATCTGGCTTCCTACCCCGACGCCGGTCACCTCGCCTCCGCCGCCGGCCTGGTCCCCGTCGCCAAAGACTCCGGACGCCGCACCGGCAACCTCCGCCGGCCACAGCGCTACAGCCGCCGCCTGCGCAGAGTGTTCTACCTCTCCGCGCAGACCAGCATCATCCGCGACGGCCCCAACCGGACCTACTACCTCAAGAAACGAGCCCAGGGACACAAGCACATCCCCGCCGTCATCGCCCTCGCCCGCCGCCGCACCGACGTCCTCTGGGCCCTGCTACGCGACGACCGCCCCTTCACCACCAGCCCACCAGCAAGGACACACACCGCTACAGCCGCTTGACTCGGTCATTAAGACTCCACCGACCTCGTTCATGGGCTACGCCGAGAAATACTCCCACTTTCAGTCCGCTCGCTTGCCGACGTAATCAGATCGAACAAGCTCTCAAGAAATTTTCACGAGTCGGCACTCGACCCAGTTCGACATGAAGGTCGGCATAGCGGAAGACCAAGCTGCTGTCGGGATGCACGCTTCGGTGTGTCGGATTTACGCTAAGGAGTAGCGGACCGTCCCATGGCGGTCACGTCGCTATAGAGTTGATTCTCTGTGGCACAGCGAGGGGGGAGGCTCAGTGGCGCGCGTTGTGTGTCTACACGGTGTCGGAAGCCAGCAGTTAGGGGAAGAACAGCTGTTGAAGGACTGGTTGCCAGCCCTACAGGACGGCCTCACGCGTGCCGGGGCGCCGGGGCTGTTAGGTTCCGGCGACGTGGCCATGGCCTTCTACGGCGACCTCTTCCTCCCTCCGCGCCGCACGCTAGCTGGTGCCGACCCGTTCTTTTCTGCGCCGGACGTCGAGCCCGGATGGGAGACCGATGCCCTGATGGCGTGGTGGGCACAAGCCGCCGAGGTCGAACCCCAAGTGATGGCCCCCGCAGCAGAGGGCACGCTGGGCGGCATATCCATATCGGTGCAAAGTGCTTTGATCGCGTTGTCCCAATCCAGATTCTTTGCTGGACTGGCCGAACGGGCGCTGATCTTCGACCTGAAGCAGGTTCGCCGCTACCTCACCCAACCGGGGCTGCGGGCTGCAGCCCGTGCACGGCTGCGGGCATTGATTGGGGCGGACACCGTCGCCGTGGTGGCACATTCTCTGGGCTCCGTGGTGGCCTACGAGACCCTATGCGCGCTGCCAGACCATGGGGTACGGGCCCTCATTACCCTCGGTTCGCCCCTCGGAATCAGGAATCTGATCTTCGATCAGCTAGATCCCGCACCTGCGGACGGCATCGGAGCCTGGCCGGGTAGCGACACACTGAGCTGGACCAACATCGCCGACAGGACGGACATCGTGGCGCTGGTCAAAGACCTGCGCCCCCGCTTCGGCGCACGCGTGGTCTGTCAGTTGGTTCCCAATGGCTCCCACGCCCACGACGCCACCCACTATCTAGGGAAACGGGAGACAGGAGCAGCACTATCGGCGGTGCTGCGTTGACTGGGACGGTTCCGCAGGGACAGCACCCGCGACGTTTCCTCATTGCGACCGCGGTGGCTCACCACCAGCGCTCCCCAGACGGTGACCGGCCCGGCCTCGTAGCGGCACGGCAGAAGATCATCGCCCTGTTCACCCAGCGGCTTGGCTACACGCATGTCAGCGACCTAGGCCTAGACCCTGACCGAAACTCGCTGCTGCAGCACCTCGACCGGTTTGCCACGGACCCTGACCGGCGCCCTGACGACATCGTGGCCGTATACCTAGCCGGGCACGGCCAGCTCATCGGTTCCACACCACGGCGTCACATGTTCTTCCCTGCCGACGCTGACCTGGCAAAGCCTAAATTGGCCTTGCCCACGGCACAGATCGCGGCCGCCCTCACCGACGACACCAAGATCACGCAGCTATTGCTGATCCTGGACACCTGCCACTCGGGTCAGGGGGGAAGCGATTCCATCTCAGCGGCCTTGGAAAGCCTGCGCCGCAGCATCGACGACGATCCGTCAGGCATCGCCGTTATCGCCTCCGCTCAGCCCGCGCAGCAGGCGATCGAGGGCGCTTTCCCCGACCTCCTGGAAGCCGCAGTCGAGAGTCGGGCCACCGCCGGCGAGCGACCGCCGACCTTGGATCTTGGGGCGCTCGTCACTCACATGAACGCCGACCCGGCCAAGCCCCCGACCCAGCGCATCGAATGGGACGCGGCCAAACTTACCGGCGCGCTACCCAACTTCTTCCCCAACCCACGCCATGACGCCGGGCCACATGAGGTGGATCTCGCTATCCAGCACGCCGCAGAGTGGGACGCACAGTCCCAGCGCCGGGACACGGAGTTCACGCGGCGCATGCTCATACGAGCCATGGGCTACATCGGCGACACCGAGCAGTGGTGGTTCACGGGGCGCCACGAGGTGATGTCCGACATCACCGACTGGCTGGTCCGGCCGGGCCCTGGTCGGGCAGGACTCGTCGTCACGGCCGGGCCTGGGTCCGGCAAGACTGCGGTCCTCGGCCTCACCGCCGCTCTGTGTCACCCCGAGCAACGGAACACAGTACCTCTTCACCTCCTGGCTCTGCAGTCACATGAGATACCGGCGCCAGGATCGGTAGACGTGGCCATCTACGCGCAGGCGTTGACCAACGACGAAGTACTGCGCGCTCTTGCTGCGGCGGCCCGCACCGCCGCCGCCGTTCCCGGTGATCTGGTGGACGCCCTAGCCGGGCAAGCACGGCCACTCACCGTAATCATTGACGCGCTGGATGAGGCCGCTACACCTGACACCCTGCTGACACAACTTATCCGGCCGCTCTTGGAGCACGGCCAGGGACGCGTGCGCATGCTGCTTGGCACCCGCCCGCACCTCCTGCGACACCTGTCGACTGAAATACCCGTGATCAACCTGGACGACCCAGCTCACGTCGACCGGCGGGCAATCGCTGCGTACGCTCTACGCGGGCTGCTGGAGTCTGTTCCTGGAACCCCATACCTTCAAGCCCCTCCCCGTCTCACCGCCGAAGTAGCGGAAGCGGTTGCAGAGGCTGCTGTCCCCTCGTTCCTTGTCGCCCGTATCGTCTCCGGCACCCTGGCCGCCGAGCCGTCCTTCGCCGATCCGAGCGACCACGCATGGCGCGCTGCTCTCCCGCGCAGTGCAGACGCAGCCATGGCACGGGACCTTGACACGCGCCTTGGCGACCATGCCGTCCGGGCACGAGACCTACTGCGGGCCCTTGCCTACGCCGAAGGGCAGGGCCTGCCGTGGGAAGACATCTGGGGCCCCCTCGCCTCACGGATTTCCGATCGCGCCTACGGTAACGACGACCTGCTGTGGCTCAAACGCAACGCCGGCTCCTACGTAGTAGAGGCCACAGAGGACGGGCGCTCCGTCTACCGGCTGTACCATATTGCGCTCGCAGAGCATCTCAAGCGTGGGTGCGATGAGGACGCCGTGCAAAAGGCGTTCGTGGATGTGTTGCTTGGCGGCGTTCCGCGATCAATTGACGGGCGGCGCGATTGGAGCCGGGCTCATCCCTATACCTTGCGCCATCTCGCCATCCACGCGATGCATGTCGGTCGCGTCGATGAACTGCTGAACGATCGCGAGTACCTGGTGTTGGCGGCCCCGCATCAGTTGCTGCAAGCATTGCAGAAAGTAGTGACCTCAAGAGGACGACAGCTCAGAGCGATGTATAGGGCCTCCGCTGGCCGTCATGCTGGACTGGAGCCTGCCGGCCGGCGGTCGGTTCTGTCGGTGGATGCGATGCGCCTTGGCGACCGCTCACTGGCCCATGCGCTTTCCCAAGATGAGCATTGGCAGGTGCGATGGGCCTCGGGAGCGCAAATCAGTGCGGCACTGCGTGCGACACTAGTGGGTCATACCGGTTGGGTCATGGCTGTGGGATTCACATCGATCGATGGTACTCCCGTAGCTGTCACCGGCGGTGCGAGCGGCGATATGACCGTGCGCGTCTGGGACCTTGACACCAACTCAGAGCGTCACGTCCTCACGGGACACCGCCACATCATCGATGCCGTGGCGTGCAGCGAGGTTGACGGGGTTCCAATTGCTGTAAGCAGCTCGCGTGATGGTTCCGTTCGAGTGTGGGACCTCCGTGCGGGCAGCGAGCGGGCCGTACTGCGGCAACCCTCAGAACAGGAATCGCCAACTCACGTCTCAGCTATTGCTTGCACGACGCTCGACGGCGTTCCCTTGGCGGTTATGGGATGCATAGACGGCACAGTGCAGGTATGGGACCTCGCAACGGCCACTCAACGCCACGCCTTTTCCGGGCGTGCGCAGTTTATCGAAAGTGTGGCCTGCATCTTCGTGAACGGCTCCCCTGTCGCCGCCATCGGAGGCCGAGACAGTGTCGTTGACGTGTGGGATTTGACCTCCGGCACCAAAAAGTATGAGTTCGATACCGGTAGCTGGTGCCGCTCCATTGACTGTGCCTTCGTGGACGGAAGGCCTGTCGTTGTGTCTGTCGGCCGCGGATTGAGCCTCTGGGACTTGAGCGGGTCGAATCGCCATCAAAAACTCACAGACTATGACCTGCCAGGGACAGAGCACATGGCGACCTCAGTAGTCGAAAAGACACCCGTTGCGATCTGTGGCGAGCCCTCAGGCCGAGTGAGGATATGGAATCTCGACAGACAAACCCAGCCTAGGGTCTTGGCAGGTCACACGCGGCACGTCTATGCCGTCGCTTGTGGCGAAGTGGGAGGCAAACCAGTAGCTATCACATCCGGCTATGACCAGGAAGTACGGGTATGGGATTTGAATCACGCCCCCACCGAGGATTCCACCGAAGGGCACTCGGGTGCAATCCAGGCGATGGTTTGCGTGACAAAAGATAACCACTCTGTGGCGATCACAGGGTGCAGCGACGGCACAGTGCTGGTATGGAATCTCGCAACCGGAAACGTCCAGGCAACCATGGCTGCGCATCGCTTGGGAGTCCTCTCCATATCCCATGGACAGTGGGACGGACAGCCCGTAGTGGTCACATCGGGCGGAGGTTCGGACATGATCCGGTTTTGGGACTACGAGAGAGGTGTGGAGCTAAAAGCTCTCGAAGTCGAACCCACTAATGTACGCCCTCTGTTGTACACGGTACTCGGCGGTAGGCCGACGGCGGTTATGGGCATCGGAAGTCGTCTCGAGTCGCTAGGCCTGAGCACAGACGCCGTGGAGGTCGCTCTAAGCGACCAGCCGGGCACGTCCATCGACGGACTTGCTTGCGTCGAATGGAGCGAAGGACCAATCATCGCGGTAGCGCGCAATCGGTACGCCAACGGTTACGCACACAGCGGAGAAGTGAGCATCTGGAATGAAGCGGCCGGCACGGAGCGAAACCTCTGCGAAAGGCCTATGGCTCCGGTGAGTCACGTGGCAGCCAGGCTCCTTTTGGGGAGACCTTACGCTACCAGCAGCCATACAGATGGAACAGTGTGCGTCTGGGACTTGGAGTCCGGGATCAAATACCGCACAATCTTCGCCGAAAGCGACCGGGGGGCGGGGGCAGTGTCCAGCCTCGGAGTTCTTAACGGAAGCATGATTATCGCGTCCGCGTACGACAATAAGGTTCGGATTTGGGATCTAGAATCCACAGCAGAACTGGACGACTGGACGTTCCCCTATGATGTGGCCGAAATGACCTTTGGATCGTCTGGAGAACTCGTCGTCGCAATGGGACACGAAGTTGTAGTCCTAGAACCGAAGTCAACCCCCTGATTTGAACCTCAATCGGTCACTCTCACGAGCTTGCTTTCCACTGCAAATCAAGGAGATTAAGCAGGGCAACGGCCGTGAGCACCGGGACGTGTGCCAACAGGCAAACTCGGATTGAACTTCTGTAGCGGTGATCCGAGAGCGCCAACGCCTTCATCAGCTGGGGTCGCTACGCTCGGACTCCCGAGTTAAGCCGCCCGCCCCATAGCGAAACACCGAGCCCACGTCGTACCCGTTGTCTTGGCCCTGGCCAATCCACCAAAGCAGCGGGAAGTGTGACCCGACGGCCAGCAGCCCAGACCACTGCACGAAGGGGCAGGTCGTGCACTGCGTCAGACCAAGCGCCGTCTCAGTTCCCGTCTCATTCAGCCCCGTTCACGGCCGTTCAGGCGGGACACGCAGTCGCCCCCTCACCGGCTGTCAGTCGGCCATGAACGCAGGCGAACGCCCCTGCACACCGCACCGCAGGCCACCACCACAGTTGGAAAGCGTGTTGCAAGGTCGAGCGCCCGCGGGTCTCGCGGTCAGCTGCGTTCGTCTGTGGACAGCTAGCTTCGGACTCTCCATGATGGGTCAATGTCCGAGTTCAGCTGGCCAGACCGCTCTCAGGTGCCGACGCCGGAGGCCATAAACCGCAGCTGGCCGTCAACGGTCGCTGCCCTGCCCCTCGGATCTCATGTCAGCGGTCGGGTTGTCGCACGCCAGCCGTTCGGCGTCTTCCTCCTGATCGACGGCGTGTCCAATGCGCTTGGTCTCGCAGAGATCACTGCCATGCCCCATCACATGGAGCTACCCGCCATGGGGGCCGTCGCCGGCGAGGTCATCTGGCACGCAGATCGCAACCGCCAGGTGAAGATCCGGCTCGATGAGTGGGCCCTGCCGAACTCATCCCGTCTGGGCACCACGGGCTGCGCCACTACCGCACCAGATCCCTCGGGGAACAACGGGGAATAACGGGGAGACCGGCCGACCGAGCCCCAACCGCGAGAAAGCGGTTCTGCCAGGTCGGCCCGCCAACGGGCCCTGAAAGAACGCAGCTTCCCAAGCTGATGGCTCCTGGGCGAAACGCAGCAGCTCTTGGAGCAGTTGCCCCACAGCCGAACCCTCCCTGCGCAGGCTCTGCCAGACTCGCTTCATGGGGCGTTGCGCTGGGGTGACACGGCAGGGACGAGCCTGCGGAAACCCGGCCGGATGGAACGGCTACTGCCATCTGCACAGTGGTGGAGGTCGACGAAGCCGAAGCCCACGTGTCTCTACTCCTCCCCGACTTCCGCGCATGCCGGCGCCTCCGGAACCGCAGCAACAGGGCAGGCGGAGAGGCCGGTTCTGGCGGTTGAGGTGGGTCGTCATGGGTTGGTTCGAGGCGCTACGCAACGCGATAGGCCGACGCTCATGACGGTGCTGGCTGGGCCGTCCCTGGGTCGTCCGAGGCCGCTCGGCGGTGGTCAATGACGACAAACGACGACCACCAGGCGCACGATCCCGCCGCACCTGACCAGCGAAGACCCAGCTCCCCGAGATCCCCGACAACACCCAGGGCAAGAAGAAGTAAGCCCGCACGAACAAGCCCCCCACCTGCTGTTTCACGGCAGATGGGGGGCTTGTCCGCATCCTGGGGCCATCTGTGGGTGCCCACGACGCCGGACCGCCGGGCCGCTTTTCGGAGGTCCGCTTCCCGGTTGCCGAAACCCCGACAAGTTACCTGAGGTAACTCTCTTTTCCGGGAGGGCCGCCTCCGCCACCATGTGGGCACCCCAAACTGGCTGGTACGTCAGCACTGGGGATGGGTGGCGGGCGAGGAGGGGCGAGGATGGCTCAGGGCGGCGACACTGCCGGGGACGCGGGCCGCGGGCCGTACGGCGAGGCGCCGGACGCGCGGCTTACCGTACTGCTGCGCGGCGACACCGCCACCGCCTACGCGGCGCTGCGGGAGCTCCACCGACGGCACCGCCCGGCGGCCCTCGCCTACGCCCGGCTGTGCACCGCGAGCGAGTCGGCGGCTCGGCGGCTGGTGGCCGAGACCTTCACGGCGGCGGCCCGCGAGACGGCACACGGTGTGGAACCCCGCGTCCCGCTCCGCCACCACCTCCTGCTGCTGACCGCCCGGCTGGCCGCCTCCTGGGCTCACGACGACCGCTCCGCCGGCCTGGACCCTGGCCTGCTGCTGGTCCTGAACACCACCGGCACCCCGGGGGGCCCACTGCCGCCTCTGCTGGCCGCGTTCCACGCCCTGCCCTCCCGCACCCAGGGCCTCCTCTGGTACGCCGTCGTGGACGACGAGCCCGAGGACCGCACGGCCGCATTCCTCGACCTCGCCCCCCAGGACGTGGTGTACGGGACAGCGCAGGCCCTCCAGGCGATGGCCCAGGCGTGTATCAAGTCGCGCCTGGCTGCCTCCGACGACCCGCGCTGCGCGGACTTCCGCCGCCTGATCGAGGAGTCGACGCGGGCGGACGCCCCCCGCCACAGTGCCGACCTGCACGCGCACATGGCGCAATGCCCGCATTGCACGGCCGCGCACGAGGAGTTGACGACCCTGCGGGACACCCCGCGCGCGGCCCTGGCAGAGGGCCTGCTGCCGTGGTCCGGTCCGGCGTACACGACCCGGCAGGGCCCCGAGCCCCGGGTCGTCGCCGGCGGCACGGGGTCGCGGCGCCCTCCGTCCCGCCGCTTACTGCTGGCCTCCGCGGCCTTCGGCGTGGCCCTGGTCCCCCTGGTGATCCTCATGCTGCCCTCGGGCGACACCGCGGACCACCGCTCAGCGGGCGCCGTCGGCACGCCCACGACCGCGCCGCCGGTCACGGTCACGGCGACGGTGTCCGCGACACCGTCGCCGTCCCGGACCTCCAAGTCCCCCTCTCCCACGCGGAGTCCGAGCCCGAGCCCGACGACACGGCCCCCGCGCCCCAGCCACCGTCCGTCCCCCTCCCCCACGGCTCACGCCCCGAGCGGCAGGTACGCCCAGGTCGTGAACGTCGCCTCGGGCCGGTGTCTGGAGGTGTACGGCGACTTCGACAACGGCACCGACGTCGTCACCGCCCCCTGCACCGCCGCCCCCACCCAGCGCTGGCGCGTCGACACCGGCCGCGGTGTCGTGCAGTCGTCCGCGGACCCCGACTACTGCCTGGACAGCCGCGGTTCCGTCGAGAAGGGCGTAGGCATCTGGGACTGCGACTCGGTCGACGGCGACAACGGCGACAACCTGCGCTTCACGGTCGACTCCGACGGGGTCATCCGCCCGGCGATCGCCATCGAGACGGCGGTCACTCCGGACAGGGGCGGCGAGCTGTCGCTGGAGCCGCTGACCGGCGGCACGGCTCAGCGGTGGCGGGCGGGGGCGGAATGACCCGCCCCTTCGAATTCCCAGTGCAGCCTCTGTTCCTCATCCACTACCGGCGTATAGCCGTTGAGGGGCCGGGAGGTCTCAAGTGACGTGGCGATCGCCTCCATGAGCAAAGGCAGGGACGTCCACATCTCGTGCGATACGCGCATGATGCCTTCCACGGCCTCGGCTTCGTGGACGCGCCCCCGGTCGATCTCGGGACGGTGGTCCAGCACGAGATGACCTCCGCCGGGGTGCCGTGCGATGGGGATCAACTGCAGGTGTCCGTACAGGACGCTGCTGGACCCGGTCCTCATGAAGTCGTAGTCCGCCTCCTCTCCCTTCTCATCCGCCGTGCGCTTGTCGTGGAAGCCGGTGAGAAGTTGCCACGCAGCCGCCATCTCGCGTGCGCTCATAGGCCTGTAGAACCCCGGCAGCAGCGAGCCCCGCTGGTCGAGGAGACCGTCGTGCCGCGCCAGCGACATCACCAAGGGCTTCAGCAGTGGCCGGCCGACGACGTGTTCGATCGCGGCGATGTCTGCCGGATCCGCGGGCGGCGCCAGCCCGGCGTAGGTCGCCGGGGCGTGCTCGGCCAGCCAGTTCTCGATGCGCGTCCACGACTCACTGATCGGTGCGGTCATGGCACGGCATCCTGCCACCGGGTGCCGACAACCCCCGGGGAGCAGCCGGACGGTGACCGTGACCCCGATGGCCACTACCTGCCCCAGGCCGCCGCCTTCGACGACAACCGTGCCGGCCGGGCTGGCCGAACTGCTCGGTGGAGCACAGCAGTTGCCCGTCCTCATCCTGCTCGACTGCTCGGCTGTTCGCGCTCGGCACCATCCACGTCGGCTGCCCGCCCCTGCTGACGCACGTCCGACCCCCGTGAGCCCGATATTCGGTGGCGGCACCGCTCCCGCCGGTCCACCATGCCCGCATGGTCTCTGGTGAACACCCCGGCGAAGCGGTGATGGCACAAGCCTCGGACATGACGCGGTGGACGCGGGCGACCGTCCACCCCGACATGTGGGTCGACCCCGACGACGACCCCCGCGAGACCGACGCCCAGCCCGTCGACGAACGCGGCATCCTCCTCGACTACCTGCGCAACTACCGCCTCACGTTCGAGATGAAGTGCGCGGGACTCGACGCCGAGCAGATGGCCCGGCGTTCCGTCCCGCCGTCCACGATGTCCCTCCTCGGGCTGGTGCGGCACCTGACCGAGGACGAGCGGCACCTCCGGCGGGTGATGGCCGGCGAGGACGCGCCGAAGCTGTACCGCACGGAGGAGGACCGGGACGGCGACTTCAACGGTGCTGTCGCCGACCAGGCGGTCGTGGACGAGGCCTGGCGGGCGTGGCGTGCCGAGATCGAGCGCACCGACCGCTTCCTGGCCGGCGTCACCGACCTCGCCACCCGCAACGCCGGCTTCTCCGACTACGGCCCCGAGCAGGGCGGACAGGTCCAGCTCCGCGACATCCTGGTCGCGCAGATCGCCGAGTACGCGCGGCACTGCGGCCACGCCGACCTCCTGCGCGAGCGCATCGACGGCCGCGTCGGGCAGTGAACGGAAACAGCTGAGAAAAAAAAATTCGGCGGCGATGTCGAGAACCCGCGTCCGGCTCCGTTCCCGGGGTGAAGGCGACCAGGATGGGTCGCACAGCACCGAGGAGAAGACGATGGCCAAGTACCTGCTTCTGAAGCACTACCGCGGCGCCCCGGCAGCGGTGAACGACGTGCCCATGGACCAGTGGACGCCGGAGGAGATCTCTGCGCACATCCAGTACATGAACGACTTCGCGGCCCGGCTGGAGAAGACCGGCGAGTTCGTCGACGGGCAGGCCCTCGCCGCCGAGGGGGCGTGGGTCCGGTACGACGGTGAGGGGCGCCCGCCGGTCACCGACGGCCCGTTCGCCGAGACGAAGGACCTCATCGCCGGCTGGATGATCATCGACGTCGACAGCTACGAGCGGGCCGTCGAGCTCGCCGGGGAGCTGTCCGCCGCCCCCGGCGCGGGCGGGAAGCCGATCCACGAGTGGCTGGAGGTGCGTCCGTTCCTGACGGCGCCGCCCACCATCCCGGAGTGCTCCGCCCATGGATGAGGCACTGCTCCGCAGCCTCACTCCGAGCGTGCTCACGATCCTCGTCCGCCGCGGAGCCGACTTCGCGGCGGCCGAGGACGCCGTCCAGGACGCGCTGATCGAGGCGCTCCGCGTGTGGCCGGCCGACCCTCCCCGGGACGCGAAGGGCTGGCTGGTCACCGCGGCCTGGCGCAAGTTCCTCGACCAGGCGCGGGCCGACAGCGCCCGCCGCCGGCGTGAGGACCTGGTCGACGAGGAGCCCGCGCCCGGGCCCACGCCCGACGCCGACGACACGCTCCAGCTCTACTTCCTGTGCGCCCACCCCTCCCTGACCCCCTCGTCGGCGGTCGCGCTCACCCTGCGCGCCGTCGGCGGGCTCACCACACGGCAGATCGCCCAGGCCTATCTGGTGCCCGAGGCGACCATGGCGCAGCGCATCAGCCGGGCCAAGCGCACCGTCTCCGGCGTGCGGTTCGACCAGCCCGGCGATGTCGCGACCGTGCTGCGCGTCCTCTACCTGGTCTTCAACGAGGGCTACTCCGGTGACATCGACCTCTCCGCCGAGGCCATCCGGCTCACCCGGCAGCTCGCGGGCACGATCGACCACCCCGAGGTGGCGGGGCTGCTGGCGCTCATGCTGCTCCACCACGCCCGGCGCGCCGGCCGTACCGCGCCCGACGGCAGCCTGGTGCCGCTCGCCGAGCAGGACCGCAGCCGGTGGGACACCGCGGCCATCGCCGAGGGCATCGGGATCCTGCAGGGGGCACTCGCCCGTGACCGGCTGGGCGAGTTCCAGGCCCAGGCCGCCATCGCGGCGCTCCACGCCGACGCGTTCACCGCCGAGGAGACCGACTGGGTGCAGATCGTGGAGTGGTACGACGAGCTGCTGCGCCTGACGGACAACCCGGTCGTCCGGCTCAACCGCGCGGTGGCCGTGGGTGAGGCCGACGGACCGCGCGCCGGACTGGCGGCGCTCGCGGCGCTGGACGACTCCCTGCCCCGCTACTCCGCGGTGGCGGCGTACCTCCACGAGCGCGACGGCGACCCGGAGACAGCCGCACGTCTGTACGCCGAGGCGGCCCGCAAGGCTCCGAACCTCGCCGAACGCGACTATCTGACCCGCCAGGCGGCCCGCCTCAACGCCGACCGGCGCGGGCGCCGCTGACGGGCCGCACGCGGCAGATCACCGGACGGTCAACGGCACGGGGTGCACCTCGTCCGCCAGGTGCCCGGCCCGCTCGTGAATGCGCTGGACCGCTTCGGCCGAGGGCGCCTCGGAGAGGCAGTAGACGTGGCCGGACTCCGGGTCCGCCCAGGCCATCTCGAAGTGGACCTGCTCGTCCTTCTCTATGGCGAGGTCCGCGTTGTGGGCTTCACGCAGCTGCTCCTCCGTGATGCCCTTCATGCCGCGATGGACATCCATGAACTTGGGTATGCCTCGCGTCTCCTTTCCGGCACGGCGCTCGCCCGCGCCGCCTTGCCTCCCTCTCATGCTCCGCCCGTACGGCCACGAGAGCGACCCCACGCCGTAGGGCCCGGCGAGACCGGCCGGGCCCTACAGGTCCTGCGAACTAAGGGTCGTACGAACGACAACGCTCGTACGGACGACAACGCGTCGGCGTCAGCCGCACTGGCAGGGGCTGCCCGACTGGCACCCGCAGCCGCAGCCCGAGCCGCAGCCGCACGCGGCGATCAGGGGAAGGCTCCTGATCTCGGCGGGCTGCTCGGTCTCGCGCTGCCGGGCGGGGTCGGGCGTCGTACTGGGGGATTCGGCCATGGGTCCCTCCTCGAGGCTGGTGCCTGTGCCCATTGGATGCCCGCTCCGCCGGGCGCATCAACGGCGCACTGAGGCGCCCACGCGCCCCAGCCGATCCCCGCCCGCCCCCGGCACCCGCCCTGGCACCCGCCCCCGGCCGGCACCCGGCACCCGCTCCGGCCGACACCCGGCACCAGGCATCCGTATCGTCAGGCGCTCTCCGCTCCCGTGACCGCCTGGATCTCCGGCTGCGCGTCTGTCTGGAGCTCGTCCGCGTGCTCACCCGTCACCAGGTACACCACACGCTTGGCGACCGACACGGCGTGGTCGGCGAACCGCTCGTAGTAGCGGCCGAGCAGGGTGACGTCCACGGCCGTCTCGATGCCGTGCTTCCAGCGGTCGTCCATCAGGTGCTGGAAGAGGGTGCGGTGCAGCAGGTCCATCTCATCGTCGTCCTGCTCCAGCTGGAGCGCCAGGTCGACGTCCTTGGTGATGATCACCTCGGCGGCCTTCGCCATCAGGCGCTGCGCGAGCTGGCCCATCTCCAGGATGGTGGCGTGCAGGTCGCTCGGCACCGCGCGGTCCGGGTAGCGCAGGCGCGCGAGCTTCGCCACGTGCTGGGCGAGGTCGCCCGAGCGCTCCAGGTCGGCCGACATCCGCAGCGACGTGACGACGATGCGCAGGTCCGTCGCCACCGGCTGCTGCCGCGCCAGCAGGGCTATGGCCCGGGCCTCCAGGTCGTGCTGGAGCTCGTCGACCTTCTGGTCGCCCTCGATGACGGCCTCGGCCAGCTTCAGATCGGAGTCGAGCATCGCGGTCGTGGCGCGCCCGATCGCCGACCCGACCAGCCGGGCCATCTCCACCAGACTGTCGCTTATCGAGTCCAGTTCCTCGTGGTACGCGTCCCGCATCAGGCTTTCCCTCTCGTACGTCTGTGTCGGGGGTTCATCGGGCCGGGGCCCGCCGAACGTGCCGGGGCCCACCGGACAACCGGCGGTACGACCGTCGTATTACCAACGGTCCGAACCCCACGCTCCCACGTTCCGCCCCGTACGCGTCCGTTTCCGTCATCCCAAATGAACCAATACTGGCTCCAAGGTGAACTCTGGGCGACGAGTGTTCGAGCTCGCACCCCGACAGCTGTGGAGGGTGCCGGAGCCATGCCTAACCTGGGTGCATGGACGTGAACGCGGCGGTCGCCGCAGCGGCAGCGATCGCCGGGGTGCTCACCGGTGTCATCGCCGTGCTGGCGTTCCGGTGGAGCGAGCGCGAGCAGAATCGCCCCACCCGCAGCTCCCTGCACACCGACGCGGTGCTCCCGCCGGGTGTGGACACGGTGCTGTCGGTCCTCAGGTCGTCCGCCGTCGTCCTCGACGAGGCGGACGCCGTGGTCAAGGCCAGCTCGGCGGCGTACGCCCTCGGCCTGGTCCGCGGCGGCAAGCTCGCCGTCGAACCGATGCTGCAGATGGCGCGGGACACCCGCCGGGACGGCGAGATACGCCAGGTCGAGCTCGACCTGCCGCGGCGCGGCACCGGACGCGGAGAGGCCCTGGCCGTCTCCGCGCGGGTCGCGCCGCTGGGCTCCCGGCTGGTGCTGCTGCTCGTGGAGGACCTGACCGAGGCCCGCCGCATCGAGGCGGTCCGGCGCGATTTCGTCGCCAACGTGAGCCACGAGCTGAAGACGCCGGTGGGCGCCCTGTCGCTGCTCTCCGAGGCCGTGATGGACGCCTCCGACGACCCCGAGGCCGTCGAGCGGTTCGCCGGGCGCATGCAGATCGAGGCCACCCGGCTGACCAGCCTGGTGCAGGAGCTCATCGACCTCTCACGGGTGCAGAACGACGACCCGCTGGAGGACGCAGAGCCGGTCCGCGTCGACGAACTCGTCGCCGAGGCCGTCGACCGCTGCCGGCACCAGGCCGGCGCCAAACAGATCACCATGGCCTCGAATGTATGGTCGCCCGAAGGGCTCGATCAGGGTGGCGGCGGGCGACGGGCGGGCGGCACCGCCGACCTGCGCGTGTGGGGAAACCGCGGCCAGCTCGCCGCCGCCCTCGGCAACCTCGTCGAGAACGCGGTCAACTACTCGCCCGCCCGCACCCGCGTCGGCATAGCGGCCCGCAGTGTGAACGCGCCCGGCGGCGATCACATCGAGATCGCCGTCACCGACCAGGGCATCGGCATCTCCGACAAGGACAAGGAGCGCATCTTCGAGCGCTTCTACCGTGTCGACCCGGCCCGCTCCCGTGCCACCGGTGGCACGGGGCTGGGGCTGGCGATCGTGAAGCACGTGGCCGCCTCGCACGGCGGGGAGGTCGCGGTGTGGAGCGCCGAAGGCCAGGGCTCCACCTTCACCCTGCGGCTGCCGGAGGCCGGTGCGGCCCGCGACCGCGCACATCAGCAGACCGCCCGACACGAGCGCGCAGGAGGCGCGGGCCTCGACGATGAGGCCGGGCGGTCCACCCCCACATCCCCCGAATCAACCGCGTACGAAACGCTTCCCGCCCCGGAGGTCCTTCCGTGACCCGAGTGCTCGTCGTCGAGGACGAGGAGTCCTTCTCCGACGCCCTGTCGTACATGCTCCGCAAGGAGGGCTTCGAGGTCGCCGTCGCGACCACCGGGCCCGACGGACTCGACGAGTTCGAGCGCAACGGCGCCGACCTCGTCCTCCTCGACCTGATGCTGCCCGGCCTGCCGGGCACCGAGGTCTGCCGCCAGCTGCGCGGCCGTTCCAACGTCCCCGTCATCATGGTGACCGCCAAGGACAGTGAGATCGACAAGGTCGTCGGGCTGGAGATAGGAGCCGACGACTACGTCACCAAGCCGTTCTCCTCGCGCGAGCTGGTCGCGCGCATCCGTGCGGTGCTGCGCCGGCGCGGCGAGCCCGAGGAGGTCACGCCGGCGGCCCTGGAGGCCGGTCCGGTCCGCATGGACGTCGACCGGCACGTGGTCACCGTCGGCGGCACCAAGATCGACCTGCCGCTGAAGGAGTTCGACCTGCTGGAGATGCTGCTGCGCAACGCCGGCCGCGTCCTGACCCGCATGCAGCTCATCGACCGCGTCTGGGGTGCCGACTACGTCGGTGACACCAAGACCCTCGACGTCCACGTCAAGCGGCTGCGCGCCAAGATCGAGCCGGACCCGGGCGCCCCGCGCTACCTGGTGACGGTCCGCGGCCTCGGCTACAAGTTCGAGCCGTAGACCGGCCGCGCCCGACGGCAGAGCGAAGGGCGGGGCCTCTCCCGGGAGAGGCCCCGCCCTTCGTCGGTACGACTGCTCAGTGCCCGGCGTCCGCGCTCGCCGAAGCCGCGTCGGTCGGCGTGCCGGATGCCGCGTGGCCACCCGGCGTCTCACCGCCCGCGGGGCTCTCCGGCGCACCCGAGGCACCCTCGGCCGGGGAACCGGACGGCGACCCGGACGGGGACGACGACGCGCCCGGCGCGGACGGGACCTCGGACGGGCCCCACTCCTTGAAGTGGTGCTCGGCGGGCACGACGAAGGCGCGCAGGCTCACGTCACCCGTCCTGCTGAAGGTGAAGGTGACCTTCTGGGCGTTGCCGTCCTGCACGGCCTCGCGGCTGCTGGGCAGGATCGCCGTGGCGTTGCCCTTGCCGCCCAGGATCAGCGAGCCGCCGGGCGGGATGCTGAGGCTGCCGCCCTTGGCGGGCTTGAGCTCGGCGGTCTTGCCGGTGCCGGGGAGGGTGATGGACTCCAGCGTCTCGGCGCTCTTGCCGGAGTTGAACACGGTCGCGGAGATCGCGGCCGGGCCCGTCGACTCGAGGTCGGGCTGCGTGATGACGATCGCGTTCTGGATCTTGATGTCACCGACGCTCGTGGCCGCGTTGTCCGGCTGGATCTCCAGGGTCTGGGCGTTGTTGCCGGCGCCGCACGCGGCGAGCGAGGCGATCGAGAACGCGATGACGGCGGCGGCGAGGGCACCGCGTCGAAGGCTGCTGCTCACGGCGGCGGCAACTCCTTGACTCGAGCGGAGCGGCCGGAAAAGCCGCCCTAAGTGTCTGTCAGCGGGCCTTAGGTTACCGAGCCGTCCTCGTCGGGCCGCACCCGACCCCCCGTCACCGGCGATCCCACCTGAGTCACACATGACTCCCGGGTCACATTGGCGCGGCGCTCGTCCGGCATTCACATAAGAGCCCCGGGGAGTACCGCAAATGTTGCGTGAAGGAATGCGCGGAGCACCTCGGAATTGATCATCGGCGGTCCGCCGGGGTGGCTCGTGATCAATTCCGGATTCGGCCGGAACCCGGCTCGGGCCTCCGAACGGAGTAGCGGAAGTCGATCATACGGAACCGGACATATGGGGATGTTCGGCCTTCTGGAGGGTGCTCCGGATGCGTGTAACGTACGCGTTTCGCTCCCCCCGGAGAGCCGCTCTCACCTGCGAATACCTTCTTCCACTCCCTGTCCGAAGCACGTTCCTGTTGGAGTTGTCAAGCCCCGAGATATGCCCTGACCTGCGAAAACGCCATTCAGAACCCGCAGTTTCCGTGTTACCCTGGATAGCCACGGAAGGGGTACCTGTCACATGACGTTCAAGGTTGGCGACACCGTGGTCTATCCCCATCACGGGGCCGCGCTGATCGAGGCCATCGAAACTCGCCAGATCAAAGGCGTGGACAAGACCTACTTGGTGCTGAAGGTCGCCCAGGGCGACCTGACGGTACGTGTGCCAGCGGACAATGCGGAGTTCGTCGGCGTGCGTGATGTGGTCGGTCAGGACGGGCTGGACCGGGTCTTCGAGGTGCTGCGCGCGCCGTACGCCGAGGAGCCCACGAACTGGTCCCGTCGATACAAGGCAAACCTGGAGAAGCTCGCCTCGGGCGATGTCATCAAGGTCGCGGAAGTGGTGCGTGACCTGTGGCGTCGTGAGCGTGAGCGTGGACTCTCCGCCGGTGAGAAGCGCATGCTCGCCAAGGCCCGCCAGATCCTGGTGAGCGAGCTGGCCCTCGCGGAGAACACCAACGAGGACAAGGCCGAAGCTCTGCTCGACGAGGTTCTCGCCTCCTGAGGCGAAGCCGGTCGCTCAGCGCTCCGCTTGTCAAGGCTGCCGCTGATCAAGGCTGCTGATCGAGCGCGCCTGCACATCGAAATGCCGCGGTGCCCGATGACGAATTCCCTGTCGCCGGGCGCTGCGGCATGTTCATTCCCTGATGCCGATGCACCGCCACCCCGAGGTGTGTTATCACTCACGCCCCGGTTGTTTGTCTGGCGTGCCGGGCCCGGGCAGCCGGCTCGACCGGCGTCACGGAAGGGTCCGGTCGAGCGCGTCGCGCCCGGCACTCCTCCAGGCCATACCCACGCCAGGCCAGCACACAAACCTGACAGGAACCGATGTCTGACGATTCGCGTCCCTCGCCGCCCGCAGGTCCCTCCACGGCCCGTACGGCGGCCGTGATCCCGGCCGCCGGCCGGGGTGTCCGGCTCGGTCCGGGCGCCCCCAAGGCACTCCGCTCGCTGGGGGGCACCCCCATGCTGATCCACGCGATCCGGGCGATGGCCGCCTCCCGCGCCGTCTCCCTGGTCGTCGTCGTGGCCCCGCCCGACGGTGCCGCCGAGGTCAAGTCGCTGCTCGACGCGCACGCGCTGCCCGAGCGGACGGACTTCCTCGTCGTCCCGGGCGGGCAGAGCCGCCAGGAGTCCGTGAAGCTCGGCCTGGACGCGCTGCCGCCCGGCCACGACATCGTGCTGGTCCACGACGCGGCCCGGCCGCTGGTCCCGGTGGACACGGTCGACGCCGTGATCGAGGCCGTACGGGACGGCGCGCCGGCCGTGGTGCCGGCGCTGCCGCTGGCCGACACGGTCAAGCAGGTCGAGCCCGCCGCCACCCCCGGCGAGCCGGAGCCGGTTGTCGCCACGCCCGAGCGCTCGCTGCTGCGGGCGGTGCAGACCCCGCAGGGCTTCGACCGGGCCACGCTGGTGCGGGCCCACGAGACGGTGACCGGCGAGGTCACCGACGACGCCGGCATGGTCGAGCAGCTCGGCCTCGCGGTCGTGGCCGTCCCCGGCCACGAGGAGGCGTTCAAGGTCACCCGTCCCCTGGACCTGGTCCTCGCGGAGGCGGTCCTGGCCCGCAGGAGGCTCAACGATGGCTTCTGACCAGCCCGTTCTGCCCCAGGTCGGCATCGGTACCGACATCCACGCCTTCGAGGAGGGCCGCGAGCTGTGGTGCGCCGGCCTGAAGTGGGAGGACGCGGGCCCGGGCCTGGCCGGCCACTCCGACGCGGACGTCGTCGCCCACGCCGCGTGCAACGCCCTCTTCTCCGCCGCGGGTCTCGGCGACCTCGGGCAGCACTTCGGCACGGGCCGCCCCGAGTGGTCCGGCGCCTCCGGAGTCACCCTCCTGACGGAGGCCGCGCGCATCGTGCGCGAGGCGGGCTTCCGCATCGGCAACATCGCCGTACAGGTGGTGGGCCCCCGCCCGAAGATCGGCAAGCGCCGGGACGAGGCCCAGAGACTCCTGTCGGAGGCGGCCGGGGCCCCGGTGTCGGTGTCGGGCGCGACGACCGACGGCCTGGGCTTCCCCGGCCGGGAGGAAGGGCTGATGGCGGTGGCCACCGCGCTGGTCGTGCGAACCGGCTGAAGACAAGGGCCCGGGGCGTTCTCATGGCCAATGTCACGAATGTGTGCGCCCCCGGGGTGAAGGTCCTGAGGCACACCCCGGGGCCCACTACCCTGGAGTGGTGACTATTCGCCTGTACGACACCAGCGCCCGGCAGATCCGTGACTTCACCCCGCTCCAGCCGGGTTGCGTCTCGATCTACCTGTGTGGTGCCACCGTGCAGGCCGCCCCGCACATCGGGCACATCCGTTCCGGGCTGAACTTCGACATCATGCGCCGCTGGTTCGAGTACCGCGGCTACGACGTCACCTTCGTGCGGAACGTCACCGACATCGACGACAAGATCATCGCCAAGTCGGCCGAGCAGAACCGCCCTTGGTGGGCCATCGGCTACGAGAACGAGCGGGCGTTCAACGACGGCTACCGCGCCCTCGGCTGCCTGCCCCCGACCTACGAGCCGCGCGCCACCGGCCACATCACCGAGATGGTGGAGATGATGCGCGGCCTGATCGAGCGCGGGCACGCCTACGTCGCGGACGGCAGCGTCTACTTCGACGTCCGCTCCTTCCCGGAGTACCTGGCGCTGTCCAACCAGGACATCGACGACCTGCGCCAGCCCGACGAGGGCGTCTCGGGCAAGCGCGACCCGCGCGACTTCGCCATGTGGAAGGCCACCAAGCCCGGCGAGCCCGACTGGGAGACGCCCTGGGGCCGCGGCCGTCCCGGCTGGCACCTGGAGTGCTCGGCGATGGCCCACAAGTACCTCGGCACCGCCTTCGACATCCACGGCGGCGGCCTCGACCTGGTCTTCCCGCACCACGAGAACGAGATCGCGCAGGCCAAGGCCTACGGCGACGAGTTCGCCCGGTACTGGGTGCACAACGCCTGGGTCACCATGAGCGGCGAGAAGATGTCCAAGTCGCTGGGCAACTCGGTGCTGGTCAGCGAGATGGTCAAGCGCTGGCGTCCCATCGTGCTGCGCTACTACCTGGGCACCCCGCACTACCGGTCGATGATCGAGTACAGCGAGGAGGCGCTGCGCGAGGCCGAGTCGGCGTTCGCGCGGATCGAGGGCTTCGTGCAGCGGGTGGTGGAGAAGGCCGGCGTCGTCGAGCCCGCCCCCGAGGTGCCGCTCGCCTTCGCCGAGGCCATGGACGACGACCTGGGCGTGCCGCAGGCGCTCGCCGTGGTGCACACCACCGTCCGGCAGGGCAACAGCGCGCTGGCCGCCGACGACAAGGAAGCCGCCGTGGCCCGGCTCGCCGAGGTCCGCGCGATGCTCGGCGTGCTCGGCCTCGACCCGCTGGACCCCCAGTGGGCCGGGGAGGGCGACCGCGGCCAGGACCTGCACGGCGTGGTCGACACGCTCGTCCGCATGGTCCTCGACCAGCGCGAGGCTGCCCGGGCCCGCAAGGACTGGCCCACCGCCGACGCCATCCGCGACCAGCTCGGCCAGTCCGGCCTGGTCATCGAGGACGGCCCGCAGGGACCGCGCTGGAGCCTCGGCCCCCGCTGACGGAACAGACATACACAGCCGTACGGACGCAGTCGTACGTACGCGACACTCACGGAGACGAGTAGCTCAATGGCCGCGAACAACCGCCGCATGTCCGGCAAGAAGGGCGCGCAGGTCGGCAGTGGCGGCCAGCGGCGCCGGGGCCTGGAGGGCAAGGGCCCCACCCCGCCCGCCGAGATGCGCAAGGGACACAAGAAGAACCGCGTCGCCAATGCCAAGGCCAAGCAGGCCGTCCGCCGGCCCACCGTGCGCGGGCGCGGCGGCAAGGGCACGTCCGAGCTGGTCGTCGGACGCAACCCGGTCCTGGAGGCGCTGCGCGAGGGCGTCCCGGCCTCCACCCTCTACGTCCAGCAGTTCATCGACAACGACGAGCGGGTGCGCGAGGCCCTCCAGGTCGCCGCCGAGCGCGGCGGCATCAACCTCATGGAGGCCCCGCGTCCCGAGCTGGACCGGATGACCAACGGTCTCAACCACCAGGGCATGGTCCTCCAGGTCCCGCCGTACGAGTACGCCCACCCCGAGGACCTGGCGTCCGCCGCCTACGACGAGGGTGTGGACCCGCTGATCGTCGCCCTCGACGGCGTCACCGACCCGCGCAACCTCGGCGCGGTCGTCCGCTCCGTCTCCGCCTTCGGCGGGCATGGCGTGGTCGTCCCCGAGCGCCGCGCGGCCGGCATGACGGCCGGTGCCTGGAAGACCTCCGCCGGTACGGCGGCCCGCACCCCGGTCGCCCGTGCCACGAACCTCACCCGGACGCTCGAGGCGTACAAGAAGGCCGGCATCACGGTCGTCGGCCTGGCCGCCGACGGCGAGGCCGAGCTCGGCGAGCTTCCGGCGCTGGACGGCCCCGTCGTCATCGTCGTCGGCAGTGAGGGCAAGGGACTGTCCCGGCTCGTCGGGGAGACCTGTGACGTCCGGGTGCGGATCCCGATGCCGGGCGGCGCCGAGTCGCTCAACGCCGGTGTCGCGGCGGGGATCGTGCTGTACGAGGCGGCCCGCCGCCGCAGCTGAACACGCGTCCGGAACTTCACCCGTACGGGGTAATTCCGGTGTCATCGGGGCGACGAGGACAAGCTTGACGGGGTCCGGACAGATCCGGCGGGTCAAAGCAGTGTCCTAACGCGACGTCACTCGGTTAGATGAGTGTGGACACCAGAACACCCCGCACACCCACGGGGGACCGCTCGTCGGGACTCGACGACGCTCCCGCGCTGAGCATGGTGAAGGTGCCGAGCGACCCGGCGCAGGTCATCGTCAATCACGCGAGTTTCCGCGTGCAGTTGGGCGTATCGACGCGTCGCGTCCAGTCCCCCCGGGTCGCACGGCATCTGACCGCCACCGAGGACACCGCCCGCATCCCCCAGGTGGGGAGCGAGGCGGACGGGGCCACCGCCCGCCGCCGGCCCGTCGTCTGGAGCGGCAGATCCGCCCCCGACGACACCGGCGCGCACCGGCTCCTGCAAGCCGTGCGGCACGAGAGCGTCCGCCACGCCGACGAGCCGGCCTCCGACACCGGAGCCACCCAGGTCATCTCCCGCGTGGCACCGGGCTACGACGGCCCCGGCTACGACGGCCCGGGCTACCAGGGCGCGGGCTACGGCGGCTACGGCGGCGACGGCTACGGGGACGACCTCGCCCAGACCGTCGAGACCCCGGTCGTCGGCCCCCAGCGCACCCACGAGCCCGCCGACGGCACCCGGCTGCTGCCGCCCATGCGCACCGTCGGCAGTGCCTACGACGAACCGGCCTACGCGGACGGCGAGTTCGAGGAGTCCGCCCCCGACGCGGACGACACCGGCCGCCGGGCCAAGCGGCACGGCGACGACCCGGCCCGGCACGCCTACTACCCGGGCCGCCGGATGAACCTCGGCGTCGTCCTGCTCCCGCTGCGCGTCTTCCTCGGCTTCATCTCGATCTACGCCGGCATGGGCAAGCTGTGCGACCCCGTCTACTTCGAAGGCGGCAAGCGCGGCTCCATGGTCAAGTGGCTCAACACCCTGCACCCGTGGGAAGTCGCCGAGCCGCTGCGCCAGTTCGCCCTCGAGCACCCGGTCGGCGCCGGTCTGGTCATCGCCTTCGCGCAGGTCATCGTCGGCGTCCTGACGGTGCTGGGCTGCTGGCAGCGCGTCGCCGCGTGCCTGGGCGCCCTGCTGTCGGCCGCGCTGCTGGTCACGGTCAGCTGGAAGAGCGTCCCCGCCTACGAGACCCCCGACATCATCTACCTCGCCGCCTGGTCCCCGCTGATCATCGCCGGCGCCCCCGTCTACTCCGTCGACGGCCGCCTCGCCGGCGGCGCCTGGCGCCGGCTCGGCCCCCGCGCCGACATCTGGGACCTGCGCCGTTACGTGCTGCGCCGCGGCGCCCTCGTCACCGCCATCGCCACCGGCCTCACCCTGCTCGTCGGCTCGCTGCTCGGCGGCGCCGTCCGGGACGCCGACCGGGTCGTCGTCCCGGGCCCCGGCGAGGCCCCGCGCAACGAGCTGCCCGGCTCCCCGCTCCCGGGCGAGCCCGGCGAGCGGCAGGACAAGCGGACCCCGTCGGCCTCCTCGTCGCCCACCCAGGGCGCCACGGCCGGCTCGGCGAGCCCCAGCGCGGGCACCACGACCAGGCCGGGCGCCACGCGCGACACCGGCACGGTCACCGGTGGCTCCCCGAGCCAGACCCAGGGCACCGCGGGCCAGGCCCCGCCCCAGCAGTCCACCCCGGAGAACCAGGCCCCGAGCACCACGACCGGCCCCACCTCCGGCGGCACGGCAACGGGCGGCACGGGCTCGACCGGCGGCACGGGCGGCGGCTCCTCCACAGGCCGCCCGGGCCTGGTGGGTGGCCTCCTGGGCTAGCCCCCGACCGGACACGAAAAGGCCCCGCACTGGGAGGTGCGGGGCCTTTTCACACACGCCCTTAAGGGGCGCGGGGAACGGCGCGAGCAACCACGACGGGCCCGCGGCCGCGTGCGACGCCGAGAGCACTTTCGGATGCCCGGGAGCCAGACGCCCTTAAGGGGCGCGGGGAACTGCGCGAGCGACCACGACGGGCTCGCGGCGGCATGCGATGCCGAGAGCACTTTCGGATGCCCGGGAGCCAGACGTCCCTAAGGGGCGCGGGGAACTGCGCGAGCAACCACGACGGGCCCGCGGCCGCGTGCGATGCCGAGAGCACTTTCGGATGCCCGGGAGCCAGACGCCCTTCAGGGGCGCGGGGAACTGCGCGAGCAACCACGACGGGCCCGCGGCCGCATGCGATGCCGAGAGCACCTTTCGACGCCCGGGAGCCAGACGCCCTTAAGGGGCGCGGGGAACTGCGCGAGCGACCACGACGGGCCCGCGGCCGAAGCACACTGGACAGCGCGGTTAGCGCCCCGCCGCCAGTTCCTTCGCCGCCTCGGTCAGATCCTTCGCCGTGTCGATGGCCCGCCAGTACGACCCCTGGGGAATCGTGAACCCGGCCAGCCGCCGCTCACGGGCCAGATGGGGAAACGTCGTCCGCTCATGGTCACCCCGGTGCGGCAACAGCCCGGCGAACTCGGGGGAGAAGACGTACACGCCGGCGTTGATCTCGAACGTCGACGGCGGCGCCTCGATGAAGTCGGTGATACGCCCGAACCCGTCGGTCTGCACCGCCCCCCACGGCAGCCGGGGCCGCGCCAGCGCCAGCGTCGCGACGGCATCGCGCTCGGCGTGGAAATCGGCCATGTCGCGCAGCGAGAAGCGCGTCCAGATGTCCCCGTTGGTCGCGTACCAGGGCTGGTCGGGGTGGGGGAGATGCGCTGCGGCGTACTTGAGGCCGCCGCCGCGTCCGAGCGGTTCGGACTCGACGACCGTCGTGACGGAGACGGGCAACTCGGCCGTCTCCAGCCATTTCTGCAGCACCTCGGCGAGATGGCCGCAGGAGACCACGACGTCCGTCACGCCCTCGTCGGCGAGCCAGGACAACTGGTGGCCGATGATCGGCGTGCCCGTCCCGGGGATCTCGACCATCGGCTTGGGCCGGTCGTCGGTGTACGGACGCAGCCGGGAGCCCTGGCCACCGGCCAGCACGACGGCTTGAACGGGGCGGGACGCGGCGCTCGGATCGCTCATGGACACGAACTGTACGTGGCGTCCCGCCCGGGACGGCGGCCGACGATCGATCTCATGTCAGCCGTGATGGACCTCCCACCCGTCGGCAGGGCGTGCGCTCAGCTGTGCGCCGCGGCGACGCCGGTGGCGAAGGCGGTGTCGCAGACCGGGCGCGCGTAGGACTGGGCGCGGGTGGGGCCGTAGACGCGGACGGCGGCCTGGCCGAGGGCGCGGGCGATGGACGCGCAGTGCTTCGCCAGCGACGGGCGGCCGTTGACGGCCTGCTGGAGGTGGGTGAGGGCGACACCCGGGTCCTCCTCCTGCAGTTCGGTCAGCAGCTTGTCCCGCAGGATCTCCTGGGGGGCGCGCTTGGCGACCCGTGGGGAACCCACGGAGGTGTCCGCTGCGGTGAGCACCGGGTCGGTGGAGTTCCCCGACCAGTTGACTCGGGTGACCGCGAGGGTCCCGGAGAGCACCAGGACGACGGGCAGGACGAATGCGAGGGTGCGGCCGATCCGGCGGGCGGGGCCCTGGCCGCGTCGCGTCTGTTGGTTCATGGAGTGCTTCACGCGTGTGAGGGTAGCGCCCGGTAATGGTTTGTAGACATTTAGTCACCGGTTCGGGGGATGAGAGAGTGCCACTTTCCGGGTAGGGGGTTGACGCACACGGCTCGAAACGTCCGGTCTGCCGGGGTATTTGTCGACAACGAGAGGGGCCCCGCAGCACGCTGCGGGGCCCTCGTCGTCAACCTGGGTGATTCACCCGGGGTTGTGCGTTTGCTGGTTGATCAGTCGGACAGGCGCGCACCGGTCGACGTCGAGAACACGTGGGTCTCGCCGGAGCGGGGCACGACGTGCAGCTGGCTGCCCTTCTCCGGGACGTCACGGCCGCTGACGCGGACCACGAGGTCCTTGGAGTCGTCGCCGACCTTGGCGGTGCCGTAGACGTACGCGTCGGCGCCGAGCTCCTCGACGACGTTGACGGTGACCGCGAGGCCCAGCTCGGCATCCGCGCCGGCCACCTCGAAGTGCTCGGGGCGCACGCCCACGGTGACGGTCTTGTCGGTGGCGGCGGCGATCGCGTCGCGCTGCACCGGCACGACCGACTTGCCGAACTTCACGCCGCCGTCGGTGATCGGCACCTCGACGAGGTTCATCGCCGGGGAGCCGATGAAGCCGGCCACGAAGAGGTTGGCGGGCTTGTCGTACATGTTGCGCGGGGTGTCGATCTGCTGGAGCAGGCCGTCCTTGAGGACCGCCACGCGGTCGCCCATCGTCATGGCCTCGACCTGGTCGTGGGTGACGTAGACGGTGGTGATGCCCAGGCGGCGCTGGAGCGAGGCGATCTGCGTACGCGTGGAGACACGGAGCTTGGCGTCCAGGTTGGACAGCGGCTCGTCCATGAGGAACACCTGGGGCTCGCGCACGATGGCGCGGCCCATGGCGACACGCTGGCGCTGACCGCCGGAGAGCGCCTTCGGCTTGCGGTCCAGGTAGTCGGTGAGGTCGAGGATCTTCGCGGCCTCCTCGACCTTCTGCCGGATCTCCGCCTTGTTGACGCCGGCGATCTTGAGCGCGAAGCCCATGTTGTCGGCGACGGTCATGTGCGGATAGAGCGCGTAGTTCTGGAACACCATGGCGATGTCCCGGTCCTTCGGCGGCAGGTGCGTGACGTCGCGGTCACCGATGCGGATGGCGCCGCCGTTGACGTCCTCGAGCCCCGCGAGCATGCGGAGCGAGGTGGACTTTCCGCAGCCGGAGGGGCCGACGAGGACGAGGAACTCGCCGTCCTCGATGTCGATCTCCAGCGCGTCGACGGCGGGCTTGGTGGAACCCGGGTAGATCCGGGTCGCCTTGTCGAACGAGACAGTGGCCATGGTGAATGAACCCCTTCTACCGGCAGGAACGTGCCGGACGATCCGAGTAGGAAGGCGGTGCCACGACGGGTGTTCCGTTGTGGTGTAGTCCACGTGTGTGAACTGGCTCAGGACGGTACCTGGCGTTCAGACGTCTGTCAGCAGTTCCGGGCCGGTGAACTTCGCGGAAATTTTCGAAGCGGCACGTCACGGCCGCATGCCACGGTGGGACGGCCGTGGCCCACGGCAACGGAACTTCGTGGCTCGGCGTAACGGGCTCTGTGTACAGTGGAGCCGCCCTCGCGCGCGGCAACGCGCCACACGGCACCCGCCTCCTTAGCTCAGCTGGCCAGAGCAACGCACTTGTAATGCGTAGGTCGTCGGTTCGAATCCGACAGGGGGCTCCCTTGGAACCCCAGGTCAGATGCTGTCTGACCTGGGGTTTCGTCGTCAGCGGATGCGGCGGCGGCGTCGGGCGCGAGCCGCGCGGGTGTCGGCGGTCTCAGTTCTGGTCTCAGTGGGGTCCGGATCCGCCGGCCCCCACTCACCCGCATGACCGGCCAAGCTGTGCAGCAGCACGACCGGCTCCCCCGGCCCGCCCTGGTCCCGGCAGACAAGCCGAACCCCGTCGCGCACCACCACACGCGCGGACCACACCAGGACCGTCCCCAGGAATCGTCTCGCCCCGATCATGCCCCGACAGCCACGGGCCGCGCTCAAGGCCGCCCTTCTCGAAGGCGCGGCGCCATGAAACACCGGCCACGTCCGCGGCGACGGTGCCCTGCGACCGCTGCGGGGCGACTGCCACTGTCAGACCCAGGTGGCAGCATCACCCAAGTGAACGTCCTGAGGCATCCTCAACTCGCCTCCGTCGCCAACGAAGAGGAGCATTTCCCTTGCGACTGCATCAGGTAGCGCCCGGCATCGCCGCGGGCATCCTTGCCCCGGCCCTCCTGCTCGCCACCCCGTCCTTCGCCGCCACGGCGGCACCGACCGCGGTGACGGTGCCCCCAGTGTCCTCGTCCGCGGACGAGCCGGACGCCGACGACCTGAGGGTGGCCATAGTCCGGATCCTCGCCGACCCGGACAGCGGCCGGCGTGTGACACGAGAAGCCAACGCCCTCCTGGACGCCAACGACCCCGAGGCGATGCGCGCCTGGCTGGAGACCGGCTACCGCATCGCCCAGGCCGAGGACGACCGCGTCGCCATCACGCGTCTGCTCGCCGACCCCGACAGCGGCCGGCGCGTCATCGCCGAGGTCAACGCCCTCCTGGACGCCAACGACTCCGACGCGATACGCGCCTGGCTGGAGACCGGCTACCGCATCGCCCAGGCCGAGGACGACCGCGTCGCCATCGCCCGCATCCTCGCCGATTCGTCCATCAGCCCGGCCCTGCGCGCGGCAGCCAACGCCGCCCTGGACGACAACACACCCGAAGCACTGCGGCACTTCCTGGAAGTCGGCAGGTACCAGGTCGCCTGACCGGCGGCGCCGTACCACAGGGCGTCGCCCGGGTGGCACCCCTGCCGCACGCCCGGTCGCCGGAACGCCGACAATCCGGGCGGGGCCGCCTGCACCTCTGTGTGCCGGCGGCCCCGCCTGGCAGGTCCTGTGCCGGCTCGGCGCCCTTCGCAGAGCTCTGTGGCCTCGCCGCCCGGTGCGGCACGGGCCACTGACACCTCCGACAGCAGAAAGCGCATTCTTCGATGACCACACAACTCCTACGCGTCGAGCGCAGGCGTCCGCAGACCGCTTCCGTCGTGACCGACCTGCCGTTCAGGCCTCAGCTCGTCAAAGCGGTGTTCAGGGACGTGACCTCGTTGCACGTCTCCCGGTCGGCTGCGTGGGCCGCCGCGTCGGTGACGCGGACCGTGCTGACGGAGATCATCGAGGGCGCGAGAAGCGCGGCGGCCGAGGAGGTCAGGAAGAGGCTGATTCCCAAGGACCTCATCTCGGCGATCGACCGGAACGTCGAGGTGGAGGTGGGATCGGAGTGGTACCTGCACAGCCCGACCTTCCACGGCCTGATGGGCGAGGTGCGCAACGCCGATGGTGCGCTCGTGTCTCTTCGTGAGCGCCGCGGGGCGCGGACACCGAGTGGTGTGGCCGGCGCCCACCGGTTCGAGGCCGGGGTGAGAAGGCTGCTGGGGAGCCGGGGGGTGAGGGCGGTCCCGGCGATGGTCCGCGACCTGGACGGAATCGCGAGCGTGTTCCTGACGGCCCTGGCCCGGGACGCGGCCAAGGTCGTCCGCGAGGGCGGGGTCAAGCGGTTCGGGACGGTCAGTCTGGTGGTGCCGGGCGAGCCGGCCCCGGCCCCGCTGCTCAAGGACCCCCTCCTCGCCCTGTCCACCCGTCGCGGGGACGGGCGGACTGTTGGCGGGGACGACGTCCTGGCCGCCGTCACGATGCAGCTGTTCGGCGATCTCAGACAGCGAGCCATCAAGGAGGCAGCCGAGATGACACGGAACACGTCGGCCAACTGATCGGGCCCGCCCCTGCGCTCTGCCCACTGCGCACGGTTCGCCGGTCGACCATGTTGTCATCAACTCGGGCGGCAAGGTCATCGGCCGCGACGGCAAGCCCATCAGCGGCTCCATCAAGAAGAACGCGCGGGCGGCCCACATTCCCCTGGACGAATGGCTGACGTGGAAGGCGTGGAACAGGCCGTGACAGCACGACATGACATCACGCTCCCCGACATGCGCGCGGAGATCATCGCATCCGTACGTGCTCTGGCGGATCCGGCGTACCAGCAGCGTGTATGGGGCGGCGGTCAGCGCACGTGACCGCGCAGCCGGCGGGCAATCTCGAACTGGGCGTCGTCGACCGGGCGGGCGTCCTCGGTGTCCCACAGGGTGTTCTGGAGGAGGCGGGCCAGGGTCCAGGCGTGGGCTCGGGGGCGGTCCAGGGCGAGGATGGCGGTCATGGCGTCGAAGCGCCAGAGGATGTCGTCGGGGTCGTAGCGGTTGTCGAGGGCCGGCCACAGTTCGAAGCCGGGGTCGCCGGCGAGGGGCTTGGGGTCGATCGCCAACCAGGGGGCGCGGGTGGCGGCCAGGACGTTCTCGTCGTGGAGGTCCCAGTGGAGGAGCCGGTCGCCCGGGTCGTCCACGACCTCGCGTACGGCGGCCGCGCAGTCGGCGACGAGGCGGCGGGCCTCGGGGTCGGGGATGCGGGCGAGGGCCCACGGGGTCCGGTCGAGCATGCCCTGCGCGACGTCGCCGAGGCGGCGCATGCCGGGCGGGGCCGGGACGGACGTGAGGTGGGCCAGGAGCTCGGCGATGGTGACCACGGCCTGATGGGGGTCCGGCAGGTGGGACAGCATGCGGGTCTCGTCGAGGCGCTCCAGCAGCATGGTGCCGGTGGGCTCGTCGAGGTCGAGGAGGCGGACGGCTCCGTCGCCGTTCCAGACGCGCAGCGCGACCGGTTCGCCCTCGCTCTCCTCGTCGAGGATCTGGAGCTTGAGGACCGCCGCGGTGCCGTCGGCGGTCCGGACGACCGGCACGACCAGGGCGGAGACGCCGTGCATCGGGGGGCCGTCGGGCTTCAGGCCCCAGTGGTCGAGGAAGTGGGCCGTCCGCTCGGGCAGCCCGGCGATGAAGGCGCGGCCCGCCTCGCCGTTGAACCTCGCCTGTGATGCCGCCAGTTCCCGGGGGATGTCGATCACTCCCGGCACGGTAGTGGGACGGGCGGGGTGGGGCATGCCATTTTCGCCCGGGCGCCGTCCCCCCTCAGGCCACCGGTTCCGGCACCTTCGTGGTCGTCGGGGTGCCGTGTTCCGGGGCCTTCTTCGTCACCATCAGGCCCGCGACGAGCCCGGCCAGCAGCATGATGCCGGCGGCCCACCAGATGGCGACGGTGTAGCCGTGGACGACGCCCTCCCGCATCACCCGGGTGCGGTCGGACGGGTCGGTGAGGTGCGCGCTGACGTACGTGGCGGTGCTGGTCGTCGCGATGGTGTTGAGCAGGGCCGTGCCGATGGAGCCGCCGACCTGCTGCGAGGTGTTGACCGTCGCGGACGTCACGCCCGAGTCCTGCGGGGCGACGCCCGCGGTGGCGGTGGCGAAGACCGGCATGAACGTCAGGCCCATGCCGAGGCCGAGCAGCAGCAGGGCGGGCAGGATCTCGGAGGCGTACGAGGAGTGCGTCGTGATCCGGGTGAGGAGGATCATGCCGGTCGCGGCGAGGATCATGCCGGGGACCATGAGCATGCGCGGTGGCACGCGCTGGAGGAGCCGGGCGGAGATCTGGGTCGAGCCGACGATGATCGCGGCCGTGAGGGGCAGGAAGGCCAGGCCCGTCTTGACGGGGGAGTAGGCGAGGATGGCCTGGAGGTAGTACGTCATGAACAGGAACAGGCCGAACATGCCGATCACGGCCAGGGCCATGGTCAGGAAGCAGCCGGCGCGGTTGCGGTCGCGGATGATGTGCAGCGGCAGCAGGGGGCTGGGCGCCCGGGACTGCCACCAGACGAACACCGCGAGCAGGACGATGCCGGCGGCGAACAGCGACAGCACCATCGGGTCGCTCCAGCCCCGGGACTCGGCCTCGCTGAAGCCGTAGACGATCGCGACGAGGCCGCCGCAGCCCAGCAGGACGCCGGGGACGTCGAGGCGGGCGCCGGTGCGGACGGGGCGGTCGTGCAGCAGGGCGAGGGCGCCGAGCACGGCGACGATCGCGATGGGCACGTTGACGTAGAGGCACCACCGCCAGTCCAGGTACTCGGTGAGCAGCCCGCCGACCATGAAGCCGATCGCGGCGCCGCTGCCGGCCAGGGCGCCGTAGATGCCGAAGGCCTTGCCGCGCTCCTTGGGGTCGGTGAACGTCGTGGTCAGCAGGGACAGCGCGGAAGGGGCCAGGACCGCGGCGAAGGCGCCCTGGAGCGCGCGGGCGCCGAAGAGCATGCCCGCGTTGGTGGCGGCGCCGCCGAGCGCGGAGGCGGCGGCGAAGCCGATCAGCCCGATCACGAAGGTCCGCTTGCGGCCCACCAGGTCGGCGATCCGGCCGCCCAGCAGGAGCAGCCCGCCGAAGGCGAGGGTGTAGGCGGTGATCACCCACTGCCGGTTGCCGTCGGACATGCCGAGGTCGCGCTGGGCGGAGGGGAGGGCGATGTTCACGATGGTCGCGTCGAGGACGACCATGAGCTGGGCCAGGGCGATGACGACCAGGCCCCACCAGCGGCGCGGGTCGGTGTCCACGGGAGGGCCCTGTTCGCCTGTCCGGGTGACACTCATCTGGTCAGAAGACCATGGATCCGGGCGGCCTGCATCCGCGGATTCGTCGCCGCTGGTGGGGCGTCGGGTCATGGCTCCAGGACCACCTTTCCGACCGTGCCGCGGGTCTCCAGCGCGCGGTGCGCGGCCGCGGCCTCGGCGAGCGGGAAGCGCTGCACGGCCGGGGTGAGCCGGCCGGCGGCGGCCTCGGCGAGGGCGCGCAGTTCGAGGGTGCGGACGGGGTCGGGCCCGCCGGCCCTGCCCAGCATCACCGGGCCGAGGACCTGCTCGGAGACGCCGTCGACGAGGTAGGGCTCGCCGTCCATGATGCCCTCACCGGACCAGCCGAACACGATGTGCTTGCCGCCGGGACCGAGGAGGCCGACGGCCTCGCGGGCGATGTCGCCGCCGACGCCGTCGAAGACGACGGTCGCCCTGCGGCCGCCGAGATGCGCACGCACCTTCGCGGGCCAGGCGGGGCCCTTGTAGTCGACGGCGAGATCGGCGCCGCCGGCCTGCACACGCGCGGTCTTCTCCGGCCCGCCCGCGAGGCCCACGACGGTCGCGCCGGCGTTCTTGGCGTACTGCACGAGGAGGGTGCCGATGCCTCCGGCCGCGGCCGGGACGATCACCACCGAGTCGGGGCCGAGCTCGGCGAACTGGAGGATGCCCATCGCCGTACGGCCCGTGCCGATCATGGCGACGGCCTCGGCGAAGTCCAGGTTGCCGGGGATCTCGTGCAGGCGCTCGACCTCGGTGACGGCCAGTTCGGCGTATCCGCCGGGGACGAAGCCGAGGTGGGCGACGACCCGCTTGCCGAGCCACAGGCCGGCGACGCCCTCGCCCAGCGACTCGACGACTCCGGCGACCTCCCGGCCGGGGATGGTGGGCAGCGGCGTCGGCTCGGCCGCCGGGCCGCCCCGCATGCCCTCGCGCAGGGCGGCGTCCAGGAGGTGAACACCCGCGGCCCGTACGGCGATCCGGACCTGGCCGGGGCCCGGCCGGGGGTCCTCGACCCGCTCGTGGGTGAGGTTCTCGGGCGGGCCGAAGGCGTGCAGCCGGATGGCGTGCATGGCGACTCCTCTGGTCGGGTGGTCGGTGTCCTCTGATCGGGCGTTGGATGCGACCAGCCTTCAACCTCAAGCTTGCTTGAGGTCAACCTCGCGCCGGCCGAGGGCCAGTGAGACCGCCGTCAGGGCGCTGTTGAAGGACACCTCCGACAGCACACCGGGGGCCGCGACCTGGTCCCCGGCGAGGTAGACCCCGTCGCCCCGGTCCACGGCCGGCCGGTCGCGCCAGCTGGTGCCGGGCCGGTCGACCGCGCCCGTACGGCCGCTCGCCACCGACTCGCGCCGCCAGGTGACCCGCTCGCGCCAGCCCGGGAAGCCCAGGTCGAGAAGGTGCTCGGCACGTGCGGTGCCGTCGGCCTTGGACTCGTGCGGGGCGAGGGGGATCTGGCCCTGGATCAGCTGCTCGCCGGCCGGGGCGAGGCTGCGGTCCTGGGCGGTGAAGCGCTCCAGCCAGCCGGGTGCGTCCAGGTCGGAGACCGCGAAGGCGTCCCCGCGCCGGGTGCGCACGGCCAGGTCGACGAGGGCGGTACGGCCGCTCGGCCAGGTCAGGGAGTCGTCGCCGAGCAGGCGGCGGGCGGCGTCGAGGGAGGTGGCGACGACGACGGGCGTGTCGGTGGGGAGCGTGTCGACGCGGGACAGCGTCTCCATCCGGACGCCCAGGTTCCAGGCGCGGGCGGCCATCCGGTCGATGACGCTCGCCCAGCCGCCGCGCGGGTAGTGCGCCTCGGGCGGCAGCTTGGTGGCGCGGCGCAGCCGCTCCTGGACGAACGCGGCCGACAGCGACCCGGGGTCGTGGTGGAACAGGGCGACCGCCGAGTAGTGGGCGGCGGCCCGGGCCCCCTCCTCGCCCGCGATGTCCGTCGCCCAGGTCAGGAAGTCGGCGTCCACGGGGGCCTGACGGGCCGTGCGGCGCAGCAGCTTCAGCATCGGGAAGGGCGGGGTGCGGCGCAGCACGCCCTGGTGCCGCAGCCGGAGCCGGGCGGCCTCCAGGGGCGGGAGCGGGGCGAGCGGGCCGATGAGGTCGCGCTGCTTGAGCCAGGCCCAGTGCGGGCCGCCGTTGTAGAGGGCGTGCGGGCCCTCGTTGGTGCGGTACGGGCCGTCGGCGGTGCGCGCCCGGCCGCCGAGGGTGTGGTGGGCCTCGTGGACGGTGACCTTGGCGCCCGCCTCGGCGGCGGTGATGGCCGCGGTCAGTCCGGCGAGGCCGCCGCCGATGACGGTGATGCGGTGCATGGCTGGGGATCTCCCTCGGGTCGGGTTCGCCTTCTGTGAGTACGACCGAACCGGGCCCCGGAATGTGACATCAGCGGTGTCCGCGCAGGTCAGGGACGGTTGTCAGAGGCGGGGTGCAGCATGGGGGCATGGCGAGGAGAGCGGCGGGCGGTACGGGTGTGAAGGGCGCGCGGCGACCGGAGGTGCGGCTGCCGCAGCTGGAGCCGTACGAGGGCGGTGGTCTGGAGCCGGACGGGGACTACGACGGGCTGGACTTCCGGGAGGCCGACCTCGCCGGGCAGGACGGGTCGGGCGCCCGTTTCATGGACTGCGCCCTGACGGGCTGTGCGCTGGACGAGACCCGGCTGCGGCACGCCCGCGTCCTGGACTCCGCCCTCACCGGTGTCCGGGGCGTCGGCACCGACCTCTCCGAGGCGACCCTGCGCGACGTGGAGCTGACCGATGCCCGGCTCGGCGGGCCGCAGTTGCACGGGGCGGTGCTGGAGCGGGTGCTGATCCGCGGCGGCAAGATCGACTATCTGAACCTGCGCACGGCCCGGCTCAGGGACGTCGTCTTCGAGGGCTGCGTCCTCGTCGAGCCGGATTTCGGCGGCGCCCGCCTGGAGCGGGTGGAGTTCGTCGACTGCGCCCTGAAGGGCGCCGACCTGCACGCGGCGACCCTCACGGACGTCGACCTGCGCGGCGCCGCGTCCCTGGAGATCACCCGTGGGCTGGACCGGCTGTCGGGGGCGGTGATCAGCACGTCGCAACTACTGGACCTGGCACCGGTGCTGGCCGCGCAGTGGGGGATCCGGGTGGAGGGCTGACGCGCCGACCGGCACGGGGGGCCGCCACAGCGCCCACCACACGAGAGAGCCCGCGTAGCCGGATGGATCACCTTCCGGCGGGCGCGGGGCAGGGTCGCCGGTACGGGTCAGGAGACCCGGGGAAAGCGGGCCTGGAGGGTCCAGATCGCCGGGTTCTCCGCGAGGTCGTCGTGGAGGTCGGTGAGGTCCGCGATCAGGTCGTGCAGGAAGTCCCGTGACTCGCGGCGCAGTTCGGCGTGGGAGACGGTGAGCGCGGGCTCCTCCGCGCGCATCCAGTCCGCCTCGATGTCCACCCACCCGAAGCGGCGCTCGAAGAGCATCCGGTCCGTCGACTCGGTGAAGTCCAGCTCCGCCCGCTGCGGCCGGGACGCCCGCGAGCCCGCCGGGTCCCGGTCGATGCGCTCCACGATGTCGCACAGCGCCCACGCGAAGTCGAGCACCGGCACCCATCCCCAGGCTGTGGACACCTCGTGGTCCGTCTTGGTGTCCGCCAGATAGACGTCCCCGCAGAACAGGTCGTGCCGCAGCGCCCGGACGTCCGCGCGGCGGTAGTCCGTCTGCGGCGGGTCGGGGAAGCGGTTGGAGAGGGCGTAGCCGATGTCGAGCACGAAGGTGATGGTGTCACGCGATCGTAGGATCACGAGCGTGGCCCGATCTGTACGTCTTGTCCCCACGCTGCCCGCAGCCTCCCTGCTCGCCTGCGCGCTCGTCCTCAGCGCGTGCGGCGGCGGAGTGCACGGCACCCCGGGCGGCTCCGGCGTCCGCGACCCGTACTTCCCGAAGGCCGGCAACGGCGGCTACGACGTCACCCACTACGGCCTGCGCCTGGCCTACGACCCCGGAGCCCGCCACCTCACCGGCACGGCCGTCCTCACCGCCCGCGCGGAGAAGGACCTCTCCGCGTTCAACCTCGACCTGCTCGGCATGGAGGTCGAGAAGGTCACCGTCGGCGGCGAGATCGCACGCTGGAACCGCGCCGGGCAGGAGCTCACGGTCCGGCCGCACGGTGACATCGGCCGGGACGCGACGTTCCGCGTGACCGTCCGCTACTCCGGAACGCCCGAGACCGTCACCGACCCGGACGGCTCCCAGGAGGGCTGGCTGCGCACCGCGGACGGGGTGCTCGCGCTCGGCGAGCCGACGGGGTCGATGGCGTGGTTCCCCGGCAACCACCACCCCTCCGACAAGGCGGCCTACGACCTCGCGGTGACCGTGCCCGAGGGACTGCACGCCGTCTCCAACGGGGAGTTGCGCAGCGAGCGCACCGCGCGGGGGAGCACGACGTTCGTGTGGCACAGCGGGGAGCCGATGGCGAGCTACCTCGCCACCCTCGCGATCGGCCGCTTCGACATCAGCCGCTCCAGGGCCGGGGACCTGCCCCTGTACACGGCTGTCGACCCGGCCGAGGCGGCGGCGAGCCGGCCCGTGCTCGGCCGGATCCCGGAGGTGCTGCGGTGGTCGGAGCGGAGGTTCGGGCCGTACCCCTTCTCCTCCGCCGGCGCGATCGTCGACAGCGCGGCCTCCGTCGGCTACGCCCTGGAGACGCAGACCCGCCCGGTCTTCCCCGGCGCCCCCGACATGACGCTGCTCGTCCATGAGCTCGCCCACCAGTGGTACGGCGATTCCGTCACGCCCGAGAGCTGGCGGGACATGTGGCTCAACGAGGGGTTCGCGACCTACGCGGAGTGGCTGTGGGAGGAGGACCACGGCGGGGCCGGCGCGCAGAAGACCTTCGACGAGGTGTACTCCGGCGCGTCCTTCGACACGGAGGAGGCCGCGGAGGAGATCTGGGAGTTCCCGCCGGCGGACCCGCCGGGCGCCGGGCAGATCTCCGACCCGCCTGTGTACGTCCGGGGGGCGATGGTGCTGCAGAAGGTGCGGCAGGCCGTCGGGGACGACCGGTTCTTCTCGATCCTGCGGGGGTGGGCGGCCACGTACCGGCACGGCAACGCCGACACCGCCGACTTCACGGCCTACGTGGAGAAGCAGGCGCCCGGGACGGACCTGGAGGCGGTCTGGGACGAGTGGCTGTACGGGGAGGGGAAGCCGGAGCAGCCGTGAGGTCTCAGGGCCCGGTCAGTTCCTTGCGCAGGGCCGCGCAGGGGCGTCCCGGCTGCTTGTCCTCGCGGTGGTCGACGAGGGGGCTTCGATGCGCCGCAGGGGCTCGGGTGCTTTGTCCGGTGCGGGTGGGGTGTGGCTTGTCGCGCAGTTCCCCGCGCCCCTTAGGGCCAAGTCCCCGGGCGGCGCAGTTCCCCGCGCCTCCTGAGGGCGAAGCCCCCCGGGCCGGACGACCGGCCCGGGGGGCTTCCCGCGAAACGCTGAGGCGCGTCCGTCAGACGTTGACGCCGAAGTCCTGGGCGATGCCGACCAGGCCCGAGGCGTAGCCCTGGCCCACCGCGCGGAACTTCCACTCGGCGCCGTTGCGGTAGAGCTCGCCGAAGACCATGGCCGTCTCCGTCGCCGCGTCCTCCGACAGGTCGTAGCGGGCGATCTCCGTGCCGCCGGCCTGGTTGACGATGCGGATGTAGGCGTTGCGGACCTGGCCGAAGTTCTGCGAGCGGTTCTCCGCGTCGTAGATCGAGACCGGGAAGACGATCTTGTCGATGTCGGCCGGGAGCGCGGCGAGGTTGACGTTGATCGCCTCGTCGTCGCCGGCGCCCTCGCCCGTGCGGTTGTCGCCGGTGTGGACGATCGTGTTGTCCGGCGTCTGCTTGTTGTTGAAGAAGACGAAGTGCGCGTCCGAGTAGACCTTGCCCTGCGTGTTGACCGCGATCGCGGAGGCGTCGAGGTCGAAGTCCGTGCCGGTGGTGGTGCGGACGTCCCAGCCGAGGCCCACGGTGACGTCGGTCAGGCCCGGAGCCTCCTTGGTGAGCGAGACGTTGCCACCCTTGGACAGGCTTACAGCCATTGTTGGGAGTCCCTTCCCTCGTTTACGTACGGCAAAGAAGCTACAGCTACCCCCATGAACGTGGAGAGGGGTACGCGAGGTTCCAGCTCCTTTACTTTCTTTACTCGCGATTATTCGGGTGACGTGGACGGCGCAGAAGCGGGAACATGGACGGCATGTCCGGTTCCCACGTCATCCGCGGCTCCGTCTCCCTGCCCGAGGCCGAGCTCATGTGGCGTTTCTCGCGGTCATCGGGGCCGGGCGGGCAGCATGTCAACACCAGCGACTCGAAGGTCGAGCTGAGCTTCGACCTGGCGAAGACCGAGGCACTGCCCGAGGTGTGGAAGCAGCGGGCCCTGGAGCGGCTGGCCGGGCGTCTGGTCGACGGGGTCGTCACCGTCCGCTCCTCCGAGCACCGCTCCCAGTGGCGCAACCGCGAGGCCGCCGCCGTACGCCTCACCGCGCTGCTGGCCGAGGCCACCGCACCCCCGCCCAAGCCCCGCAAGCCGACCCGGATCCCCCGGGGCATCAACGAGCGCCGGCTGCGACAGAAGAAGCAGCGCTCGGAGACGAAGCAGGGGCGCTCCGCGCGGAACTGGGCCTAGTCCAGCTCCAGCACTCCTACCGTCTGGCCGCCGCTGTTCTCCCCGTCCGGGCGGAAGCCGAGCCCCAGGTAGAAGCCCTCCGGGCCGTCCGCGCCCGGGTGCCACGTGACGTAGAACTTCTCGGTGCCGCGCCGGCGCAGCTGCTCGGCCACCGACTCGACGGCGAACCGGCCGTACCCCTTGCCCTGCTCACCGGCCGCGATGTTCAGCCGCCACAGGCCCGAACGGAACTCGCTGCCGTCCCCGTACCAGTCGATGCCGAGGCAGGCCATCAGGAAGCCGACCGGCCGGTCGCCGTCGACGATCAGGCGCGGCCAGGCGATGCCGGGATGGACGTAGGCCTCGGCGAGCGACTTCACGACCGGGGCGACCGCGTGTTCCTGATCGGGGCGGACGCGGATGCCGAGGGCGGCGTCGAGATTCGCGGGGGTGATCTCTTCGAGGCACGGGCCGGTCGCGGTCATGCGCGCACCCTAGGCAGCCGGTCCGTGGACGGGCCAACGATTTCCTCAGCCCAACTGCCGGTACCTGCCGCGGAAGTACGTCAGGGGGCCGCCCTCCGCGCTGGGGACGGAGGCGGTCAGGACGCGGCCGATGACCAGCGTGTGGTCGCCGGCCGGCACCCGCTGCTCGGTGCGGCACTCCAGGACGGCCAGGGCGCCGCCGACCAGCGGGGAGCCGGTGTACTCGCCGCGCGTGTACGGGATGTCCGCGAACAGCAGCCGGTCGCTGACGCGGCCCTTCATCGCGAAACGGCCCGCGATGTGCCGCTGGCTCTCGGAGAGGACCGAGACCCCCCACAGGTCCTGCTCCTCCAGCAGCTCGTCCATGCGGGAGCCCTCGCGCAGGCTCACCAGCACCAGGGGAGGGTCCAGGGACACCGACATGAAGGCCGTGGCCGTCATGCCCACGTCCTCGCCGCCCGGCGCCGTGGCGTCGTCCGGGTCGAGCGGCGGCTCCTGCGCGGTCACCAGGACCACGCCCGAGGCCAGCCGGGACATGGCGGCGCGGAACTCGTCGTTGCTCACCCCCTCAGCATGCCCGGAGGCGGGCGACGGAATGATCGGGGACGTGGCAGCGGGAGTGTTCGGCACAGCAGAGACGCTAATCTGCCTCCCGCGCGCCCCGCATCGGACTCCCGCCCGATCACGGTCCTAGGACTCAGGACGGACATCGCGACGGACACCCCAGGACACCCGACGGACATCGCGGCGGACGCCCCACGGACATCCGCGGTCTCCCCGCGGTCACCAGGGAAAATACATGCGCGCACCCCGACAAACTTTGCGTTCGGTAGAGCACGTGAAGAACGCAGAAACTCCACTCAATTGTTCAGGTTTGCCTGTGACTTGAGTCACAAGGGGCAGGAATTGTTGACCCTGTGTACCGAGTGGGCAGCGCGCTGTGATTCAGTGGCGGGGAAGCTGCCAGGAGGATACGCCGACGAGACCCTTGAATCGCTGCGAGTACTCGGGGGGAGGGCGAGCATGGAGACCGAGTCGGAACCCTACGTCCGTCTTGCGTCCCTGCGACAACTGCACCAGGTCATGGCCGACATGAACACGGCCCGGAGCCTGGCGGACACACTGCAGACCGTCGCGGAGGGCGTCGTCGCGGCCCTCGGGTACGAGCTGGCGTGCGTGAACCTCGTACGGCCGGACGGCGACCTCGTCGTCGCCGCCTTCGCCGGGAACCCCGCGGCCGAGGCCCTCATCACGGGCCGGGTCGGCTCGCGCGAGTCCTGGGAACGCCGCCTCGCCATGGGCGAGCAGTGGGGCGACCTGGTGTTCATACCGCACACCGAGGGCTGGGTCCTCGACGACGACGACGTCCCGCAGTGGTACACCGACGGCCCCGCCCCCCGCTTCGAGGACGAGTGGCACCCCTCCGACCGCCTCTTCGCGCCCATGTACGCGCCCGGCCCCCAGGGCAGCGCGGCGTGCGGCGAACTGATCGGCGTGCTCTCCGTGGACCGGCCGCGCAACGGCCGCCGGCCCGGGGCATGGGGCCGCGAGGCGCTCCAGATGTACGCCTTCCAGGCCGCCATCGCGATCAGCAACGCCCGGCTGCGCGCCAACATGCAGCGCGCCCTCGTCCGGCTGGAGCGCGAGCAGCAGGCGCTGCGGGCCAGTGAGGAAAGCTTCAGGCAGGCCTTCGAGTACGCGCCGTCCGGCATGGCCATCGCCGAGATGGGCGGCGACCAGCACGGCCGGATCCTGCGCACGAACGACGCGCTGTGCCGGCTGCTGGGCCGCCCGGCCTCCGCGATGCGCCGCTACTCCTTCTCCGACCTGGTCCACCCCGAGGACATAGGCACCCTGCTGCGCACCTCGGCGGAGGGCGGCCGCGCGGAGCTCCGCCTGGGCCGCCGCGACGGCACGTACGTGTGGGTGTCGCTGCGCAACAGCGTCGTCGCGGACGCCGCGGACGGGCCGCGCTTCCTGCTCACCCACGTCGAGGACATCGAGGAGCGCAAGCGCCGCGAGCTCCAGCTCGCCCACCGTGCCTCGCACGACTCGCTCACCGGCCTGCCGAACTCCGCCGAGCTGCGATCCCGCCTGTCCGCCCGGCTCTGTCAACGCGCGTCATCCCCGAGCTCCGCCGTGGAATCCGTCGACGCGGCCTACGGCCATCCCGCCTTCGACGTGGTCGGGCCCGGCTTCGACTTCCGGCAGGGCGCCGAGCCGTACGACGCCTACGACCACCATGTGCACACCGTCGCCCCGGAGGGGACCCACGACGACGGCACCAAGGGTCTCGCGGTGCTCTTCTGCGACCTCGACGGCTTCAAGTCGATCAACGACCGGTTCGGGCACAACGCGGGTGACGCGGTTCTCATCGAGGTCGCCCGGCGGCTGAGCGGCGGCGTCCGCGACGGTGACACGGTCGCCCGGCTCGGGGGTGACGAATTCGTCATTCTGGCCGACGGGCTCGGCCGGGCGGACGCGCAGGACCTCGCGGTCCGGCTCCGCAGCGAGATCATCCAGCCCATCCGTGCCGAGGGGCGGGCCGTGCGGGTGGGCGCCAGCTTCGGCATCGGATGGGCACACTGTGGAATGACGGCGGACGAAGTGTTGAAATCCGCTGACGAGCGGATGTACGTCGAGAAACGATCTCGTCCCAAACAACACAGACGCGCCGGGTGAAGCCCAGCTCAGTGAGTTGATGCGGTCTGAGTCACCCGTTTGGGTCTCTGGGAGCGGGTAGGCTCGCTTACTCACCCGTGTACCGCATGCACCGCACCTGACTGAGGAGACCAAGGGATGACGCCCGGCAACAACGGCGCGAGCACGCCCGAGGACGACGACCCGTTCGGCTATCTCTACGCCGACGGGCAGGCCAACGGAGCCCAGCCGCCGTCCGGGGGCTACGGCTACCCGAACTCGGTCAACCGGGTGCGAGCGGTCGGCACGCGCCAGTACGGCCAGCCGCCGCAGCACGCACAGACCGCGCCGTACGGCCAGGTCCCGCAGCAGGCCACCTACAGCCAGCCGAACGCGCACTACGCCGCGCCGGAGACGCTGCCCGGCGGTGCCACCACCGCCCAGCAGATGCCGGTCGGCGGCGGTGGCGGCCGGGGTGGCCGCGGCCCGAACCACAAGGGTCTGCTGATCGGCGCGATCGCGGTGGTGGCCGCGGTCGTCATCGGCATCGGCGTGGCCATGCTGGGCGGCGACAAGGAAAAGAGCGACGCGGGCAACGAGACGGGGACCACCCCGACCCAGTCCCAGGAGTCCAAGCCGAGCCCCTCGGCGACCAAGGCCGGCGCGGCCCCGAAGGACCTCCCGGAGGCCGACGCGAAGGCCCTGCGGCTCAGCCCCGGCCTGACGACGGCGTCGGACTTCAAGGGCGCGAAGGCCGACGGCGGGGTCTATGTGACGGGCTTCAACCAGGTCGGTGCCAAGGTGACCTGGACGGTGGACGGTATCGAGAAGGCCGGCAGCTACCGCCTCTACGTGCGCTACGGCATCCCGGGCGTGGACGCCAACGCCACGCTGGTGGTCAACGGTGACACCCAGGACCGGCCCGTCAACATGAAGAACTTCGGCGGTCTGCCCAAGGGCGACTGGGAAAAGGGCTGGCAGGAGACGTGGTCCAACGTCAACCTGACCAAGGGCACCAACACGATCGAGATCGCCTGCAACGAGGGCAACCAGTGTGACGCGGTTCTCGACCAGCTCTGGCTGAAGAAGTGACGGCTCGGCTCAAGCCGCGCTGACCTCCCCCGAAACCGTCACCCCCGTCAGCAACTCCTCGTACAGCCCCCGGTCGAACTCCCCGGCCACCGGTGCCCGCACCGTCGCTGCCGCGAGAGCCGTCGCGCGGGTGAGGCAGGCCGGCCAGGGGAGGTGTTCCACCCAGGCCGAGAGCAGGCCCGCTACCGCTGAGTCGCCCGCGCCTGTGGGGTTGCCTCGTACCGAGGCCGGTGGGGTGGCTCGCCAGCGGCCTTCTCGGGTGAGGGCCAGAAGGCCCTCCGGGCCGAGGGAGGCGACCACCGCGCCCGCGCCCCGGCGGCGGGCGTCCTGGGTCGCGCGGAGCGGGTCGTGGGAGCCCGTGAGTTCCGCCAGTTCCTCGGCGTTCGGCTTGATGATGTCGGGGCGGGCCGCGACGCCCCGGCGCAGGGGTTCGCCGCTGGTGTCCAGGAGGACCGGGACCGAGAAGGAGCGGGCCGTGCGGACCAGGCCCGCGTACGCGCCCACCGGGACGCCCGGCGGCAGGCTGCCGCACAGGGCCACCGCCGACGCCCCGGGGAGCAGGTCCTCGTAGGCCTCCTGGAACGACGACCATTCGGACGCCGTGATCGTCGGGCCCGGTTCGTTCAGCTGCGTCGTGTCGCCGGTGCGCTCGTCGGCCACGGCGACCGTGCGGCGGGTCGCGCCCGACACCGGGACCAGCGCGTCCACCACCCCCGGCACCGCCGCGAGCTTCTCCTGCACGACCCGGCCCGTCGCCCCGCCCGTGAACCCCGTCACCGTCACCTCGCGCCCGAGGGCCGCGAGCACCCGGGCCACGTTGACGCCCTTGCCGCCGGGGCGTTCCGTCACCTCGGAGACGCGGTGGGAGGCGTGCGGCCTGAGGGACCGTACGCGGTAGGTGATGTCGAGAGCGGTGTTCAGCGTGACCGTGAGGATCACCGGGCCGACCTCCCCAGGCGCGCTTGTTGCCGTGAACGTTCCCTGATCATGCCAAAGAGACGGCGGTCGGCCCAGTCCTGGAGTCGGCCACCGTCTCCCGACTGCGGGACGGATCAGCCCAGTCGGGGAGGGACCACCCATTCGCCACGGCGCATGACGCCCTTCAGTTCGTACGCGGAGTCCACGAGCAGCAGGTCGGCGTACTTCCCGGGCTCCAGTGAGCCGATCGTGTCGGCCATGCCGAGCAGCCGGGCGGGGGTCGCCGAGAGTGCCCGCACCGCGTCCTCCACGGAGAGGCCGTCGACCGTGACCGCCCGCTTGAACGCACGGTCCTGGGTGAGGGTCGAGCCGGCGATCGTGCCGTCCTCCACCAGCCGGGCCACGCCGTCCGCGACCTCCACCTCCAGCGGGCCCAGCCAGTAGCGCCCGTCGCCGAAACCGGCGGCGTCCATCGCGTCCGTGATGAACGCGACCCGGTCGGCGCCCGCGTGATGGAACGCCAGTCGCAGCGCCGCGGGGTGGAGGTGTGTGCCGTCGTTGATCAGCTCGACCGTGATCCGGTCGTCCTCCAGCAGCGCGGTGATCGGGCCGGGGGAGCGGTGGCCGAGCGGCGGCATCGCGTTGAAGAGGTGCGTGGCGACCGTGGCGCCCGCTTCGATGGCCTGCACCGTCTGCTCGTACGTGGCGTCCGTGTGGCCGATCGCCGCGATCACGCCGTGGTCGGCGAGGAGACGTACCGATTCGAGGCCGCCGGGCAGTTCGGTGGCCAGGGTGAGCATCTTCGCCCGCCCCCGGGCCGCGTCGATCAGCTTGCGGACGTCCGCGGGGTGGGGGTCGCGCAGGAGGGCCTCGGAGTGGGCGCCCTTGCGGCAGGGGGAGATGAACGGGCCCTCGAAGTGGACGCCGGCGATCTCGCCCTGCTCGGCGAGTTCGCTCAGCAGGCCGGCGCGCCGCGTGAGGGAGTCCAGGTCGCCGGTGACGGTGGAGGCGACCAGGGTGGTCGTGCCGTGCAGCCGGTGGGTGTGGATGCCCTTGAGGATGTCGTCGACCGAGCCGGAGGTGAAGGAGGCTCCGCCGCCGCCGTGGTTGTGCAGGTCGACGAAGCCGGGGATGACGAAGTGGGCGGGGGCGTGGATGACCTGGGCGTTTTTTGGTGTCGACCCGGTGATGCGGGGCCCCTCGATGGTCAGCCGGCCGTTTTCGACGGGTCCTGTGGGGAGGACCACTGTCGCGCCGGTGAGGACCGTGGGGTGTCCGGCCGTTGCGGGGTGCGGGTGCGTGGGGGCTTGTCGCGCAGTTCCCCGCGCCCCTGAGGCGTTGGTCATCAGGGGGTTACCTCCATGCGGTCGGTGTGGTCGAGGAGATCCCAGGCCAGGAGCCCAGCACCGAGACATCCGGCCGTGTCACCCAGCGCCGCCGGGACGAGTGCCGGCTGTTTCTGGAAGGTGATGCGGCTGCGGATCGCTTCCCTCAGCGGCGTGAAGAGGGTCTCTCCCGCCTCCGCCAGCCCGCCGCCGATGATCAGGACGCGGGGATCCAGCAGGGTCAGGGCCGTGACCAGGCCGTCGGCCAGGGCGGCCACGGCCTCCTGCCAGACCGCCTCGGCCTTCGGGTCGCCGGCGTCCACCGCCTTGGCGCAGTCGGCGGCGTCGGCGCCCGGGTCGCCCGAGGCCGCGGCCCAGGCCTCGCTCACGGCTGCCGCCGAGGCGAAGCGCTCCAGACAGCCGTGCTGCCCGCAGGGGCAGGGGGCCCCGCCGGGGCGTACGACGATGTGGCCGATCTCGCCCGCGAAGCCGTGCGCGCCCGCCTCGACCCGGCCGTCGACGCCGATGGCGCCCGCGATGCCGGTGCCCAGGGCCACGAACAGGAACCGGTCCGCGCCCCGGCCCGCGCCGACCCGCCCCTCGGCGAGGCCGCCGGTGCGCACGTCGTGGCCGAGGGCGACCGGGACGCCGAGCCGCTGCGTCAGCAGGTCGCGCAGCGGGACGTCGCGCCAGCCGAGGTTGGCGGCGTAGACGGCGAGGCCGTGCGCCTCGTCGACGATGCCGGGCACGGCCACACCGGCGGCGGACGCGGGCGTGCCGAAACGCTCGGCGCCGTACGCGCGCAGCTCGGCGGCGAAGTCCAGGATGCCCGCGATCACGGCGTCCGGTCCCTGGGCGCGTCCGGTGGCCCGGCGGGCCCGGTGCAGCACCTCGCCCCCCGGCCCAACCAGCGCGGCCTTCATTCCGGTGCCGCCCACGTCGAGGGCGATGACATGTTTCACGGAGAACAGTGTGACCCGGGGACCCGCAAGAGGTCTAGTCCATTCACGTGGTGTAGACCTTGTTCCGGATATCGAAATGTTTCGGCGGCGGTGACGCCGGGGTTGGGGAAGAGCAGCGGTGCAGCGTCGGCGGATGGCAGGAACGATCGCGGTGGTGTCCGCACTGGGCATGACGGCGGTCCTCGGCGGCTGCGGCGTCACCGGCGGATCGGCCGACGTGACCCTGAAGCTGGTCGCCGCCGACTACGGCGACAGCGCGGCCAACAGCTCGAAGAAGTACTGGGACAAGCTCGTCGAGGAGTACGAGGCCGACCACCCCGACGTCGAGATCGACGTCAGCGTCCACTCCTGGAACGACGTCGACCGCAAGGTCAGGGAGATGGTCGCCGCCGGTGACCCGCCGGACATGGCGCAGATCGGCGCGTACGCCGACTACGCCGCCCAGGACCAGCTCTACAAGGCCGACGACCTGCTCTCCATACGCACACAGGCCGACTTCGTGGGGCAGCTGGCCTCCGCGGGCCAGGTGAGGGGCGTGCAGTACGGGCTGCCCTTCGCCGCCTCCACCCGCGTGCTCTTCTACAACAAGACCCTCTTCGCCAAGGCCGGCATCACCCCGCCCGGGTCCTGGAACGACCTGGCCGCGGACGCCGAGGCGCTCAAGGCCGAGGGCGTGAAGTACCCGTACGCGCTGCCCCTCGGCCCCGAGGAGGCACAGGCCGAGACCATGCAGTGGATGCTCAGCGGCGGGGGCGGCTACACCGACGGCGTCGACAGCTACGGCATCGACTCCCCGGAGAACATCGACACCTTCTCCTGGCTGAAGCAGGACCTGGTCGGCAAGGACCTGACCGGGCCGGTCGCGCCCGGGGAGCTGAACCGGGCCGCGGCGTTCGCCGCCTTCGCCAAGGGCCAGGTCGGCATGCTCAACGGCCACCCCTCGCTGATGAAGATCGCCGCCAAGAAGGGCGTCAAGTACGGGATGGTGCCCACGCCGGGCAAGGAGGGCCCGAGCAGGTCCACGCTCGGCGTCACCGACTGGATGACGGCGTTCCGCAAGAACGGCCACCGTGACCAGGTGGGCGATTTCCTCGACTTCGTCTACAGCGAGAAGAACGTGCTGGCCTTCTCCCGCGAGTACGACCTGCTGCCGGTCACCTCCTCCGCGTCCGGCACGATGGCCGCCTCCGACGAGGACCGGCACCTCAGGCCGTTCCTGGAGGAGCTGCTGGCCTCCGAGCTCTACCCGGTCGGCAAGACGTCCTGGGCCGACGTCGCCTCCCAGGTCAAGCAGCAGATCGGCAAGGCCGTCGCGCCCGGCGGCAGCCCCACGGGCGTCCTTGGGCACCTTCAGGCGGGGGCGGCTCGGGCGGAGAGTGCGGAGTAGCTTCGCTGCTGTCGGTGGGGGGCGTTACGGTGCCGTTCATGGATGAGGACGCGGGTGAGCAGGGGCTCGGGCGTCGGGAGCGGGACATTCTCGCGCTCGAGCGCCGGGGGTTCTCCGGGCCCGGTGCGAAGGAGCGGGCGATACGGGAGGAGCTGGGGCTCGCCCCTGTGCGCTACTACCAGCTTCTCAATGCGCTGCTGGATGATGCGCGGGCGTTGGAGCATGATCCGGTGACGGTGAATCGGTTGCGGCGGGTTCGGGAGCGGCGTCGGTCCGAGCGGTGAGTGGGGATTCCCGGCCGTCGCGGGCTGCGGGCCCGTTGTGGTTGCTCGCGCAGTTCCCCGCGCCCCTAAGGGGGACGTGTCCTTCAGCCGATCCGGTCCGCCAAGGCCGCCAGCAGGTCCACGACCCCCTCCGGGCCGTTCACCACCACGTCCGCTCGCTTGCGCAGTTCCGTCACCTCGTCGCTGCCGCTGCACACCAGCAGGCCCGGGGTGCCGGTCGTGCGGAGGGTGTCGACGGCCGCGTAGGCGGGCAGGTCGCCCAGGTCGTCGCCGGCGTAGAGGACCGAACCGGCGCCGATCTCCTGGGCGAAGCCGGTCAGGGCGACGCCCTTGTCCATGCCGGGCGGGCGCAGTTCCAGGACCATGCGGCCGGGCTCGACGATCAGGCCGTGCCGGGTCGCCAGGTCGGTGAGCGGCTCGCGCAGGGCGTCGAAGGCGGCCTGCGGGTCGGCGGCCCGGCGGGTGTGCACGGCCACCGCCCTGCCCTTGTCCTCGATCCAGGTCCCGCTCCCGTCGAGCAGCCCGGGCAGCTCGGCGCGTACGGCCGCGACGCCGGGGTGCGGCTCGGGCGCGGTGACCTTGCCGGTGCGGGCGTCCCACCGCTCGGCGCCGTAGTGCCCGAGGACGACGAGGTGCTCCAGACCCGGCACGTCCGCGAAGCCGCCGTTGCGCACCGCGACCTCGGCCGGCCGGCCGGTGATCACCGCGACGGCGGCCACCTTCGGCGCGAGGGCGGCCAGCGCGGACAGCGCCCGGGGGTGGGCCCGGGCCAGCTCCGGATCGGCCACGATCGGCGCGAGCGTCCCGTCGAAGTCGAGCCCGATCAGTGCCTTGCCGGGCTGCGCGAGGAGGGCGTCGAGGCCGTCCTGCCCGGCCTGCGTGGCGGGGGTGGGAAGGCTGCTCATCCGGCTCTCAGCCCCTCAACGCGTCGAGCTGGTCGACGAACCACTGCGCCGGTGGCAGTGCCGTCGCCGCCGCGGCCAGGCGCTTGCCGCGTTCGGCGCGTTCCTCCGGGCGCATCGACAGGGCCTCGTGCAGGGCCGACGCCGTGCCCGTGATGTCGTAGGGGTTCACCGTGAGCGCGTCCTCGCCCAGCTCCTCGTGCGCCCCGGCCTCCCGCGACAGCACCAGCGCGCAGCCCGCGTCGGAGATCACCGGGATCTCCTTGGCGACGAGGTTCATGCCGTCGCGGATGGGGTTGACCAGGGCCACGTCGGCCAGCCGGTAGGCGGCCAGCGAGCGGGCGAAGTCGTCCTTGAGGTTGAGGAGGACCGGGGTCCACCCGGGCGTGCCGTACTCGGCGTTGATCTCGTCGGCGAGCCGCTGCACCTCGGCCGTGTAGTCCCGGTACACCGCGAGGTCCTGCCGCGAGGGGTACGCGAAGGCGACGTGCACCACCCGCTCGCGCCACTCGGCGTGCGCCTCCAGCAGCCGGCGGTAGGCCAGCAGGCCGCGCACGATGTTCTTGGACAGCTCGGTGCGGTCGACCCGGACGATGGTGCGCCGGCCCTCGCCGATCTCCTGCCGCAGCGCGGCCATCCGCTCGTCGACGTCCGGCTCGTGCGCCCGCTTGCGCAGGAAGTCCGCGTCGGCGCCCAGCCCGTGCACCCCCACCCGCGTGCCGCCGAGCCCGCCCGCGAACCGCTCGGCGCACGCGGTGAACGCCTCCGCCCAGCGCTCGGTGAGGAAGCCCAGCCGGTCCGCGCCGAGCATGCCGCGCAGCACCTGCCCGGCCACGTCGTCCGGCAGCATCCGGAAGTACTCCGGCGGCGCCCACGGCGTGTGCGAGAAGTGCCCGATGCGCAGGTCGGGCCGCAGCTCGCGGAGCATGCCCGGCACCAGCGTGAGGTGGTAGTCCTGCACCACGACCGCCGCGCCCCGGGCCGCCTCCTCGGCCAGCGCCTCGGCGAACGCCCGGTTGTACGCCTCGTAGGACGCCCACTGCCGCCGGAACTCCGCGTCGAAGACCGGCTCCAGCGGCGTCTGGTAGAGCATGTGGTGGACGAACCACAGGACCGAGTTGGCGATGCCGTTGTAGGCGTCGGCGTGCACGTCGGCCGGGATGTCCAGCATCCGCACGCCGTCCTCGCCGACCCCGCGCCGCACCGCCTCCCGGTCGCCGTCGGACAGCGCCGAGCACACCCACAGCGCGTCCGCGTCGGAGCCGATCGCGGAGAGCCCGGAGACCAGCCCGCCACCGCCCCGTTTGGCCTCCAGCGAACCGTCCTCGCCCACCGTGTACGAGACGGGACCCCGGTTGGAGGCCACCAGCACCTGTGCAGCACCGTTCGTCGAAGCCATAAGCCTCAACCTAGCCCGGGCCCCGGACGCTCAAACGTGCGGATCTGACCCGTCCGGCCGAAAACCGTCCCGGTCAGGCCGCTCTCCGCGCCTGGTACTCGGCGATGTCCACCATCGGCGGACGCTCCTCGGTGTCCACGGAGTACGTCCGCGGCTCGAAGCCGTCCTCCCCGCGCTCGAACTGCGTCAGGGCCGGCCGGATCAGATGCCCGCGGGCGAGCCGCAGCTGGGCCGTGCGGTAGATCGCGGCGGCCATCCGGCCCAGCGCCTGCCCGTCCTGGTGGCGGTGCCTGCGCACCCCCACGTCCACCTGGGCGAGGGCGTCCAGGCCCGCCAGGTGCAGGGCGTCGACCAGCATGCCCAGCTCCACGCCGTACCCGACGGGGAACGGCAGCTGCTCCAGCAGGGAGCGGCGGGCCGCGTACTCGCCGCCGAGCGGCTGCACGAAGCCGGCCAGCTGCGGCCAGTGCATGTTGAGCAGCGGGCGCGCCATCAGTTCCGTGACCCGGCCGCCCTGCCCGGAGGCCCCGGCCAGCGGGCGGTCGTACATGGCCTTCACCAGGTCCACGTCCGGCTCGGTGAGCAGCGGGCCCACGATCCCGGAGACGAAGTCGGACGAGAAGTCCTTGAGGTCGGCGTCGACGAAGCAGACGATGTCCCCGCGGGTGACCAGGAGCGAGCGCCACAGCACCTCGCCCTTGCCGGGCACGGCGGGCAGGCGCGGGAGTATCTCGTCCCGGTGCACCACCCGCGCGCCCGCGGCGGCGGCCACCTCGGACGTGCGGTCGGTGGACCCGGAGTCGACGACGACCAGTTCGTCGACGAGCGGCACCTGCCGCATCAGGTCGTGGCGGATGACGGAGACGATGTCCCCGACCGTCGCCTCCTCGTTGAGAGCGGGCAGTACGACGCTGACCGTCTGGCCCGTGCGCTGCTTCGCGGCGAGGATCCGGTGGAGCGGGCGCTCGTTCGCGGACCAGGAACGGGTGCTCAGCCAGCGCTCGACTTCTTCCAGCACCGTGGCGGCTCCTTAGCGTTCTCTCGGCGGGACGGAATGTGACGCGTCTCGCGGTTCGGACGACTATCTCAACTGTCCTGGTCGTCGGTTACAGTCTTGAACAGCGCGGGTGACCATCGCATGTCCGGGGTCGGCCGTCGTTTACAACCACATACAGCTCATCCAGAGGGGCAGAGGGAAACGGCCCGATGAAGCCCCGGCAACCCTCCAGTCGGTACTCGTAGGTCACTGTCGACCGCCAGCGCGAGGCTCCCGGCTCGGGAAGGTGCCAAATCCGTCTCACGGCGAGATGCGTCGTGAGGAAGATGAGGAGAAAGGGCCTCGCCTCACATGGCTGCGCAGACTGTTGCAAGCACCACCGAATCCACCGTAGACCTCGGCCCCGCCGCCGCGCTGAGCTGCCGCGAATGCGGTCACCGCGTGCCCCTCGGCCCGGTCTTCGCGTGCGAGGAGTGTTTCGGCCCGCTGGAGATCGCCTACGACTTCTCGGCCTACGAAACCGAAGAGCTCCGCAAGCGCATCGAAGCGGGACCCGCGAACATCTGGCGCTACGCCCCGCTGCTGCCGGTCCCGGCCGACGTCGCGGACAAGCCGAACATCAACCCCGGCTGGACCAAGCTCGTCAAGGCCGACAACCTCGCGCGCGAGCTGGGCGTCGACGCCGGCAAGCTGTTCGTGAAGGACGACTCCGGCAACCCGACGCACTCCTTCAAGGACCGCGTCGTCGCCCAGGCCCTGGAGGCCGCCCGCGCCTTCGGCTTCACCACGCTCTCCTGCTCCTCCACCGGCAACCTCGCCGGTGCGGTGGGCGCCGCCGCCGCCCGCGCCGGCTTCCGTTCCTGTGTGTTCATCCCGCACGACCTGGAGCAGGGCAAGGTCGTCATGGCCGCGGTCTACGGCGGCGAGCTCGTCGGCATCGAGGGCAACTACGACGACGTGAACCGCTTCTGCTCCGAGCTCATCGGCGACCCGGCCGGTGAGGGCTGGGGCTTCGTCAACGTCAACCTCCGGCCGTACTACGCGGAGGGCTCCAAGACCCTCGCGTACGAGATCTGCGAGCAGCTCGGCTGGCAGCTGCCGGACCAGCTCGTGGTGCCGATCGCCTCCGGCTCGCAGCTGACGAAGATCGACAAGGGTCTTCAGGAGCTGATCAAGCTCGGTCTCGTCGAGGACAAGCCGTACAAGATCTTCGGTGCGCAGGCCGAGGGCTGCTCGCCGGTGTCCGTCGCCTACAAGGCCGGGCACGACGTCGTCCGCCCGCAGAAGCCGAACACCATCGCCAAGTCGCTCGCCATCGGCAACCCGGCGGACGGGCCCTACGTGCTGGACATCGCGCGGCGGACCGGCGGTGCGGTGGAGGACGTGAACGACGAGCAGGTCGTCGACGCGATCAAGGTCCTTGCCCGGACCGAGGGGATCTTTGCGGAGACCGCCGGTGGTGTGACGGTGGGTGTCACCAAGAAGCTGCTGGAGAACGGGCTGCTGGATCCGTCCAAGACCACGGTGGTGCTCAACACGGGGGACGGTCTCAAGACGCTGGATGCGGTGGCGGGCACGGGTCTGACGGCGACCATTCGTCCCAGCCTCGAGTCTTTCCGTGAGGCCGGGCTCGTCTGAGCGTCGTTGTTTGCTGCGGGCCTGTGGGGGCTGGTCGCGCCCGCGCGGCGGAGCCGCAAATCGACACAGCCCCGCGCCCCTAGAAGCAGGTGCGTCACCCAACCCGGAGGTTGCAAGTCATGAGCGTCACCGTCCGCATCCCCACCATCCTGCGTACCTACACCGGCGGGCAGGCTGAGGTGTCCGCCGATGGTGGGACCCTCGGCGAGGTCATCGCCGACCTGGAGAAGAACCACACCGGGATCGCCGCCCGGGTGCTGGACGACCAGGGCAAGCTGCGTCGGTTCGTCAACGTGTACGTCAACGACGACGATGTGCGGTTCGAGCAGGGGCTGGAGACGGCCACGCCGGACGGTGCCGGTGTGTCGATCATTCCCGCCGTCGCCGGCGGCTGAACCGGTCGGGCGGCCTGTTATTACCTTCGGTAACGGCCGTCACTGAGAGTTCATCGAATTGCCCCCTCCGTGAGAGAAGCGGAGGGGGCAATTCTGCGTGATTGAGCGCGGTACAGTTGGGGAACGCGATCCCGATCCCCTGATCGGAACCCTGAATTCCCGCTGCGAGTCCGACAAGATGTAGCCAAAGTGTGCGCATCTTTTGCGGCTTTTGTTCCCTTTGTGCGGCCCGACTTGCCCTGAATTCGGACGAATTCTCCCTACATTCCGGACCCGGCGCGTCCAGAATTCTCGTCCGATTGACCTGTTGCAGACGGCAGTTGGACAGATACATTCAGCCGCGGTCGACGCGTTCCGGCGCACGCCCCCAACCGTGGGGGGTGAGGTCTGACCCGGATCCGCGAAGTGTGGATCTGTGCAAGGGCCAGTAATAGGGGAGTTAGGCATGGCTCAGGGCACCGTCAAGTGGTTCAACGCGGAGAAGGGGTACGGCTTCATCGCGGTCGACGGTGGTGCGGATGTTTTCGTCCACTACAGCGCGATTCAGATGGACGGCTACCGCACCCTTGAAGAGGGCCAGCGGGTCGAGTTCGAGATCTCGCAGGGCCAGAAGGGACCGCAGGCCGACATGGTTCGCGTCTCTGCCTGAACGCGCACCACGACCAACGCATCAGCGACCGGTCTTCTCAGAAGGGCCCGTACCCCCCGGGGTGCGGGCCCTTCGGCCTGTTCGAACACCCCATGGAGCGGTGTTCGCGAGGGGCTGACGCCCCCGCCCGATCCCCCGGAGGCGCTTGCGCCCACCCGTCGCCCGACCACCACCCCTCAACGAGCACTCGCTACGCGAGCGCGCCTTGCACTCTCGGGGGTCGAGTGCTAATCATTGCGTTAGCACTCTGAAGGTGAGAGTGACAACGTAAGGACCGGGTCGGTGAGGCCCGCAGGCCGGGTGGGGAAGGAACCACAAGGCTGGCGAGCCGTCCGTCGCGGGCGCGGGCGCGGTCCGAAGTAATCACCCCCAGTCCTGGAGGGACCACTTCACATGGCCAAGATCATCGCGTTCGACGAGGAGGCGCGGCGCGGCCTCGAGCGCGGCATGAACCAGCTCGCGGACGCTGTCAAGGTGACGCTCGGCCCCAAGGGCCGCAACGTCGTCCTCGAGAAGAAGTGGGGCGCGCCCACGATCACCAACGATGGTGTGTCCATCGCCAAGGAGATCGAGCTCGAGGACCCGTACGAGAAGATCGGCGCCGAGCTGGTCAAGGAAGTCGCCAAGAAGACGGACGACGTCGCCGGTGACGGTACGACCACCGCGACCGTTCTCGCCCAGGCCCTGGTCAAGGAGGGTCTGCGCAACGTAGCCGCCGGCGCCAACCCGATGGCCCTCAAGCGCGGTATCGAGCGCGCCGTCGAGGCCGTCTCCGCCGCCCTGCTGGAGCAGGCGAAGGACGTCGAGACCAAGGAGCAGATCGCCTCCACGGCCTCCATCTCCGCCGCCGACACCCAGATCGGCGAGCTCATCGCCGAGGCCATGGACAAGGTCGGCAAGGAAGGCGTCATCACCGTCGAGGAGTCCCAGACCTTCGGTCTGGAACTGGAGCTCACCGAGGGTATGCGCTTCGACAAGGGCTACATCTCGGCGTACTTCGCCACCGACATGGAGCGTATGGAGGCCGTCCTCGACGACCCGTACATCCTGATCGCCAACTCGAAGATCAGCAACGTCAAGGACCTGCTGCCGCTCCTCGAGAAGGTCATGCAGTCGGGCAAGCCGCTGCTGATCATCGCCGAGGACGTCGAGGGCGAGGCCCTGTCGACCCTGGTCGTCAACAAGATCCGCGGCACCTTCAAGTCCGTCGCCGTCAAGGCCCCGGGCTTCGGCGACCGCCGCAAGGCGATGCTGCAGGACATCGGCATCCTCACCGGCGGCGAGGTGATCTCCGAGGAGGTCGGCCTCAAGCTGGAGAACGCCACGATCGACCTGCTGGGCCGGGCCCGCAAGGTCGTCGTCACCAAGGACGAGACCACCATCGTCGACGGTGCCGGCTCCCCCGAGCAGGTCCAGGGCCGGGTCAACCAGATCCGCGCCGAGATCGAGAACAGCGACTCGGACTACGACCGCGAGAAGCTGCAGGAGCGCCTGGCGAAGCTCGCCGGCGGTGTCGCGGTCATCAAGGCCGGTGCCGCCACCGAGGTGGAGCTCAAGGAGCGCAAGCACCGCATCGAGGACGCCGTGCGCAACGCCAAGGCGGCCGTCGAGGAGGGCATCGTCGCCGGTGGTGGCGTGGCCCTGCTGCAGGCCTCCCAGGTCTTCGAGAAGCTGGAGCTCGAGGGTGACGAGGCGACCGGCGCCAACGCCGTGAAGCTCGCCCTGGAGGCCCCGCTGAAGCAGATCGCCGTCAACGGTGGTCTCGAGGGCGGCGTCGTCGTGGAGAAGGTCCGCAACCTCCAGGTCGGCCACGGCCTGAACGCCGCGACCGGTGAGTACGTCGACATGATCGCCGAGGGCATCATCGACCCGGCGAAGGTGACCCGCTCTGCCCTGCAGAACGCCGCCTCCATCGCCGCGCTGTTCCTCACCACCGAGGCCGTCATCGCCGACAAGCCGGAGAAGGCCGCCGCGCCCGCCGGCGGCGGCATGCCGGGCGGTGACATGGACTTCTGATCGACCCCAGGGTTGATCAACGTCCTTACCGAGGGCGGCACTTCCTGTTCCGGCAGGGGGTGCCGCCCTCGGGCGTGTCCGGGGGTACGCCCCCTCGCGAGCTCAAGGGCGCGCCTCTCGCGTGTCCGGGATCACAGCCGGGACGGGATGCGGGGGCCGGGCTGGGTGGTTGAATCATGCGTCCTATGCGTATGCACATACCATCCGGTACCCCCGAGGGAGCCCCCACGTGACTGTCGCCGCCTCCGCATCCCGCGCCGCCGAAATCCTGTCCCGGCCCGTAACGCTGGGCGGCCTGACCGTTCCGAACCGGATCGCGATGGCCCCGATGACCCGCATGTTCTCCCCGGGCGGCGTGCCCGGCGAGGACGTCGTCTCGTACTACGCGCGCCGCGCCGCCGCCGGAGTCGGCCTGATTGTCACCGAGGGCACCTACGTCGGCCACGACTCGGCCGGGCAGAGCGACCGCGTGCCGCGCTTCCACGGCGAGGAGCAGCTCGCGGGCTGGGCGAAGGTCGCCGAGGCGGTGCACGCCGCGGGCGGCACGATCGTGCCCCAGCTGTGGCACATCGGCATGGTCCGCAACCAGGGCGAGCCCCCGGTCGCCGACGCCCCCGCCGTCGGCCCCTCCGGTCTGCGCATCGGCGCGACGGAGCCCACCGGCAAGGCCATGACCCAGGCCGACATCGACGCCGTCATCGGCGCGTTCGCCGAGGCCGCCGCTGCCGCCGAGCGCATCGGCTTCGACGGCGTCGAGCTGCACGGCGCCCACGGCTACCTGCTCGACCAGTTCCTCTGGGAGGGCACCAACCGCCGCACCGACGCCTACGGCGGCGACAGGGTCGCCCGCGCCAAGCTCTCCGAGGAGATCGTCACCGCCGTCCGCGAGAGCGTCTCCGCCGACTTCCCCGTCATCTTCCGCTACTCCCAGTGGAAGCAGGAGGCCTACGACGCCCGCCTCGCCGAGACGCCCGAGGAGCTGGAGGCCATCCTGGCCCCGCTCGCGGCGGCCGGTGTCGACGCCTTCCACGCCTCCACCCGCCGTTACTGGGTGCCCGAGTTCGACGACTCCGACCTCAACCTGGCCGGCTGGACCAAGAAGCTCACCGGCAAGCCCACCATCACCGTCGGCTCGGTCGGCCTGAACGGTGACTTCCTCAAGGCCTTCCAGGGCCAGGGCGCCGAACTGGGCGACCTCGACAACCTCCTGGACCGTTTCGAGCGCGACGAGTTCGACATGGTCGCCGTCGGCCGCGCGCTGCTCCAGGACCCCGAGTGGGCCCGCAAGGTGCTCGACGGCCGCACCGAGGAGCTGGCGCCCTACAACCCGGCGGCGCTGAAGTCCCTCAGCTGACCTCCGTCACCTGAGGCCCTGGATCTGCTTGCGTCAGTCAAGGACACTGACTGAGCGCCCGTTCACCGGCCTTGAGTTGAGGAGATCCAGATGACGACGACCGAGTCCCGCCCGCCGCACGACGGTTCCGCCGGGCAGCCCGGGCCGGTGGTGCGCACCACCGCCGGGGCGGTCCGGGGCCGGAGGGAGGCGGGGCTCGCGGTCTTCCGCGGCATCCCGTTCGCCGCGCCCCCGGTGGGCGCGGCCCGCTTCCAGGCACCCCGCCCCGCCCAGCCCTGGGACGGCATACGGGAGGCCCACGCCTTCGGCCCGCCGCCCCCGCAGGACCTCGGCAGCCTGGGCGGCCCGGGCCTGCTCGACCTTCCCGAGGGCGACGACTGGCTCACGGTCAACGTCTGGACGCCCGAACCCGACCCGGCGGCCCGCCGCCCGGTCATGGTGTGGATCTACGGCGGCGCCTACAAGCTCGGCCACTCCGGCAGCCCCGGCTACGACGCCCACCGCATCGCCGCCGACGGCGACGTGGTGGTCGTGTCCCTCAACTACCGCCTGGGCATGGAGGGTTTCGCGCACATCGAGGGAGCGCCCGCCAACCGCGGACTGCTCGACCAGGTGGCCGCGCTGGAGTGGGTGAGGGACAACGTCGAGGCCTTCGGCGGCGACCCCGACCAGGTCACGATCTTCGGGGAGTCCGCGGGCGCAGGCTCGGTCGCCTCGCTGCTCTCCATGCCGCGCGCGGCCGGGCTGTTCCAGCGGGCGATCGCCCAGAGCGTGCCGGGGACGTTCTTCTCCGACGCGCTCGCCCGGGACATCGGCACCGCCCTCGCCGCCGAGGCGGGACTGCGCCCCACCGTCGCCGACCTCTCGACGATCGCCCCGCACCGGCTGACGTCGGCGGGCGAGACACTGAGCGCCAAGATGCTCCAGCGCATCGACCGCTGGGGCCAGGCGGCGCCCACGGTCACGCCGTTCGCCCCGGTCGTCGACGGCGAGGTCCTGCCGACGAGCCCGTGGCAGGCGCTGCGGTCCGGATCGGCGGCGGACGTCGACCTCCTCGTCGGCCACAACCGCGACGAGTACCGCCTCTTCATCGCCATGGCCGGACAGCTCGGCCAGATATCCGACGAGCGGGCGGCCTCGGCCCTGAGCCTCTTCGCCCCCAGCGGTGCACAGGCGTACCGCGACGCCTTCCCCGACGCCTCCCCGAGCGAGCTCTACGAACGCGTCCAGACGGACTGGCTGTTCAACATGCCGTCCCTGCACCTGGCCGAGGCGCAGCGCGCGGGCGGCGGCAGCGCGCACGTCTACGAACTGACCTGGCCGGCCCCGGGCAACGGCGGCGCGCTCGGCGCCTGCCACGCCCTGGACATCCCGCTGCTGTTCGGCACCTACGGGGCGGACCTGGGGCTGCTGCTGTTCGCGGGCGCGGAGCCGTCCGCCGAGGCCCTCGCGCTCTCGTCCCGCTTCCGCGCGTCCTGGACGTCCTTCGCGAGGTCGGGCGACCCGGGCTGGCCGGCGTACGACGACGAGCGGCGGCTGGTGCAGGTGCTCGACGCGGAGCCAGAGGTGCGGGCGTACCCGGAGGAGCGGTCGCGGCGGCTGTGGGAGGGGTACGAGTTCCTGCCCCTGCCGCTGCTGTGAGCCCGGGCCGCTACAGGTTGCCCATCGGCTCGATGTCCACCCGCACCGGCGTCCCCCACACCCGCAGCACCTCGTAGTCGGTGAACTCGTGGACCAGCCGGTACGCCATGGCGGCCCGGGGAGCCTTGCGCTGGGCGTTGATGAACAGTTCGGCCTCGCGTCGGTCCCGGCGCGGGGTGCCGCACAGCTGCCAGGCCTGACCGTTCCACAGCTCCGCCAGCCAGCGCTGCTGGGGCTGGGGACGGTCGCCGCGCACGCCGTAGCGGGACGGCGCGGGCTCGGCGGGCCGGTGCTGCGGGGCGGGCCCGTTGAACTCCGCCCGGCGGGCCGCCCTGCGCCGCGTCTCGCACAGCAGGCACAGATCGGGGGCGGCCTCGTCGACCGGGCCGTTCGGGTGCTCGGGGCAGCGGGTACTGGGCGCGGCGCCCGTGACACTCTCGTCCAGCAGGTCCAGGGCGCGCTTCAGATCGGCCTTGACCTCGTGCAGCTTGGCGTCCGGGGTGTCGGCGGAGAGGGCCTCCCCGTGCTCCCCGAGCAGACGGAGGGCGCGGCCTAGGGCGGTCAGCTGGGAGTGGTTCATGAGTCCATTGTCGTCAGTCGGCGTAGTCGTGGCGTCGGCGGGACATCGCGGCCCGGATCCCGGCCGCGTGTGCGTGGACCGTGGGGGCGGAGAGGGGTGCGGCGGGTTGCGTGGGGGCGCGTTCGCCCCGGCAGGCGCTGCAACGGCCTCCTGGCAGGGTTTCCGGACGCCCTGGGGCGCCGCACTTCGCGCACTCCAGGACCCGTAGGGGTGGGCGTGGAGGGGGTGGGGGCGGGAGTTTGCTGGTCAGGCGAGTGCGGACGAGCGCGGCGGGGTGATGGACCGGTGTCGGCAGGCCGGCTGTGAGCGCACGACTACGTCCTCCTCCGAGGCGCCCCGTGCGAACCACTCCGTCACGAGTGGGGCGAGGTCCGCGCAGTCGGTCTGGGAGAGGGACAGGACGGGGGTTGTGCGGCCGAGGGCGGCCAGGAGGATGTGAGCGCGGGAACGGGTGGGGCGTGCCGCCTGCGGCCGTGGCGCGTCGCCGCGGGTGAACGCCGTCCACCAGTCGTCATCCCTGGCGGTACCGGACCACCACGATCGGGTGATCCAGCGGGAGCTGCCGTCGTCCGCCGTGACGCACTCCCGGCCTCGGCGCAGGTGACCTGCCTGCTGGATGCGGTTGAGGGCGGTGCCCAGGGCGCACTGTCCGTACGGGAGCTGCTTGGCCAGCGTCTTCACGGAGATGTCGGCGCCGTCGGGGAGCCGGTCGAGGTAGGCGGCGACGGCGGCTTCGCGGGGTGGGAGGTGGGCGAAGTCGCGTTTCGTGCACGGGGGTTTGGTCGTGGGTCGTGCGCTTGCCGTAGCCGGGGTTGGCCATGGGGTGCGCGGACGGGGAGGCAGCACTAAAGTTGGCGTCAGCCATGGGATCGCTGTCCGATCTCGATGGTTAAGCCCCCGCAGGTGTTGGCGCACCAAGCGGGGGCTGTTGCTTTTCCAGAAACGTTAGAGGTAGGTGACTGTCCGTGGCAAACCGGATGCGTCGCGTCAACCAGTCGGGAGGGTGGGTGGGTTGAGGCCCTCCACCCACTCCTTGAAAAGAGAGCTCGAAGCCCGGATCCCGAAGCTCAGGTCGTCTCGTCCTTGAGGTTCTCGACGAAAGCGGACCAGGCGGTGGCCCGGAACACGAGCTTCGGGCCGTGGGGGGTCTTGGAGTCGCGGACGGGGATGACATCGGGGAATGCCTGGGTGACTTCCAGGCAGTTGTCGCCGGTGCCGCCGCTGTAGCTGGACTTGTACCACTCAGGCGTGTTCCTCATGGTCGTAATCCTGCGCCATCGCATCGAGGAGGGCCAGAGACTTCTCAGGCGAGAGCGCCGAAGCCGTGAGGAGCTCGAGAGCCTGTAGCGCGCGACGGTGGCCGGGTCGTCCTCCAGTTGCCCGGTGTCGACCCCTTCCAGGTAGGCGAGTGGAGGGGCGTCGTCGAAGTCCATCACCCTGACGCAGCCCTGCATCCCCGGATGGGCCCCTGCGTCGAACGGCAGCACCTGAACGATGACGCGGTTGCCACGGATCAGGCCGATGAGGTGGCGTAGCGCCCCCGCCATCACCTCCGGTCCGCCCGTCGCGCGGCGCAGTGCGGCCTCGTCAATCACCGTCCACAACAGAGGCTTTGTTGGATCGCGGAGAATCCGCGCCCGCTCCATCCGGCCTGTCACCAGCGCCTCGATGACCTCGTCTGCCGCTGAGGGCTGGTAAGCGCGGCTGACGGCTCGTGCGTAGGCGGGTGTCTGGAGCAGTCCGGGAATCAGCATCGATGTGTACTCCCTGATGGCCGCGGCTTGCGTCTCCACCTCTGCTGCTTCTGCGAAGTGCGCGCGGTACTTCGACTTCGCCGCCGCCGCACAGTTCCGCTGGAAGAAGTCCTCCGTCCCCAGCACCTCGTCCAGCAACCGCGCGTACTCCCGCTGCAACCTCCGCGTCCCCGCCTCCAGCTGCCCGATGAACGACCCGCTCACGAACAGCCGCTGACCCAAGTCCTCCTGGCTGAGGCCGGCCTTCTCGCGGGCGTGGCGGAGTTCGGCGCCCAGGAGGGCACGAGGGGAGGAGGACGGGTCGAGGTCCCTGGAACCGGGCATGGGCAACTCCCTGTCGTACAGATCGGGTTGTTGGACCGCCGTATCTGGCCAGGTTAGAGACGTGTCCGCCACGCTGTGTGGTGAATCACAAACTCAGCGTGGAGGTAGGAACGGTGCGTTCGACCGAAGAGATCGTGCAGTCGCTGCGGGACGCCCTCGCCGGAGTCGGGGTCGTGCTGCCGTCACTGGGCATCGACCCCGTGACCGGCGCGAGCGACGAGCCGTACGCGCTGGTCGATCTGGGGCGGTGCAACGTACGGACGGCCGAGCACCTCACCGACGTACTGCGCTCGCTGCCCGTTGGGGAGACGCTGCGGGCTCGCGTGCGGCAGGTCAACCGGGAGATGAAGTCACGGTGAAGTAATGGCCAACGGTGGGAGTACAACCATTCGCCCTTCACCGCCGTCGAACAGGCGTATCGCGCATACGCCGGCGTTCGCCCCACCGCACGCCACTCCGGAAATCACATCCTTTCCCTAGAGGAATCCTGTCTTATGACGTTGCGTTGGCTGTGCGGTGTCCTGCGTGTGCGCGGGAAGACCGACCTTCTTCTTGTGCTCCTGTTCGCCGCCGGCTTCGCCGCACTGCCCGTCTTCGCGCTGCTCCCGTCGCTGTGGGGCTTCGCCGCCGCCTCGGCCGTGACCTACGTCGCGGACGAGGTGCTGCACTCGCGCTCGCCCGCCTTCGTGCGGCGGTTGGCCGCGTTGCAGCTGACCCGCACGATGCGGTTCGCCCTGCGGACGGTGATGCTGCTCGCGCTGGCCGACCGGATGGACGCGCCGGGCGCGGTGCTGGTGGCCGCGCTGGCCGTGTTCGCCGCCCACTTCACCCTGGTCATCATCTTCACGGCCGTGCACCACGCCATCCGGCGGCGGCGCACGCTGCCGGTGGTGGTGCGCAACCTCGACATGAGCGGGGCGGGCATTCCGCAGTCGCCGCCCGCTCTCCTCTACCGGCGTTTCCTGCGCAAGCTGCTGCACCTGGACCTACCGGCCCATGCCGGGCTGCTCGCCGCGCTGGCGGCCGGGACGGGGCAGCCCGCGGGCATCGGCTTCGCGCTCACCGCCGGGCTCGCTGTCGCGGCCGTGGTGGCGCTGCTCGGGCAGCTGCGCCGGGCCCGCCGGGTGCCGTCGGGGGACGAGGTGATCGCCGAGGTCAACCGTCAGCTGGCCGGATACCGGCCGGAGGTGGCGCTTTACTTCAGCTTCGCGGCCGTGTCCCGGGACTTCATGTACCAGGTCAACATGTGGATCGAGACGCTGGAGCAGCTCGACCGGCGGCCGTTGATCATCCTGAGGGAGCGGGCCTCGTTCCGCTTCCTGAGCCGTACGTCGATCCCGGTCCTGTGCGTGCCGAAGGCCGACGACGTGGCGCAGCTGGAGCTGCCCGAGCTGCGGGTGGTGCTCTACCCGGGGAACGCGGGCAAGAACGTGCACATGCTGCGCGTCGCCGAGGCCAAGCACGTCTTCATCGGGCACGGCGACAGCGACAAGCTGGCCAGCAGCAACCGGGTGAGCAAGGTGTACGACGAGATCTGGGTGGCCGGGCGGGCCGGGCGCGACCGCTACCAGCGGGTGCGGCACGCGATCAGCGACTCGGCGATCGTCGAGGTGGGCCGCCCGCAGCTGTCGTCGATCCGGCTGCACGCCGACCATGTGCCGGGTCCGCTGCCGACCGTGCTGTACGCGCCGACCTGGGAGGGCTGGAGCGACGACGACTGCCACACGTCGCTGATCCCGATGGGTGTGCCGCTGGTCGAGAAGCTGCTCGCGGAGAACGTACGGGTCCTCTACAAGCCGCACCCCCTCACCGGCAAGCGCTCCCGCGAGGCGGCCGAGGCGGACCGGGCGATCCGGGAGCTGCTGCGCGCCGACAACGAGCGGCGCGGCGCCCAGGAGACCGAGGCGGCGATCGCCGCCGTCCGTCCGCGGCTCGCGGAGATCCAGGCGCGGCTCGGTGAACTGTCCGGGCGGCTCGCCGGTGACGACGCCCAGCAGACCCGCGAGGCCCGCCCCTCCGGCCTGGACGGGGAGGCCGAGTGGCACGAGCTGCGCGCCGAGTGGCACCGGCTGTACTGGGAGAGCCGGGGCCCGCTCGGGCACCAGGTGATCGTCAGGCAACTGCCCACGCTGTACGCGTGCTTCGACCAGGCCGACATCCTCGTCAGCGATGTGTCCTCCGTGGTCGCGGACTTCGTGGCGAGCCTCAAGCCGTACGTCCTGACCAACGCGAACGACCTGTCCGACGAGGAGTTCCGCGCGGCGTACACCACCGCCGGGGGCGCCTACCTCCTCGACCGCGCCTGCACCCGGCTGCCGGAGATCCTCGACTCGGTGCGCGCACCGGGCCGCGACCCGATGGCGGCCGAGCGCCGGGTCCTCAAGGAGTACGTCCTCGGCCCGGACCGCCCCACCTCCATGGAGCGCTTCAACGCGGCGGTCAACGCCCTGGCGGAGAAGGCGGCTGGGGAGCAGGCCGAGCGCTTGGGGGAGGAACAGTCCGTGGTCGTGGTGGCGTGACGGCGTCGGGGGTGTGACGGCTCAGCCGCTCGCCGCCAGGGCCGCCCGCAGGTGCCCGCCCGACTCCTCCAGCAGTCGGGCGGCCGTCGGGCCGTCCACCCCGGCCAGGATCGTCAGGATGGCGTTCTTCACCTCGCCGTCGGTGGCCGTGAGGGCCTCCTCGATCTCCTTGTCCCCGGCGCCGGTGGCGAGGGCGACGATGCGGTGGGAGCGGGCGCGGAGCTTGTCGTTCGAGGCGCGGACGTCGACCATCAGGTTCCCGTAGGTCTTGCCCAGCCGGATCATCGTGATCGTCGAGATCATGTTGAGGACGAGCTTCTGCGCCGTGCCGGACTTCAGGCGGGTGGAGCCGGTGAGCAGTTCCGGGCCGACGACGATCTCGATGCCGTGGTCGGCGGCGGCCGCGAGCGGGCTGCCGGGGTTGCAGGCGAGGCCGATGGTGAGGCAGCCGCGGGCCCGGGCGTGCTCGACGGCGCCGATGGCGTACGGGGTGCGGCCGGAGGCGGAGATGCCGACCACCGTGTCGTCGGGGGCCGGGGCGAGGGCCTCCAGGTCGGTCCTCGCCAGGTCCCGGGAGTCCTCCGCGCCCTCGACCGAGGTCACCACGGCGTCCGGGCCGCCCGCGATCAGGCCGACGACCCGGGAGGGGTCGGTGTTGAACGTGGGCGGGCACTCGGAGGCGTCCAGGATGCCCAGCCGGCCCGCCGTGCCCGCGCCCGCGTAGACCAGACGGCCGCCCCGGGCCATCCGCTCCGCCACGGCGTCGATCGCGGCGGCGATCCCGGGCAGCCGGGCCGCGACCGCCCCGGCCACGGTGGCGTCCTCGCCGTTCATCAGCCGGGCGATGTCGAGGGTGGGCAGCCGGTCGATGTCCGCGAGCTCCGGCCGGAAGGCCTCGGTGGTCAGGGACTCCAACTCGGTCCTGAGATCACGGGAGTGGGAGGTGGAGGTCATGAACGGCTCTTTCCGTGTCTTTCCGGTGCTGGGCGGGGCGGCTGCCTCAGGAACGGTGCCGGTGGGCCAGCGCCTCGTACGACGCCGACAGCGCGGGCGCCGCCTTCTCGTACGTCCGCTGCGCCACCCCCACGAACAGGCAGTCCACCACGAGGAGCTGACCGGTCCGGGACGACATGGCCGCCGGGCGCAGCTCGCTCTCGCGTGCGGTGGACGTGGTGAGGACATGATCGGCGTACTGCGTGACCGGGCCGGTCGGGCGGCCGGTGATCGCCACCGTCGTCGCCCCGCGCTCGAAGGCGACCCGCAGCGGCTCGATGACGTCCCCCGTCGACCCGGAGTGTGTGATGGCGATCGCGACGTCGCCCGCGCGCAGTTGCACGGCGTTGGTGACGGCGAGGTGCGGGTCGCTGTGGGCGTGCGCCATCAGCCCTATGCGCAGCAGCTTCTGTGTGAGGTCCTGGGCGACCAGGCCGGACGCCCCGACGCCGTACACATCGGTGCGGCGGGCCTGGGTCAGGGCGGTGACGGCCGCGCCCAGTTGGACGGTGTCGAGGCCGGCGGCGGTGTCGGCGAGGGTCTGCTGCTCGTCGTAGGCGAGCTTGGCGACCACGTCGGCGATCGGGTCGTCCACCGCGATGTCCGTGGTGATGGCGGGGGCGCGGCCCGACTGCTGCTGCGCGGCGAGCCCGGCGAGGGCCAGGCGCAGATCCCGGTAACCCGGATAGCCCAGCAGGCGGGCGGTGCGCACGACGGTCGCCTCGCTGGTGCCGGTGAGCTCGGCGAGGCCGGTGACCGTGAGGGCCGCGCAGCCGGCCGGGTCGCCCGCGACGGCCTCGGCGACGCGCTGCATGGACCGCGTCATCGACGGGCCCAGCGTGCGGACCTTGGCCGCGAGGGCGGCCGGGGCGGGCGGGGCGCCGCTCGCGCCCGAGGGGCCGCCGCGCTCGCGGGCGAAAATTTCCTTCACGTCTCGGGTCACCCTTGAAAGATATTTTCGGGGCGGCGGTGGGGTCAAGAGTGCGCACAATGGGTGCATGGATCCCATCAGCCCCCTGGAGCAGGCGCTGCACGCCGCGCGCGCCCTCGTGCTGGCCGACCTCGTCGCGGGCCGCGTCGCCGACGCGGATGTCGTGTCCCTGGTCGAGGAGTCCGTCAAGCAGCGCCGATGGTGGGTCGAGCAGTGGCCCGAGGGCGCCCGGTACGTGGCCGGCCTGGTCGCGCAGGACGTCCAGGACTCCCTGCTGGAGCGGTACGGGCGCTGGCCGCTGTGCCCGGTGTGCGGCGCCGGCGAGCCGCACGCCCTCGACGTGGAGCCGGAGTTGGGGCCCGACCCGCACTGGGTGTGCGGCGAGGCGGGCGTGAAGGTCGCCGCCGTGGGATCACTGGGCGAGGCCATCGGCGGGCCGGCGTCCTCGTGAGGCCCGCGTGACGATCTACATCGACCCGCCGGCCTGGCCCGGCCACGGCCGCCTGTGGTCCCACCTCGTCAGCGACGTCTCCTACGAGGAACTGCACACCTTCGCCGCCGGCCTCGGCGTCCCCCGCCGGGCCTTCGAACGCGACCACTACGACATCCCCGACCTGCGGTACGCCGACGCGGTGCGGGCCGGGGCCGTCGAGGTCAGCAGCCGCGAGGTGGTGCGGCTGCTGCACGCGTCGGGGCTGCGGCGGCCCAAGGGGCGCTATCCCTCGCCGGGGACGCGCAGCTCGTAGGTCAGGTGCTCGGGGTCCTCGGCGACCTGGGTGAAACCGGCTCGCGCGAGCACGTTCTGCGAGGGCGTGTTGCCCCGCTCGACGTTCGCGACGACGGTCCGCACCTCGGGCCGGTCCAGCGCCCAGCCGGTCAGCGCGCGCAGTGCCTCGGTGGCGTAGCCGTGGCCGCGGGCGCCGTCGACCAGGTCGTAGCCGACCTCGACCCGGCCCGCCCCGTCCGGGACGCCGTGGAAGCCCATGGCGCCGATCGCGCGCTCGTCCTCGCGCCGGACCAGCACGTACATGGTCCACTCCGGCCGGTGGACCCCGTCCTCGTACTGCTTGTACATCAGCCCGGCGCCGACCCGGGTGCCCTCGACCGGGCCGCCCTCGATCCACTCGAAGCCGCCGTCGCCGACCGTGGACAGATCGGTGGCCGCGGCCGGGGTGACGCCCTGGAGCGTGATCCGCTCGGCGTCGATCACCAGGTTGTTGTTCCAGCGCCACTCGGTGAGCGGGGTCCGGCCCTCCAGCTCGCCGCGGCCGGTGGCCCACAGCAGGGTCGGCCACGGGGCGGGTCCCGGCTGGACGTGCGGGAAGATCCGGCCGAGCACGAAGTCGCACAGCTCGGGCGCCGGTTCGTACGACACGCCCAGCCCCTCGGCGATGTCGTGCGTGTGCAGCAGCACCTCGACCACGCCCATCGCGGCGAACCCCTCACGGTTCGCGCTGCGGAACGGATACGGATGGAAGGCCCGCACGTGCCGCGGGGCGGTGCGGATCGCGGCGGCGAGCAGGGCGCCCGTCGTGCCGATCACCCGCAGCACGTCCGCGTTGCCCGAGGTCTCCTCCATCGACAGCTCGAACGGCGAGTAGCCGTCCTGCTCCGGCCCCGCCAGCTGCCCCGCGTACGCGAGGAGGCATCCGGCGATGTGCACCGCGGTCTCCCGGCAGTCCCACTCCAGCCGCCCGGCCCGCACCCCTTCCCACTCCCGCTCGGCGACCGCCCCCAGCAGCCCCGCGCACTCGGCGACGGCCTGCTCCACCTGTTCCGCTCCCGTTGTCCACATGGTGGGCAGGCTACGAGGCGTCGTGGCGTGGGGGCGACAGCATTTCCAGCTCGGCGGTGAGGTTGTAGCGGGCCGTGGCCTCCCACTTCGCGGCGCCGTACGGCGTTCTGAACAGGCGCGGGAGGTCCAGGAGTTGGCGCAGGATCGCGGCGCGGCCCTCGCGGAAGGCGTCGCTGGGGACGAAGTGGTACTCCTCGCGGACGGCCGTGGTGTAGGCGGCGTACGCCGACGGGGGTGAGGCGAGGACCGCGAGGTCGGCGTCGCACAGGACCTGGCCGTCGGGGTCGTCGCCGGCCGGGTCGTGGGTGACGGTGAGCCGGACCAGGCGGGCCACCTCGGCGGTCTTCGCGTCCGGGACGCCGGCTTCCGTGAGGGCGCGTTCGGCGAGGCGGGCCGAGCGCTCCTCGTTCTCGGAGCGGTCGGGCAGATAGACCGCGTCGTGGAACCAGGCGGCCAGCCGGACCACGTCCGGGTCGCGCGCGTACCGCTCCAGTTCGTCGACGCGGTCCAGGACCGCCGTGAGGTGCTCGACCGTGTGGTAGCGGCGCTGCGGCTCCTGCCAGCGGGTCAGCAGGGCGTCGGCGTACGGCGCCGGGTCCGGGCCGCCGGCCGGGCCCCGGGCCGCTTCGAGCGTGCGGGCGAAGCGGGCGTGCAGGGAGTCGAGGTCGGACATGGGGGCATTCTCCCGCTGGGACGGGTCGGGCACCTAGCGTGGGGGGATGACGACTCCTGCTGATGTTCCCGACGTACGGGACCCCGAGCAGCCCGGGCGGTTGCTGACGATCGAGCGTGAGGCGCTGATTCCGCTGCTGCGGGGCCGGGCCGGGGAGGACTTCGCGCGGCCCGTCGCCGCGTGTCCGGGCTGGACGGTGCGGGACGTGCTGGCGCACTCCTCGGCCGCGCTGAGCCGGGTGGTGGAGGGCCGGTTCGAGGCAGGCGTGTTCTCGCCCGAGTCCAACGACCGGGACATCGCCGACCGGGCCGGCTGGAGCGACGCGCAGATCGTCGACGAGCTGGAGCGGGGGTTGAGCGAGGCCGGGCCCGTGATCGCCGGGGCCGGCGGGAAGCTGGACGGGCTCGCCCTCGGGGAGTGGGTGCACGCCGGTGACGTGCGCGAGGCCTTGGGGGAGCCGGGGGCGTACGGCGGGGCCGGGCTGCCGGACGCGCTCGCGCTGCTCGCGCGGATCACCCGCGAGCGGGGGCACGTGGCGGTGCACGCCGACCTCGACGACCTGGACGAGCCGCTGCGGCTGGGGGAGAGCGGCGGGGAGCGGCCCCCGGGCCGTTTCATCGGGGACGGGCCGACGCTCGTACGGCTGTACGCGGGGCGGCCGGTCGACGCCGTTCCGGCGTTCGAGCTGGCCGGGGTGGAGGGGAAGGAACTGAACATCTTCGGTTGAGTCCGCTTCCGGGGCGTCGGAGGCGGCGCGGATGGGCAGCGTAGTCTTGATTGGACTAGACCTGTCATCTGAAACGCCGACGCATGCCGACGAAGGGGCCCCATGAGCAAGCGTGCAGTCCTGGAGGTGATCGCCCTCGGAGTCGAGGACGCGGTCGCCGCCCAGGCGGGAGGCGCGGACCGCCTCGAGCTGGTCACCGACATGGCGGCCGACGGGCTCAGCCCGTCGGCCGCCACCGTCACCGGGATCCGGCGTGCGGTCGACATCTCCCTGCGGGTGATGATCCGGCTGGCGGACGGGTTCGCGGCGGGGGACGTCGAACGGCTGGTGCGGGTGACCGGTGAGCTGCGGGAGGCCGGGGCGGAGGAGTTCGTGCTGGGGTTCCTCGACGCCGGGGGTGTGGTGGATCTGGCGGCCGTGGAGCGGGTCGTGGGGGTGCTGGACGGCTGCCCCTGGACCTTTCACCGGGCCATCGACCGGGCCGCGGACCGGGACGCCCTGCGCAAGCAGCTGGACGGGATGCCGGGCTTGGACACGTATCTGACGGCCGGGGCGTCGGGCGGGGTCGACGAGGGGGTGCCCGTGCTGCTTGCGGAGGCGGGGCGGTCGGGGGAGCCGGGGTATGAGCAGCGGTTGCTGGTGGGGGGTGGGCTGCGGTTGGAGCATGTGCCGGTGTTGCGGGGCGCGGGGGTTGACGCCTTTCACATCGGCGGGGCCGTGCGGCCGGGGGGCTGGGGTGAGCCGGTTTCTGTGGGCGCGGTGGCTGAGTGGCGGGCGGCGGTGGACGGCCTCTGAGTACCAGGGGCCGCGCTCGCAGCTAAGCCAGTTGGGTCGGCAGCGGAGCCGTGTGGGTGACCGTCAGACCCGAGACCGCCCTGGTCAGGGTGACGTAGAGGCGGCGTAGGCCTGTGCGTTCGTCCGGTTCGCCGTCGACTACCGCCCGGGGCTCGTCCAGGACCACGTAGTCGTACTCCAGGCCCTTCGCGAGGGACGCCGGGACCAGGGTCAGGCGGGTGTCCATGGTGGTCTCCTCGCCGGGGCCGAGGTACGGGATCCCGGCCTCCCCGAGAGCCCCGGCCAGCTCCGGAACGCGGGCGTCCGCCGCGACCAGGCCCGTCGAGCCCTCGTGGCACAGCAGCTCACGGCAGGCCTCGACCACGTCCTTCGGGCCGGAGACCGGCCGCACCTCGAAGTGGCCCGGGTTCTCGCGGATCGACACCACCGGGGTGAGGCCGGGGGCGATGTGCGGGAGCAGCCGGGAGGCGTAGGTGATGACGTCCGTCGGGACGCGGAAGCCGGCCGTCAGCTCCTCCACCACGGCGTCCTGCTTGCCCAGGTGTGTCAGCGCCTCCTGCCAGCTCCGGGTCGCCCACGGCGTCGTGCCCTGCGCCAGGTCGCCGAGGACGGTCGCGCTGCCGGTGGTGCAGCGGCGGCCGACCGCCCGGTACTGCATGGGGGAGAGGTCCTGCGCCTCGTCGAGGACGACGTGCCCGAGGGAGTGCGTGCGCTGGATCAGATCCATGGCCTCGTCGATCAGCACGGCGTCCGCCGCCGACCACTTGGCCGACTTCACGCCGCGCGCCGGCTTCGCCCAGAGGATCGCCTTCTGCTCGTCCGCGTCGAGGATCCCCTCGGCGTGGACGGCGAGGAACTCCGCGTCCGACAGCAGCCGCAGCACCAGTTTCGCCGGGTCGACCGCCGGCCAGATGGCCTTCACCGCCGCCTTGACCGCGCTGTTGCGGGCCACCGCGTCCTGCACCCGGTCGTCCGGCGCCTCACCCGACCGTTCCATCCGCACCAGCACGGCGTGCGCGATGCGCTGCGGCAGGGCCTCGCGGGCAGCGCCGTAGCGGATGTCGCGGTCGAGCAGCTCGCGGACGAGCTCCTCCAGTTCGTACGCCGGGATCCGCCAGCGGCGGGAGCCGCGCACGACCACGACCGGCTCGGCGGGCATCGTGACGTGCGCGTAGAGGGCCCGGCGCAGCACTCGCGCCAGCCGGGCGTCGCCCTTGACGACGGCGGCCGTCGCGTCGTCCGTGCCCCTGATCTCGACATGGGCGACGAGGTCGTCGACGGTCGCCTGCTGCACGGTCAACTCGCCCAGCGCGGGCAGGACTTGCTCGATGTAGTGCAGGAAGGACCGGTTCGGCCCGATGACCAGGGTGCCGGTGCGGGCGAGCCGCTCGCGGTGGGCGTAGAGGAGGTAGGCGACCCGGTGCAGTCCGACGGCGGTCTTCCCGGTGCCCGGGCCCCCTTGCACGCACACCGTGCCGGACAGGCCGGAGCGGACGATCTCGTCCTGCTCGGGCTGGATCGTGGCGACGATGTCCCGCATCGGGCCGACACGCGGCCGCTCGATCTCCTGCTGGAGCAGCCTGCTGGTCCGGGCCGCCTCGGCCGGGTCCGACAGGTGCTCGTCCTCGTACGCCGTGATGTCGCCGCGGGTGTAGCCGAAGCGGCGGCGCAGGGCGACGTCCATCGGGTCCTTCTTGGAGGCCCGGTAGAACGGCTGCGAGACCGGCGCGCGCCAGTCGATGACCATGGGGTCGCCGTCGTGGTCGTGCACGTGCCGGCGCCCGATGTAGAAGCGCTCCCCGTCCGCCCCCTCGGCCTGCCCGGCGCCCGGCGCGTGCAGATAGTCCAGCCGGCCGAAGAACAGCGGGGTGTCGCTGAGGTCGGCCAGCGCCTTGATGCGCTCCTCGATCTGCCGGGCCAGCACCTCGGCGTTGACCCAGTTCGCGGTGACGTCGGTGATGTCGAGGGCCTCGACGTCCTCGCGCATGGCACGCAGGGCGGAACGGGACGCGGAGAGGTGGGAGCGCTCACGCGAGAGCGGGTCGTCGACGGGCGTGGACAAGGGGGTGCCTCCGGAGGGACCTGCTGAAGAGTGGGCGGTAGATGCCGTCCGGTTTCCGTCCGGTCGGCGGCACTCCGCGAGGGAGGCGGGCAAGAGCGGAGATTTTAGAGGAGCGGGGCACCGGCCGCGAACGGTTTTCTCCACCCATCCCCTAGGGGACACGGCCGCCCTTTCTGAGGGGAGCGGGTCGCCCCACAGACGTACGCGGACCGCCGCACAGTTCGGTCCGGAGACCGACGCGGGCTTTACGGCCGGAAACGCACCATGGAGACATGAGCGCAGCAACCATCCACCCCGCCCCGGCACCGGGCCGCCCGCCCGGCGCCACCGCCGTGGGCGGCAGTCACAGCCACCGCCTCGGCGATGCCCTGCGCGCCGTCAAGGTCTTCCTGGGCGCCGCCTTCGACGTGGTCGTACTCGGTCAGTACGGAGAAGAAGTCGGCGTGGTCCGCCGCAAGTGAGAAGGCGGCTGGCCGCACATGAGAAGGCCTGGTCCGCCGCACGTGAGCGGACCGGCCCCCGCCGTCGGCTCTCCCGTCAGCTCTCCGCCAGCAGCTCGTCCGCGTCCATGATCCGGTACGCGTACCCCTGCTCCGCCAGGAACCGCTGGCGGTGGGCGGCGAAGTCCTGGTCGATCGTGTCCCGGGCGACCACCGAGTAGAAGTGCGCCTGGTGGCCGTCGGCCTTGGGGCGCAGGACCCGGCCGAGGCGCTGGGCCTCCTCCTGCCGGGAGCCGAAGGTGCCCGAGACCTGGATGGCGACCGTCGCCTCCGGCAGGTCGATCGAGAAGTTCGCGACCTTGGACACGACGAGCACGCTGATCTCGCCCTCACGGAAGGCGTCGAAGAGCTTCTCCCGCTGCGCGTTCGACGTCTCGCCCTTGATCACGGGCGCGCCCAGATGCTCCCCGAGCTCGTCCAGCTGGTCGATGTACTGCCCGATCACGAGGATCTGCTGCCCGGCGAAGCGGCGGACGATCGCCTCCGTGACCTTCCGCTTCGTCGCGGTCGTGGCGCAGAAGCGGTACTTCTCCTCCGTCTCGGCCGTGGCGTACGCGAGCCGCTCGGAGTCCGTCAGATTGACCCGGACCTCCACGCAGTCGGCGGGCGCGATGTAGCCCTGCGCCTCGATCTCCTTCCACGGCGCGTCGAACCGCTTGGGGCCGATCAGGGAGAACACGTCCGACTCCCGGCCGTCCTCACGCACCAACGTGGCGGTCAGGCCGAGCCGCCGCCGCGCCTGGAGGTCGGCGGTGAACTTGAAGACCGGCGCGGGCAGCAGGTGCACCTCGTCGTAGACGATCAGCCCCCAGTCCCGCGAGTCGAACAGCTCCAGGTGCGGGTAGACGCCCTTCCGCCGGGTCGTCAGCACCTGGTACGTGGCGATCGTGACGGGCCGGATCTCCTTCTTCGTCCCGCTGTACTCGCCGATCTCCTCCTCGGTGAGCGAGGTCCGCTTCACCAGCTCGTGCTTCCACTGCCGCGCCGAGACGGTGTTCGTGACGAGGATGAGGGTGGTCGACTTCGCCTGGGCCATCGACCCGGCCCCGACCAGCGTCTTCCCGGCGCCGCAGGGCAGGACGACGACGCCGGAACCGCCGTGCCAGAAGTTCTCCACGGCCTGCTTCTGGTACGGCCGCAGCGCCCAGCCGTCCTCGGCCAGCTCGATCTCGTGCGCCTCGCCGTCGACGTACCCGGCGAGGTCCTCGGCCGGCCAGCCCAGCTTCAGCAGCGTCTGCTTGATCTGCCCGCGCTCGGAGGGGTGCACGGCGACCGTGTCCGGGTCGATGCGGGCGCCGACCAGGGGCATGATCCGCTTCGACCGCAGGATCTCCTCCAGCACCGGGCGGTCGGTGGTGGTCAGCACCAGGCCGTGCGCCGGGTGCTTGGACAGGGTGAGACGGCCGTAGCGGTCCATCGTCTCGGCGATGTCGACGAGCAGCGCGTGCGGCACGGGGTAGCGGCTGTACTGCACGAGCGCGTCCACGACCTGCTCGGCGTCGTGGCCGGCCGCGCGGGCGTTCCACAGGCCCAGCGGGGTCACGCGGTAGGTGTGGATGTGCTCCGGCGCCCGCTCCAGTTCCGCGAACGGGGCGATGGCCCGGCGGCAGTCGTCGGCCTGCTCGTGGTCGACTTCCAGGAGCAGGGTCTTGTCGGACTGGACGATCAGCGGACCATTCACGCACGGCACCCTTTCTGTGGCCGGAGGATTCGGACGGCTCGACAGCGCGACGCCTCGGCCAAACGTCCAGTGTGCCTGATCGACGGGGTCGGGTGGTGTGATCTGCGCGTCCGGTCGTACTGAATGCCTATTCATCCCAACGTGTGGTGTGAATTCAGTTTTTCCATCGCGGCCCCGAAGAATGGCGAGGGTGCAGCAGAACCCGACGACGACCACGCTCGGCTACGCCCTGTTCGCCACTCGCTGGCTCCAGGCCCCGCTGTACTTCGGGCTGGTGGCCGCCCAGGGCGTCTACGTCTACAAGTTCTTCAAAGAGCTGTGGACCTTAATCCTGATGTGCGTGAGCGGGCACGCCACCGAGACGTACGTGATGCTCGCGGTGCTCAAGCTGGTCGACGTCGTCATGATCGCCAACCTGCTGATCATGGTGATCGTCGGCGGCTACGAGACGTTCGTCTCGCGCATCGGCCTCCAGGGCCACCGTGACCAGCCCGAATGGCTCTCCCACGTCAATTCCAACGTACTGAAGGTCAAGCTCGCCACGGCGATCGTGGGCATCTCCTCCGTGCATCTGCTCCAGATGTTCGTGGACGTCCACCACACCTCCCAGCACGCCCTGCTGTGGGGGACGGTGATCCACATGGCGTTCATCGCCTCGGCGGCGATCCTCGCCTATATGTCGGGCCCGATGGTCGCCCAGGCCGGACACGGCCAGCCCGCTCACACACAGGTCGAGCGTTCACGGGGTCGCGACCACGAAGACCGGCATCAGGCGAACCCGGAACCCGAGGCGCCGCCGGTCACCGCCGCCCTCCCACGGCAGCCCGACCCGGACGCCGACGCCGAGGCCCGGATCCGTGCCGCCGGGTTCCCCGCGCGCAAGCTGCTGGAGGACTTCGACGAGCAGCACCCCCGGGGCTTCGACCGGGAGGCCGTGGCGCGGCTCGGCAAGGCGGACTTCGTCACCGCCCGGCGCAACGTGGTCTTCGTCGGCCCGCCCGGCACCGGCAAGACCCACCTGGCCGTCGCCCTGGGCGTGCGCGCCTGCCAGGCCGGGCACCGGGTGCTGTTCGCGACCGCCGCCGAGTGGGCCGCCCGGCTCGCGGACGCCCGGGCCGCCGGGCGGCTCGACGCGGAGCTGACCGCGCTCGACGATCACCCCCTCCTGATCGTCGACGAGGTCGGCTACACGCCCCTCGACACGGCAGCGGCGGGCCTGCTCTTCCAGCTCGTCGCCCACCGCTACGAGCGGGCCTCGCTGATCGTGACCGCCGACCGGCCGCTCGGCCGCTGGGACGAGGTGCTCGGCCCGTCCGCCCCGGCGCTGACGGACCGGCTCGCCCATCACGCCGACGTCGTACGGCTGGACGGGGACAGCTACCGGACGCGTCGCGCTACTTCAGCGTGGGCAGACTGACGTTCTGGACCAGCGGCCCTTCGATCGTGACCCCCTCGGTGACCAGCGGCTCCACGGCGGCGACCGGCAGGGGCAGCGGCAGCGCGGGGGCCGCGGCGGCGCAGGGCGCGAGCGCCCCCACGAGCGCGACGGCACAGAGAGCGGCGGCGGGCAGGTTCTCACGCATGAGGGTGACAGTGCCTTTCACGGGCTGAGAGGACTTTCACGGTGGAGACGCCTTTCAAGGGCTGAGAGACGACGGACACCGCACCGCGGGCCGGCCCGGCGCCTGGGCCGGCCCTCCGGGTGCGGGGGAGCGGATCAGATCTGCGGTGTCTCGAGGACCAGACCGGCGACGTCGATGCTCACCGCGGAGGCCGGGGTGGCGAGCCCCCCGAACGTCATCAGGGCGGCGGCGGCGAGGACGGCGGCGACTCGGCGGACGGTGCGCATGCGCGGACTTCCTTTCGGCGGAGCTCACAGGACACCCGGTGGCTGCCCCCGCGCACACGGCGGGATGCGGCACGCCCGGGAAGGTCGCCCGAGCGTGGGACCTCCCCGGCGTGGCGTGCATGAACGCCCGCCTGCACCCGAACGGGTGACGCTCCGCGAGCGGAGGTCAGCCCGCGTCGTCGGCGAGCTCGGCGACCCCGGTGATCCGGTGCAGCGGATAGGTGCGGACCTCGTCCGCGGTGTGGTCGTACGCCGTGACGAAGCCGCCCTCGACACGGATCGGGGCGATGACCCGCTGGCTGGCCGCGCCATCGGCGTTGACGTAGCCGATCCACAGGGCCTCGCCGGTGAGGACGGCGGCCTGCATGGTGGCGAGGGTCTCGGCGGCACCCGTGCGGGGCAGCTCGCCGTTGGCCGCGGGGGCCGTGCCCGGCTTGCGCGGGGTGGTGGAGGCGAGGTCGCCGGCCCGGATCGCGCGCAGCGCGGCCGCCAGGAGGGTGTCGTCGGGGACCGGCGGACCGTCCGGGACCGGCTCGGGCGCGGTGCGCGGCGGAGTGCGATGGGCCAGGGCGCGGGTGATCAGCACATCGCCCTCGGCGGACTCGGCGGCCGGCGCGAACCCCATCGCCCGCAGGCCCTCCAGGAGCCCGGCGGGGTCGGCCTGCGCGGCCAGCACGGTCGGGGCGAGCCGGCGCAGCCCCAGCCCGGCGGCCCGCTTGTCGGCGAGGATCTCGCTGAGCACCGCGTCGTCGTCGCAGCGCACGTACGCCGAGGCCGCGCCGACCCGGAGGTGGCCGTGCCGCCGGGCCACGTCGTCGATCAGATAGGCGAGGGGCTGCGGCACCGGCGTGCGGGAGTGCGCGGCGAGGAAGGCGTGCAGGTCGGAGGCGGCCTGCCCGGCGTCCAGCGCCCGCCGCACCGAGCCGGGCGTGAACCGGTAGACGGTCGCCCCGCCCTTGGACTCGACGTCCGCCAGCACGCCCAGCATGTCCGCGAGCGGCCGTTGCAGCGGGCCGGGCGCCACCGCCGTCAGGTCGGCCTGGAGCAGCACGTGGTCCAGCGGCTCGGGCAGCAGCGGCGCCAGCAGCCGGGCCGCGGCGGCCGAGGCCACGGCCTGTTCGGCGGGGGAGAGTGGGGCGAGCGGGGCGGGGCGGTGATGGTGGTGGACGGGCAGCTTGTCCCCCGGCCCGGAGGGTTCCGCTTCCGGGGCCGGCGCGGGCGCCGCGGGCGCGCCCAGCAGCGCCCGGCCCTGCGCCGACAGCGCGCCCCGGCCGGTGACGCCCAGCAGCTCCGCCTCGGACAGCGCCCACTCGGCGAGCCGGCCGCGCAGATCGTCCTCGCGCCGGTCGCCCCGCAGGGGCCGCTCCCAGCGCAGCCGGGCCAGCACCGATCCGGCGGCGGGCGCGGCGCCCTCCGGCAGCCCGGCCAGCAGTGCCAGCACCCGGTGCCGCACCTCGGGCGCGGCCGAGCGGTCCAGGCCCGGCCCGAGCGCGGACAGCGAACGGTCCTTCGCGTCCCGCCCGCCCACCAGACCGGCCGTGCGGGTCGCCGCGAGCCAGGCCGTGACCAGCCGCGACCAGCGTTCGGCGGCGGGCAGTTCCCGCCACTCGTCGTACGCCGGGGTCGCCGCGTACCGTTCGTCGGCCTCGCCGTCCGAGGCGATCAGCCCCGCCGCGTACGCCAGCTCCACCCAGAACGCGGCGGCCGGCTCGGGCAGGTCGAGCGCGACGGCGGTCCGCTTCAGGTCGCGCACGCTGAGCCCACCGGCCCGCAGCACCGCGGGCCCGCCCTCGTCCCAGTCCTTCAGCAGCTCCTCGACGGTGGCGAGCGCGGTGTACGCCTGCCCGGCCGCCGCGCTGTCCACAACCTGTGGACGGTGAACGGCCGCCGTCTCCACGACCGGCGGCACGGGCTCGGGCGCCCGGTGCGCCAGGCCGCGCCGCAGATGCAGCGCGACCTCGCGCGGCAGGACGACCGTCCCGGGCGCCGTCGGCAGCAGCAGTCCGCGGTCCAGCAGCCAGCGCAGCCGCGGCGCCGGATCGGCGGTGACCTGCCCGTACGGCGGCCCCCACACCAGGCGTTCCAGCACGTCGAGGGAGTCGGGCGGGGCGTCGGCGAGCAGCGCGGCCATCCGCGACCGGTCCGTGAACAGGCCGGCCAGGGCGGTCACCGCGGAGACCGAGTCGTGCGTCGAGGCCAGTCCGGCGGCGGTGACGATCTCCTGGATCCGCCCCGGCGACATCCCGGCGGTGGCCTCCTGGACCGTCGGGCCGAGGCCGGTCGGCGAGGGGTGCTGCGGCGAGGGCGCCAGCAGCTCACGCGCCGTGCGCACCAGCCGCAGCCGGTCGTCGTCGCCCCACACCAGGGCCTGCTCGCGCAGCAGGTCCAGGGCGTGCGGCAGCGCGGCGACGACGGCCGGGTCCGCGTCGTCCCCGGCCATGAGTCCGAGCAGTTCGCCGTACGTCGCCGGGTCCGCCGCCACGGCCAGCGCCTCCGCCGTCTGGAGCGCGAACCGGTCAAGGCGCTCCAGCGCCCGCACGACCGAGGCACGGGTGCCCGCGCGGGTCGCGAGCTGGGTGAGGTCGGTGGGGACGGGCGTGATGAGATCCGGGCGGCTGCGCAGGAGCGCGCCCAGCGAAGCGTCGCCCCGCGCGCGGAGCGCTTCCGCGAGGGAGCGGGGGGCCGGGGGCCTGTCCTCGGTGCTCATCCGGTCCACGGTAGCGGGTCGCTTCCCCGGCCCGGGTGGACTGTGCGCCGCCTCGCCCCCGTACGCGGGACGGGGTTTTGGCCGCTTCGCGGGCACTCGCGGTACCGTCGTGCGACGGCGTCACGCAACGCACCCGCCCCGGAGGGGACTTCGTGGGGATTGAGAGCGACCAGGTCGTTTACGAGTATCTGAGCCGCGTCGGCGACGTGGCCCAGCAGCGGCAGTTGTCGTCGGCCACCCGTATGCGCCTGGTCGCGGACCTGCGCAACGAGATCGACAAGCGCCGCGCGAAGGCCACCGTCGACTCGCCCGCCGCCGTCCGCCGCATCCTGTCCCGCCTGGGCAGCCCCGACGACGTCGTGACCGCCGCGGCGGACGGTACGGGTGGTGAGGCGCACGGCGCCGCCCCCGCCGCCGTCCCCGTGCAGCGCGAGGCCGAGCCGGAGGAGCGGGCGAAGGGCGTCATGCGGCGCGTCGTGCCGCGTCCCCGGCCGGCGCGGTCCGCCGGGGAGCCGCACCCCGCGCCCTCCGACGGCCCGGCCCCGCCGCACCTGGCCGCCGGGCACGAGCTCGGCGACAGCGCGCTCCGGCCGGACTGGTGGCGGGTGGACAGCAGCCCGTTCGGCGTGGGCGACGAGGTGCCGGGGTTCGTGGGCGGCGTGGAGGTGCCGGACCTGCTGAAGCCGCCGGCGCCGCGCAAGGCCGAGAAGGAGCAGCCGGACGCCGAGGAGACCGCCCCGGTCGTCGAGACGGCCGAGGTGACCGAGAAGGGCGGCCGCCGCCGGCTCCCGCGCCTGCCCACCACCAGCTGGAGCAACCCGCTCCTCCTGATCGCCGCGGGCCTCCTCGTCGCCGGTGCCGTGCTCGGCAACTGGTTCGTCCTCCTGCTCGGATGGCTCATCGCCTACGCCTCCCGGCGCCTCACCCAGGCCGAGACGAAATGGGCGGTCGTCATCCTGCCGAGCCTCTCGGTGGCGGGAGGCCTGGTCTGGCTGTGGGGCCGGATGAACGGCCGCTGGGGCGACCCGATCGCCGACGGCCACATGAACGCCGCGGTGTCGGAGACCTGGCCGTGGGTGGTCAGGGGCGCGGCGGTGGCGTCGGCCCTGTTCCTGGTGTGGCGTTCACAGCGCTCGCGCTAGAGCCCCCCAGCCGGACGCCTGGCGTTCACGCCCTCTGGGCACAATGGCCCATATGGCCTTCATGACCCCGCCCGCGCTCACCGTCGGTTTCGACCTCGACATGACCCTCATCGACTCCCGGCCCGGCATCCGCGCCTGCTACCAGGCGCTGTCCGAGCGGACGGGGACGTACATCGACGCCGACCTGGCGGTCACGCGGCTCGGGCCGCCGCTGGCCGAGGAGCTGATCAACTGGTTCCCGGCCGAGGAGGTCGCGGCCATGGCGGACCTGTACCGGGAGATGTACCCGGCCATCGCCATCACCGCGACCCCGGCGATGACCGGCGCCCGGGAGGCCATCGCGGCCGTACGGGAGGCCGGCGGACGGGCGATGGTCGTCACCGCCAAGTACGAGCCCAACGCCAAGCTGCACCTCGCCCACCTGGGAATAGAGCCCGACGCGGTCGTCGGCGACCTGTGGGCCGAGCAGAAGGCGCAGGCCCTGCGCGAGCACGACGCGGGCGTCTACGTCGGCGACCACGTGGGGGACGTCCGCGGCGCCCGGGCCGCCGGCGCGCTCTCGGTCGCCGTGGCCACCGGCCCCTGCCCCGAAGAGGAACTGCGCGCGGCGGGCGCCGACGTCGTCCTCACCGATCTGACCGAATTCCCGCGGTGGCTTTCGGACTACCGCCCCGCGCGCGCCTGACGGCGGCCCGCCGTCACGGAACGCAGCACTCCCGCACCGGCCACCAGGAATCCGACGGCCATGAGCATGCTCAATCCGAACATGTATGTCGGAAAGGGAGTCGTCCCGAGGAACAGCGGGGCGACCGTGACCAGTGTGGCCAGGGAACCGATGAAGAAGACGACGGCTCCGGCACGGACCAGGCGGTCGCCGGGAGCGGCGGAATTCGTTTGGGTTTTGTCACGCACCCCACCAGGGTAGTTCCCAGCGCGAAGGAACAACCGGGTGACGTCTTGTCACCGGCTGCAAGAGCATTAGCCTTGGTACCGGCGGGTCCGTACGGCCCGCCCGAGTGCTATCAAGAGCCGTTTCCAGAAGCAGTTTTCCGACGAGTACGAGGACGAGGACAGACGTGCCCACCGGCAAGGTCAAGTGGTTCAACAGCGAGAAGGGCTTCGGCTTTCTCTCCCGCGACGACGGCGGTGACGTCTTCGTCCATTCCTCGGTCCTCCCCGCCGGAGTCGAGACGCTCAAGCCGGGTCAGCGCGTGGAGTTCGGCGTCGTCGCCGGGCAGCGCGGCGACCAGGCCCTGTCCCTGACGATCCTGGACCCGACCCCGTCCGTCGCCGCCGCGACCCGCAAGAAGCCGGACGAGCTGGCCTCCATCGTCCAGGACCTGACGACCCTCCTGGAGAACATCACTCCGATGCTGGAGCGCGGCCGCTACCCCGAGAAGACCGCCGGCAAGAAGATCGCCGGCCTGCTACGCGCGGTCGCCGACCAGCTGGACGTCTGAGACCTCAGGGAAAGCGCAGCGCGTCCGGGCCGAGGGGCGGTACGAGTCCCTCGGCCGCGGCCCGTGTGAGCAGCCCGCGCACGGCCGCGTAGCCGTCCTCGCCGAGGTCCGCCGTGAACTCGTTGACGTACAGCCCGATGTGCTGGTCGGCGACGGCCGGGTCCATCTCCTGGGCGTGCTCCATGACGTACGGCCGGGACGCCTCGGGATCGTCCCAGGCGGCGCGCACGGACGTGCGGATCGAGTCGGCCAGCAGCCGCAGCTTCTGCTCGCCCAGCGACCGCTTGGCGATGATCGCGCCCAGCGGGATCGGCAGCCCCGTGGTGTTCTCCCAGTGCTCGCCCATGTCGGCGAGCTTGTGCAGCCCGTAGTTCCGGTACGTGAAGCGCGCCTCGTGGATCACGAGCCCCGCGTCGACCTTGCCGTCCCGCACGGCCGGCATGATCTCGTGGAACGGCATGACGACGATTTCGCCGATCCCGCCCTCCAGCGTGTCCGCGGCCCACAGCCGGAACAGCAGATAGGCGGTGGACCTCTCACTGGGCACCGCGACGGTCCGCCCCGTGAGGTTGACGTCCGCCTCCCGCGTCAGCACCAGCGGCCCGCAGCCCCGCCCCAGCGCGCCCCCGCAGGGCAGCAGGGCGTAGTCGTCGAGGACGTAGGGCAGCACCGCGTACGACACCTTCAGCACGTCGCACTCGCCGCGCTCGGCCATGCCGTTGGTGATGTCGATGTCGGCGAAGGTCACGTCGAGCGCGGGGGCGCCGGGGACGCGGTCGTGGGCGAGGGCGTCGAAGACGAACGTGTCGTTCGGGCAGGGCGAGTACGCGATCTGCAGCTCAACTGTCATGCCGGTTCCAACTCTCCAGTACGGGCGCGAGCTTCCCGAACCCCTCGGTCAAGGCTGCCAGGGCGTCGCCGATCCGCCAGGCGGCACGGTCACGCGGCCCGACGGGGTTGGAGACCGCCCGGATCTCCAGCACGGGCACCCCCTGCGCGGCGGCGGCCTCGGCGACACCGAAGCCCTCCATGGCCTCGGCGAGGGCGGTGGGGTGCCGCTTCCGCAGCGCGGCGGCCCGGGCGGCCGTCCCGGTCACGGTCGACACGGTGAGCACGGCCCCGGCCCGCGCCCCGGTGATCCCGGCGGCCCGCCGTACGAGCTCCGCCGGAGGCTCGTGCCTGACGGTCCCGAACCCGAGCTCGGTCACCGGGAGGAACCCGTCCTCGGTCTCGGCCCCCAGATCGGCCGCGACGATCTCGTCGGCGACCACGAGCGACCCCACGGGAGCCCCGGGCAGGAACCCGCCCCCGATCCCGGCCGAGACGACCAGGCCGTAGGGAGCGCCCTTCAGGGCGGCGGCGGTGAGCGCGGAGGCGGTGGAGGCGGCGGCGCGCGCGGGCCCGACACCGGCGGCGATCACATCGAACGAACGCCCGGCGGCGCCGGGTACCGCTTCATCGGACCCCGGGGGCACCCCCAGGCCCGCGGCCACAGCGTCCCTCTCCACGGGAACAGCGGTGGCCACAAGCACCCGGCCAGGCCCGGCGGCAGCGATCAGGCGTCCTTCTTGAGCTTGAAGTTCCAGAGCCCGGAGGTGTCCTTGTCGCCTTCCTTGATGGAGACCAGCGTCGAGTTGCCCTGCGCGCCGTACTGGGCGTTGAAGAACACGCTGCCCGGAATCGTGCGGTAGGTCTTCGTGCTGGAGTCGGTCAGCGGCTGACCGTTCATCAGGATCGTCCAGCCGTTGTCGGCGATCTCGGGGTCGACACCGAAGCGCACCGTCTCGTCCGGGTCGACGGAGATGGTCTTGATGCCCTTGTCCTTCAGGCACCCGGTGAGGTCGGACGGCTTCAGGGCGTCGCCCTCGCCGCCGCAGGTGGCCTCGGAGTTCACCGAGTCGCTGCCCACGGTGACCGTGGCGACCGGCGTCGGCTTGTCACAGGCCGACAGGACGAGCAGTCCGGCGGATACGACGCCGGCGACGGCGACGGCGCGGCGGCGTCGCACAACGGATTGCAACGTGTTCATGGGCGAAGGCTATAGGGCGCGCGGGTCGCACCGCCCACGCGGGGTATGGCTCCCCGGGAGATCCATCAGAAGGGCCCTACCGGAGATCGATCACCGGGGCCCTACCGGAGATCGATCACCGGGGCCCTACCGGAGATCGATCACCGGAGCCCTGCCGGAGGTCGGCCGGACGGGCCCTACGCGACACGCGCCCGCCCCGAGCCCCCGCGCCGGGCCGAGCCGATCAGCCCCCGCACGGTCGTCAGCCACCCGACGCCGACGATCGCGGCGCCCACCGCCAGCCCGGCCGTGCCGTTGAGCGGCATCGCGATACCGATCGCCCCGCCCAGCACCCAGGACATCTGCAGCAGCGTCTCCGAACGGGCGAAGGCCGACGTACGGACGCTCTCGGGCACGTCCCGCTGGATCAGCGCGTCCAGCGACAGCTTGGCCAGGGCCTGCGCGAACCCGGCGATCGCCGCCAGACCGGCCACCAGCACCGCGCCGAAGAACGCCGCCGCCGTGATCGCCGCGCCCGCCACGCACGCCACGACCGTCACGATGATGATCTCCGGCGCCCGGGACCGCAGCCACGCCCCGACGGCCGTACCGAGCGCGTTGCCCACGCCCGCCGACACGCCCACTATCCCCAGCGACACGGCGGCGCTCTGCCCGGAGACCGGGTGCTCGCGCAGCAGGAACGCCAGGAAGAAGATCAGGAACCCGGTCAGACAACGGATGGCGGCGTTGGCGGCCAGGGCGTGGGTGACGGCCGGGCCGACCGTGCGCAGCCCGGGGCGCTTGACGGGCTGCCGGTGCAAGCCGTGCAGGTGCTGCTCGTCCGCCGCCAGCAGGGCACGGTCCTCGCCCTTGGCGGAGTCGACCTTCGGCGGCAGCCTGAACGACAGGAACGTTCCCGCTACGAAGATCACGAAGGCGCCGATGAGAGGCCAGCGCGGCCCGATCTGCTGGAGCCCGGCACCGACCGGCGCGGCGATGCCGGTGGCGAGGAGCCCGCCGAGGGTGACGCGCGAATTGGCCTTCACCAGGGAGAACCGGGGCGGCAGCAGCCGGGGCACGACGGCGCTTCTGACCACGCCGTACGCCTTCGACGAGACGAGGACGCCCAGCGCGGCCGGATACAGCTCCAGGCCGCCGCTGACCACCGCGCCGGACAGGACGATCGCGAGCAGCGCCCGGGCGAGCATCGCGCAGGCCATCGCCGCGCGGCGGCCGTGCGGGACGCGGTCCAGGAGGGGGCCGACCACCGGCGCGAGGAGGGTGAAGGGCGCCATGGTGATGGCGAGGTACAGCGCGACCCGGCCGCGGGCCTCGTCGGTCGGCACGGAGAAGAACACGGTCGACGCGAGGGCGACGGTGATCATCATGTCTCCGGCGCCGTTCACACCGTGCAGTTCGATCAACTTGCCGAGACCGGACTCGCCGGCGCCGTGCGCGTGGGTGGCCTTGCGGATGCCGCGGGCCGTACCGGTCACGGGGAAGTGCAGGGCACGGCCGATCGCGCGGAAGGAGCCGCCCAGACGGCCCGGTCCGCTCAGTCGGCTGCTTCCCTTGATCCCTTTCGATCCACCGGTGCCGGTGGCGCCCGGGGGTGTCTTCGCGGCTGCCACGACGTCATAGTGCCCCGATAACGCCGTGGCTAGTGCCATTACCGCTTGTATAGGGCCTGTGGGGTGACCGTACGGGGTGGCGGTCCGGGGCGGGTGGGCGGTGCAACAGGACCGTCGGTGTACGCGAAGTGGGGCGGAAGGGTAGCGTGCGTATCTCAGCCATCCCGCAAAATGGATGAAGGACGTCGACGCGGTCCCCCGGTCCGCTCCGTCCGCCCCTGTGCCGGGAGTGGCGCACTCGTGAGACGGCGTATGGAGAGAAGCGATACCTGTGAGCGCAGCGACAACGCGAAGCCGCACCCCTGACCGTCTGTGCGCCGAGGCCGTCGACCTCGCACGCGCCGCAGCCGAGGAGGCCGCCGCGCCGGGCATCGTCGGCGAGCACGTGGGGCTGGTCTCCGAGGGGGACCGCGTCGTCACGCACTTCTTCCAGTGCCTGGAGCTCGGGTACCGGGGCTGGCGCTGGGCCGTGACGGTGGCCCGGGCGTCCCGGGCGAAGATCGTCACCGTGGACGAGGCCGCGCTGCTGCCCGGCCCGGACGCGGTGCTGGCACCCGAGTGGGTGCCGTGGAGCGAGCGGCTGCGGCCCGGCGACCTGGGGCCGGGCGACCTGCTGCCCACCGACGCGGAGGACCTGCGGCTGGAGCCGGGCTACTCGGGCGAGGACGAACCGGCGCCGAAGTCGCCCGTGTCGCACGAGATGGCCGACCTGGTGGAGGCGGAGGACGCGGACCTCACCACGGGCCCGCCGTCCGGCTTCGCCGGCACCCCCTCCCGCGGTTCGATCCCGGCCGTCGCCGAGGAACTGGGCATGCGACGGGCCCGCGTCCTGTCCCGCTACGGCCTGCACGCCGCGGCCGACCGCTGGGAGGAGGCGTTCGGCCCCAACACGCCCATGGCCCAGGCGGCCCCCGCGCGCTGTGTCAGCTGCGGCTTCCTCGTGCCCATCGGCGGCTCCCTCGGCCAGGCCTTCGGCGCCTGCGCCAACGAGTTCTCCCCGGCCGACGGCCGCCTGGTCTCCCTCGCCTACGGCTGCGGCGGCCACTCCGAGGCCGCGGTCATGCCGCGCCCGCCCCAGCCGCCCGCCCCGGTCATCGACGAGACCCGCGTCGACCCCTTCCCCCTGCGCCCGTCCTCGGACTCCGGCTCGGTGACCCCGACGGCGGACGAGGACACGGAGGAACTGGGCCACTCGTAGCCTCCGGCGGCTGAACGGGACTGGGGCGCTGCACTGCCGAGTCTCTGACACCCCGCCCGGCTCCGGGCCCGCGCCTGACGGGGCCACCGGCGCCCCGGCTGGCTCCGGGTTCGTGCCCGGCTGTGACGCGTGCGCTCTGCTTGGCTTCGGGGTCCGTGTCCGGACGTGTTGCCGGCGTTCCGCCTGGCTTCGGTGCCTGCGCCCGGTCGTGTCCCCGGCGGTTGGCCTGGCACTGGGGCTCGCGCCTGGTCGAGCGGCCGGTGGTTGGCCTGGGACGGGGTCGGTTGTGCTGCCGAGGCCGTGGCGTTCCGCCTGGTTTCCGCGCTCCTGCCCGGCCGTGTCGCCGGCGTTCCGCCTGGCTCCGGTGCCTGCGCCCGGTCGTGTCCCCGGCGGTTGGCCTGACACTGGGGCTCGTGTCCGGTCGGGCGGCCCGTGGTTGTTCCCGCGTGTGTCCGGGCGGGCGGTCGTGGGCCGCGTCGGGCGGGCGGGCGGTGGGTGGGTTCCAGGCGGTACCTTCGTCCTCACGTAGACGAGGAGAAGGAACGGAACGTGAGCAGCAAGTTCGTGCGGCCCGCCGCCGAGGGGGCCGATCCGTTCGGTACCGCCCGCCTGCGGCGCGGTGTCCTCGACGCCTGGGCCACCAGCCCCGCCCGGTTCCGCGAGGACGCCAACGCCGAGGAGGACCTGGTCCTCGGCGGCTACCGCGACCGGCTCGTCGTGGAGCTCGCCCAGAACGCCGCCGACGCGGCGGCCCGGGCCGGCGTGCCGGGACGGCTGCGGCTCACCCTGCGCGACGGGGTGCTCGTCGCCGCCAACACCGGCGCCCCGCTGGACGCCGCCGGAGTGGAGTCCCTGTCCACGCTGCGCGCCTCGGCCAAGCGGGACCCCCGCGACACGTCCTCCGTGGGACGGTTCGGTGTCGGGTTCGCCGCCGTCCTCTCCGTCACCGACGAGCCCGCCGTCGTCGGCCGGCACGGCGGTGTGCGGTGGTCGCTCGCCGAGGCCAGGGCACTGGCCGCCGAGACCGCCCGGCACAGCCCCGGCCTCGGGGACGAGGTCCGGCGCCGGGACGGACACGTACCGCTGCTGCGCCTCCCGTACGCCGCCGAGGGCACCGCACCCGCCCCGTACGACACCGCCGTCATCCTGCCGCTGCGCGACACCCCGGCCGCCGATCTCGCCGAGCGGCTGCTGCGGGCCGTCGACGACGCCCTGCTGCTCACCCTCCCCGGACTCGAAGAGCTCGTCGTCGAGATCAACGGGGAGAGCCCGCGGACCCTCACCCGCCGCACCGACGGTGCCTTCACCGTCGTCGACGACTCCGTCCACGGCGTCACCCACTGGCGCACCGCGGCGGCTCACGGCCCCCTCACCCCCGACCTCCTCACCGACCGGCCCGTCGAGGAGCGGCTGCGGCCCCACTGGTCCGTCACCTGGGCCGTCCCCGTGGACAGCGACGGCAGCCCGGCCCGGCCCCGCACCAGCGCGGTCGTGCACGCCCCCACCCCGAGCGACGAACCCCTCGGCGTCCCGGCGCTGCTCATCGCCTCGTTCCCGCTGGACTCCACCCGCCGGCACGCCGCCCCCGGCCCGCTGACCGACTTCCTCGTCCAGCGCGCGGCCGACGCCTACACCGAACTCCTCGCCGACTGGCGGCCGGTGACCTCCGGGATCATCGGCCTGGTGCCCGGCCCGCTCGGCAAGGGCGAGCTGGACGGCGCCCTGCGACAAGCCATTCTTCAGCGGCTGCCGCGGACCTCCTTCCTGCCGCCCGCCCTTCCTCCCCGCGAGGGCGACGACCTGCCCGATGCGCTGCGGCCCCGGGACGCCGAGATCGTCGAGGGAGCGGGTGCGGACACCGTGCGGGTCCTCGCCGAGGTGCTGCCCACGCTGCTGCCCGCCGGGCTGGAGCGCCGGGCGGAACTGCGCACCCTGGGCGTCGCCCGCGTCCCGCTGACCGACGCGATCGACCGCCTCGCCGGGCTGGAGAAGGAACCCGGCTGGTGGCGGCGGCTCTACGACAGCCTGGCCGGGGTCGACCCGGACCGCCTGTCGGGGCTCCCGGTCCCGCTGGCCGACGGCCGGACGACCATTGGGCCCCGGCAGGTCCTGCTGCCCGGCGCGGAGGCCGCCCGGATCGACCCCGAGGTGCTGGCCCGGCTCGGGCTGAAGGTCGCCCACCCGGACGCCGCCCACCCGATCCTGGAGAAGCTCGGCGCGCTGCCCGCCACACCCCGGGCCGTCCTCACCACGCCGCAGGTCCGGGCCGCCGTCGCCGCGTCCCTGGACGACGAGGGCGGCGTGAACTGGGAGGAGGACGTCCTCGACGCCGACGAACTGGCCGACACCGTGCTCGCGCTGGTGCGGGACGCCGGCCTGGAGCCCGGTGACGAGCCCTGGCTCGGCGCGCTCGCCCTGCCCGACGAGGACGGCGAACCGGCCCCGGCCTGCGAACTCGTCTACCCCGGCAGCCCCTTCGCCCAGGTCATGCGCGAGGGCGAACTCGCCGCCGTGGACGCCGAGCTGGCCGCCAAGTGGGGCGAGCAGCCGCTGGCCGCCTGCGGTGTCCTGGTGAACTTCGCGCTCGTCCGCGCCACCGACGTCGTCCTCGACCCCGACGAACTGGAGCCCCGCGAGGGCGACTTCGCCGAGCCCGACGACGCGGGCCTGCTGGACGCCGTCGACGTGTGGTGCGAGGACATCCTCGACCGCTTCCCGGACAGCCCGGTGCCGCCGGTCGCCACCGAGATCGTCGCCGTACGGGACCTGGACCTCGTCGACGAGGACAAGTGGGCGCAGGCGCTGGCGCTGCTGTCCCGGCCGCCGCTCAGGGACGCCATCGTGCAGCCCGTGCGGATCCTGCTGCCGGACGGGACGCACGAGGTCGTCCGGCCGTACACCGCCTGGTGGCTGCGCGGGAACCCGGTGCTCGACGGCCGCCGCCCGGCCGGTCTGCGGGCCGCCGGCGGCGACCCGCTGCTGCGCGGGCTCTACGACGAGGCCGACGCGACCGGGTTCGAGGACGAGCAGGTGCTGCGGGCGCTGGGCGTGCGGACGTCCGTCGCCGCGCTGCTGGACGAGCCCGGCGGCGCCGCCGAACTGCTGGAGCGGCTCGCCGACCCCGACCGCGAGGTGACGGGCGCTCAGCTGCACGCCCTGTACGGGTCGTTGGCGGAGCTGGACCCCGAGCAGGTGACCCTGCCGGACGACCTGCGGGCCGTCACCGACGGCCGGGTGGAGGTCGTGGACGCGGCCGACGCCGTGGTGTGTGACTCGCCCGACCTGCTGCCGTTCACCGAGGGCGTCCCGCTGCTTCCCGTACGGCCGTCGCGCGCCGCCGACCTGGCCGAGCTGTTCCAGGTGCGGCGGCTGAGCGAGTCCGTCACCGGGAAGGTCACCTCCGAGGGCGCCGAGCACGACGTGCCCGAGCCGGTGCGGGTGCTCCTCGGCCGCAACACCCCGTCCTACTACGTCGAGCACGAGGAACTCGTCGTCGACGGCGTGGAGATCGACTGGCGGCTCACCGACGACGGCGTCCTGCACGCCGCCACCCTGGAGGGCGTCGCCGCGGGGCTCGCCTGGGCGGCGGGGCAGTGGCCGCGGAGGTTCGAGGTGGCGGCCCTCCTGGAGGACCCGTCACGCACGGACGAACTGGCACGGGACCGGTGGTTCGACTGATCCGGCGGTGATGTGCGACCGAGCCGGCGGTGATGCGCGACCGAGTCGGCGGCGCCGTGCGACCGCTCGTGAAGGATTCCGCACATATTTTTCACCCGTCGTACAACCATCCGTATGGCTGAGGAATCTGATCACCTGAGTCAACAGACTCCACGATCACTTGGGTCCCGAGAGCCGACGACGAGCACCGGGGCCCCTCTCCACCTGGAGAACGCATGCGTATCCGAGCCACCGTGGCCGCCGTCACCGGCGCCCTGGCCCTCTCCGCCCTCGCCGTGCCGGCCGCGCAGGCCACGGAGCCGAAGGTTCCCGCGGACATCGCCGCCGCCAGCGAGGTCGTCCACGCCGACTCGGGCCGCTCGGCCTACGTCGGCGCCGTGGACGGCGAGCCGACCGTCCTGAACGCGACCTTCTCCTCGGTCAAGGTCAACAACGGCAAGAACATCGCCGTCGGCACCACCAACGTGGTCAAGGTCCCCGTGTCCTTCACGCTGACCCACGGCAAGGAAGTGAACATCCACGCCGCGGACTTCTTCGCGGGCGTCGAGCTGTACCGCGGTGCCTCGTTCGAGGAGGCGATCTTCTTCTTCGACAGCAACGACGCGACCTGCACGGACTCGTCCGCGACCGTCGCGAGCTGCAAGGCCACCGTCGAGATCGACCCGTTCGCGCTGCTGAACGAGGACGCCGGCTCCTGGAAGGCGGCCGCGTTCGCGGTCGCGTTCAACGGCGAGGACCCCGAGGACCCGAACCTGGACAACGTCGGTGTCGCGCTGAAGGACCCGACGAACTCCTTCAAGCTCCAGCGCTACTCGAAGCTGACGGTCAACGCCTCGCCGGAGCCGGTGAAGAAGGGCAAGACCATCACGGTCACCGGCAAGCTGTCGCGCGCCAACTGGGACGACAACAAGTACCACGGCTATACCAACCAGTCGGTGAAGCTGCAGTTCCGCAAGAAGAGCTCCAACACCTACACCACCGTGAAGACCATCAAGTCCAACTCCACGGGCGAGCTGAAGACCACCGTCACGGCCTCGACGGACGGCTACTTCCGCTACTCCTTCGCGGGCACCACGACCACCCCGGCCGTCAACGCCACGGGTGACTTCGTCGACGTGAAGTAGAGCGCCCCCCGCTCCACCCCCGCTCCACGCTAAGCGGGAAAGCGGCGGTCCACCCACCTCCACAGGAGTTCCAGGGTGGCCGCCGCCACCGCCGCGATGCCGACGGCGGTCCACGGCATCGTCACCCCCACCAGCTTCAGCGCGAAGAAGTGCTGCAACCACGGCACGACCAGCACCAGCACGAACGCCCCGGCCATGGACGCCACCAGCGCGATCCGCCACCACGTGTAGGGCCGGGCGATGATCGCCAGCACCCACATCGAGATCAGGAACAGCGTGAGCGTCGCCGCGCTGGTCTCCGCGTCCAGCGCCCCGGGCCCCGTGTAGTGCTCCCGGGCGAGCAGATACGTCGCGAACGTCGCCAGCGCCGCCACGACCCCGCCCGGGATCGCGTACCGCATGACCCGCCGTACGAAATTCGGCCTCGCGCGCTCCTTGTTGGGGGCGAGCGCGAGGAAGAACGCCGGGATGCCGATGGTCAGCGTCGACAACAGGGTCAGATGGCGCGGCAGGAACGGGTACTCCACCTGCGAGCAGACCACCAGGACGGCCAGCAGCACCGAGTAGACCGTCTTGACGAGGAACAGCGTGGCCACCCGCGTGATGTTGCCGATGACCCGCCGCCCCTCGGCGACCACCGACGGCAGCGTCGCGAAGCTGTTGTTCAGCAGCACGATCTGCGCCACCGCCCGGGTCGCCTCCGAGCCGGAGCCCATCGCCACGCCGATGTCGGCGTCCTTCAGGGCGAGGACGTCGTTCACCCCGTCGCCCGTCATGGCGACCGTGTGCCCGCGGGACTGCAACGCCCCCACCATGGTCCGCTTCTGCTGCGGGGTGACCCGCCCGAACACCGTGCCGTCGTCGAGGGCGTCGGCCATGCCGTCCTGCTCGGCGGGCAGCCGGCGCGCGTCCACGGTCGTGCCGGACAGCCCGAGCTTGGCGGCGACCGCCCCGACCGACACCGCGTTGTCGCCGGAGATGACCTTGGCCCGCACGTTCTGGTCGGCGAAGTAGCGCAGCGTGTCCGCGGCGTCCGGCCGCAGCCGCTGCTCCAGCACGACCAGGGCGGTGGGCTTCGCCCCCCTGGTCACCTCCGGATCGTCCAGGTCCCGCGCGACCCGCACCAGCAGCAGCACCCTGAGGCCCTGCTCGTTCAGCCGCCCGGTCTCGGCCAGGGCCGGATCGTCGTCCGCGAGCAGTACGTCGGGCGCGCCCAGCAGCCACCGGCCGGTCTGCCCGTCGCCCTCGCTGAGCGCGGCGCCGCTGTACTTGCGGGCGGAGGAGAACGGCAGGGCCTCGGTGCAGCGCCAGCCGTCGACGGCGGGGTAGGCGTCGATGATCGCCTTCAGGGACGCGTTCGGCCGCGGGTCCGACTCGCCGAGCGCGCCGAGCACCTTCCGTACGTAGGTCTCGTCGGCGCCCTTAAGCGACCGCAGTTCGGTGACGTCCATGCCGCCCTCGGTGAGGGTGCCGGTCTTGTCCAGGCAGACCGTGTCGACCCGGGCGAGCCCCTCGATCGCGGGCAGCTCCTGCACCAGGCACTGCTTGCGGCCCAGGCGGATCACACCGATGGCGAAGGCGACCGAGGTGAGCAGGACCAGCCCCTCGGGGACCATCGGGACGATGCCGCCGACCGTGCGGGCGACGGAGTCGTCGAAGGCGTTCTCCTTCACGACCAGCTGGCTGATGATCAGGCCGATCGCGGTCGGGACCATCATCCACGTGACGTACTTGAGGATGGTCGAGATGCCCGACCGCAGCTCGGACTGGACGAGGGTGAAGCGCGAGGCCTCCTCGGCGAGCTGGGCGGCGTAGGCCTCACGGCCGACCTTCGTCGCCTGGAAGGCCCCGCCGCCCGCCACCACGAAGCTGCCCGACATGACGTGGCCGCCGGGCTGCTTGACGACCGGGTCGGCCTCACCGGTGAGCAGCGACTCGTCGATCTCCAGCCCGTCCGCCTCGACGCAGACACCGTCGACGACGACCTTGTCCCCGGGCCCGATCTCGATCAGGTCGTCCAGCACGATCTCGGACGTGCTGACCTGCGCGGCGGTCCCGTCGCGCCGCACGGTCGGCCTGACCTCGCCGATCAGCGCGAGCGAGTCCAGCGTCTTCTTCGCCCGCCACTCCTGGACGATCCCGATGCCGGTGTTGGCGAGGATCACGAACCCGAACAGGCTGTCCTGGATCGGCGCGACCACCAGCATGATCAGCCACAGCACGCCGATGATCGCGTTGAAGCGGGTGAAGACGTTCGCGCGGACGATGTCGGCGGTGGAGCGGCTGCTGCGCACCGGCACGTCGTTGCGCTGCCCGCGCGCCACCCGTTCGGCGACCTGAGCGGCGGTCAGGCCGGTCTCGCGGGAGGTGACCGTCGCCGGCCGCGCGGAGTCGGGCCGGGCACCCGCGTCGAGATGCGTCATGCATCCGACGGTACGTGCGGATTTGCCGGTTCACCCGCTGAATGCGGCGAAGATCCGACCTGGGAAGGACGGACTTCGTGCCGTGGTCGTACGGCAGTTGTAGGCCGCCGGGCCCCGGTGCCACGTCCCGGTGCCAGGCCCCGGTTCCGCGTCCCGGTGTCAGTCCGCCCGGCGGGCGGTGAGCAGCAGGTACTCCCACTCCAGGACCGTTCCGCCCGAGCCCGTGCCCAGGTCGCCGTCGCGGGCGAGGTCCACCAGGGCGGCATCCAGGGCCGCGACGCGTTCGGGGTCGTCGGCGATGTTCTTGTAGACGCTGATGGTCGGGCCGTAGCGCTCCTTGAAGTAGTCGCGGAACGCCTCGGGCGTCTCGAAGCGGTCGACCCGGACCGTGCGGCGCTCGGCGCGGACGTCCGTGACCCGGTCGCCGAGGAGGGCGCGCACATGGTCCTCGTCCCCCCACAGCGGGGGCGGCTGCGCGCCGGGCGGGGGCGCGTACGGCTTCATCGCGGCGAACATCCGGCCGATGAAGCCCTGGGGCGTCCAGTTCAGCAGCCCGATGGTGCCGCCGGGACGGCAGACCCGGACGAGTTCATCCGCGGCCTGCTGGTGGTGCGGGGCGAACATCACGCCGACGCAGGACAGCACGGTGTCGAACTCGGCGTCGCCGAACGGCAGGGCCTCGGCGTCGGCCTCCTGCCAGGTGAGGTGCGCGCCCTGCTGCTCGGCCGCCGCCCGGCCGGCCTCGAACAGCTCCGGCGTGAGGTCGGAGGCCACCACGTCCGCGCCGGCCAGGGCCGCGGGGATCGCGGCGTTCCCGGAGCCGGCGGCCACGTCCAGCACCCGCTGGCCGGAGCGCACTCCGCACGCTTCGACCAGGACCGATCCGAGCTCGGGGATGACCTCGGCGGCCAGGGAGGGGTAGTCGCCCTGGGCCCACATCGCCCGGTGCTTGGTCTTCAGGGCGCGGTCGGCCTCGGTCACGCTGTTCTGCATCGTCATCGCTGCGCTCCTCACCGGTCGGACGGCGGTTTCGCGCCGACGGTTTCGAGCGTTTCGCCGCCATCTCCTGAGCGTAGGGAGGGGGCGGGCGGGTGTCTCGTCGGAGGGTGCGGGGCTGTGCTTCGCGCGACGCCGGGTGGGGGTGCGCGTTCGGTTCGCCTTCGCGTGGGGTGTCCGGTTCGCCTTCGCGTGGGGTGTTCGTTTCGCCTTCGCGTGGGGTGGGGGTCGGGGCCGCGCCGGGGGGTGTCCGTCCTCGGAACGGCGCGATGGAGCTTCATACCGACTGACTGGCGTTGACGCGCCAACCGCTGCGGGCGGACACCCCCCGACACGGCCCCTTCTCGCCGTACGCGGGTGCGGGCGCGTCGTGGCTCGGTTCCGCCTACTGGGCCGCGCGAGTCGCCGTCGGGTCCTGCACCGCCGCGCGCTTGATCGCGGCGTCGCGCTTGCGGACGTACCAGATGCCGATCAGGCCGAGGCCGCCGCCGGCCAGGCATGTCCACACCCACCAGGTGTGGCCGTGTTCGTCGAACCAGCCGTAGAAGGGGAGCTGGACCAGGAAGAGGACGAACCACAGGATGGTGCCGCCGGTGATGGTGGCGACCACGGGGCCCTCAAGGGGCTCCGGCGCCTCGTGTCTGGGGGTCCATTTCGCCATGGGGAACAGCTTACGAGGCGATCAGGTCTACGCGCGGAGATGGCCGATCGGGGCCTTATATGTTCATACTGAAACGGTTTGTGTCTGACCACTTCTCTTCGTAGGAAACACCAAAACATGTCCTCCTCGGCTCCCGCCAAGGCCCCCGCCCCTCAGCAGCCGGGAGCCGGGCCCATGTTCGGCGCACTCGACCGCTTCTTCCGGATCTCCGAGCGGGGCAGCACCCTGCCCCGTGAGGTCCGCGGCGGTCTCGCCACCTTCTTCGCGATGGCCTACATCATCGTGCTGAACCCGATCATCCTCGGCAGTGCCAAGGACATGTACGGTCACCAGCTCGACAACGGGCAGCTGGTCACCGCGACGGCCCTCACCGCCGCGCTGACCACCCTCCTCATGGGCGTCATCGGCAACGTCCCGATCGCCCTGGCCGCCGGTCTCGGCGTGAACTCCGTCGTCGCCCTCCAGCTCGCCCCGCGCATGTCCTGGCCGGACGCGATGGGCATGGTGGTCCTCGCCGGGTTCCTGGTCATGCTGCTGGTCGCCACCGGACTGCGCGAGCGCGTCATGAACGCCGTGCCCTTCGGGCTGCGCAAGGCCATCTCCATCGGCATCGGCCTGTTCATCATGCTGATCGGGCTCGTGGACGCGGGCTTCGTCTCCCGGATCCCGGACGCCGCCCAGACCACCGTCCCGCTCCAGCTGGGCGGTGACGGTCACCTGAACGGCTGGCCGGTGCTGGTCTTCGTGCTCGGCGTGCTGCTGACCTTCGCGCTGATCGTGCGCAAGGTCTCCGGCGCGATCCTGATCTCGATCGTCGCCATGACGGCCCTCGCCGTGATCATCAACGCGGTGGCCAAGGTGCCGAGCTGGGGCCTGACCACGCCCACGTGGCCCGGCAACCCGGTCGCGAGCCCGGACTTCGGGCTGATCGGGCAGGTCAGCCTGTTCGGCGGCTTCGGCAAGGTCGGTGTGCTGACCGGCGTGCTCTTCGTCTTCACCGTGCTGCTGTCGTGCTTCTTCGACGCGATGGGCACGATCATGGGCGTCTCCGACGAGGCGAAGCTGACCGACGGCGAGGGGCAGATGCCCGGCATCAACCGGGTGCTGTTCGTCGACGGCCTCGCGGTCGCCGCCGGTGGCGCCAGCTCCTCCTCCGCGACGACCGCCTTCGTGGAGTCCACGGCGGGTGTCGGCGAGGGTGCCCGGACCGGTCTGGCGAACGTCGTCACCGGTGGCCTCTTCGCCGTCGCGCTCTTCCTGACGCCGGTCGCCACCATGGTCCCGTCCCAGGCGGCGACCCCCGCGCTGGTCGCGGTCGGCTTCCTGATCATGGCCGGGTCGGTCAAGGAGATCGACTGGGCCGACTACACGATCGCGATCCCGGCCTTCGTGACGATGGTGATGATGCCGTTCACCTACTCGATCACCAACGGCATCGGCATGGGCTTCATCACCTTCGCGGTGCTGCGGCTGGCGGCCGGACGGGGCCGGGAGGTGCCGGTGGCGATGTACGTGGTGTCGGCGGTGTTCGCGTTCTACTACCTGATGCCGGCGCTGGGTCTGACCTGATCCTCGTCACCGGAGTCGGGTGAGCCGTAGAACCTCTCCGTCTCCTCCACCGCGGCCTGGAACCGCTGGTCGAAGTCATCTCGAATGAGCGTCCGGACGACATAGTCCTGGACGCTCATTCCCCTTTTCGCGGCATGGTGCCTGAGCCGTTCGAGCAGGTCGTGGTCTATTCGCAGGCTGAGCACGCTGGTCCCCATGGGCATGAGGGTCGCGGCAGCCTTCGGTGCGGTGGGCGTGGTTTCGCCGTGACGTCACCCATATGAGTGATGTCACGGTTCAGTGGCGGGGGTCACGGCCGTTCCTGCGCGTTCCCACTGGTCTTTAGCGAGAGTAATGAGTTACGCTAAAGAACATGCCGGACCTCAGCCATGGCGACGACGTAGCCGCCGTGAACTCCCTCCGCTCCGCAGTGATGCGGCTGTCCCGTCGGCTCAAGCACCAGCGGGTCGACGAATCGCTCAGCCCCACCGAGATGTCGGTGCTGGGCACCCTGTCGCTGTGCGGCAAGGCCACGCCGGGCGAGCTCGCCCGCAAGGAGCACGTCCAGCCGCCGTCGATGACCCGCATCGTGGCGCTGCTGGAGGCCAAGGGGCTGGTCCGGCTGGAGCCGCACCCCGAGGACCGGCGCCAGAAGGTCGTCACGCGCACCGAGCAGGCCGAGGCCATGCTCGAGGAGAGCCGCGCCAAGCGGAACGCGTTCCTGGCCACGCTGGTGGAGAACCTCGACGAGGACGAGTGGGCGAAACTGCGCGCCGCCGCCCCCGTGCTGGAGAAGCTCGCGCATCTGTAATCAGTAGGTCGCAAGGAGGCGAACCCTTTGAGTTCGGGACCCGGAGCAGCTTCCGCCCCCGCACCTGACCCCCACGATTCCCCGCCCACCTCCGACGCACCCGCCGCCCGGCCCGCCCGCAAGTCCTCGATGTTCTCCTCCCTCTCGGTGCGGAACTACCGCCTGTTCTTCATGGGGCAGGTCGTCTCCAACATCGGCACCTGGATGCAGCGCATCGCCCAGGACTGGCTGGTGCTCAGCCTCACCGGCTCCGCCGCCGCCGTCGGCATCACCACCGCCCTGCAGTTCCTGCCGATGCTGCTGTTCGGCCTCTACGGCGGTGTCCTCGTCGACCGGCTGCGCAAGCGGCCCACGCTGCTCGTGACGCAGTCGTCGATGGCGCTCACGGCGATCGCCCTGGCCGTCCTCACCCTCACCGGGCACGTCCAGGTGTGGCACGTCTACGTTGCCGCCTTCGCGGTCGGTCTCGCCACCGTCGTGGACAACCCGGCCCGGCAGTCCTTCGTCTCCGAGCTGGTCGGCCCGGGGCAGCTGCAGAACGCCGTCAGCCTGAACTCGGCGAACTTCCAGTCCGCCCGCCTGGTCGGCCCCGCCGTCGCGGGCATACTCATCACCGGCGTCGGCACCGGCTACGCCTTCCTTTTCAACGGCCTGTCCTTCATCGCGCCGCTCACCGGCCTGCTGCTGATGCGCGCCCGTGAGCTGCACGTCGTGGAGCGCGCCCCGCGCGGCAAGGGGCAGCTGCGGGAGGGCGTGCGGTACGTCACCGGCCGCCCGGAGCTGATCTGGCCGATCGTCCTGGTCGGTTTCGTCGGCACGTTCGCCTTCAACTTCCCCGTGTACCTCTCGGCGTTCGCGGACGACGTGTTCCACGCCGGGGCGGGCGCGTACAGCATGTTCAACACGCTGATGGCGGTCGGCTCGGTCGCGGGCGCGCTGCTCGCGGCGCGGCGGGGCACGGCCCGGCTGCGGCTGCTGATCGTGGCGGCCATGGCCTTCGGCGCCCTGGAGATCGTGGCGGCGACGACCCCCACGCTGTGGATGTTCGCCCTGCTCATGGTCCCGCTGGGGCTGTTCGGCATGACGGTCAACGTCACCACGAACACCAGCATCCAGATGTCCACGGACCCCGCCATGCGCGGCCGGGTCATGGCTCTCTACATGATGATCTTCCTCGGCGGCTCGCCGGTCGGCGCCCCGATCGTCGGCTGGGTCACCGACACCTACGGCGCCCGGGTCGGCCTCGCGGCCGGCGGCGCGGTGGCGGCACTCGCCGCGGCCGTCATCGGCCTGGTCCTGGCCCGGGTCGGCAACCTACGGCTGTCGGTGGGCTGGCACGGCGGACATCCCCGGGTGCGGTTCGTGCCCCGGGAGCAGCAGGAGGCGCTGGCTCCGGCGGCGTAGTGCGGGGTAGTGCGGTGTCAGTCCCGGGGGAACTCGCCGGTCTCGAGGACGAGCCCGACCGCGGTGCCCGTCAGGTCGATCTCGTCCCCGAAGTCGAGGCTCAGCTCGCCCCGGTACTCGCCGTCCTTGGGCTTGGTGTGCAGATGCCAGCGGCCGGTGTACGGATCCACGATCAGGTACACCGGCACACCGGCGGCGGCGTAGGCGTCCTTCTTGGGGCCGTAGTCGTTGGCGCCGGTCTTCCTGGAGATCACCTCGGCGACGAACTCGACGTCCTGGTAGCGCCACAGGCCCTTGGCGTTCTTCGTCGAGTTCTCCGCCATCACGGTGATGTCGGAGGCGAAGCCGTTGAGGTGGCCCGGGTAGTCGACACGGACGTCGGACTTCACGCGCTTGCGCGGATACTTGCTGCGCAGCTGGTCGTAGATGTCCGCGATGATGTCCCAGTGGGTGTCCCGCTGAGGCGCCATGAAGATGTTCCCCCCGACGATCTCGACCTTGTAACCCTCGGGGACGGGCATCGTCTCCACCCACTCGAACATCATGTCGAGGGTGAGTTCGCCGCTGCTTTCGGCCATCTCGATCCTGTCGTCAAGGACGGTCATCGTGGCGCTCCTCCCCGGCCGCACCCGTGGATGAATCCGGCCGAGCAGTACAACGATACGTACGGTGACCAGGACACGCCCGGGTCCGCGGGACCCGTGCCTACACCCTCCGCGCCAGCAGCTGCCCCGGCCAGGTGTTCTCGCCGACCGTGAAGGCCTCCGTGCGGGTGAAGCCGTTGGACTCGTAGTAGCGGACGAGTTTGCCGTCGTCGCCGGCGTAGCAGTCGACGCGGAGGAGGGAGACGCCGGCGCGGCGGGTCTCCTCGGCGGCGTGCGCGAGGAGGGCGCTGCCGACGCCGTGGCCCTTGAAGCGGCGGTCGGAGGCCAGCCAGTGGATGTAGCGCTCGGGTTCGCCGGGCTGCGGGAGGTGGGACAGGTAGGCGCCCGCCGAGCCGGTGAGGGTGAGGGTGCCGGCGGGGACGCCGTCGACGTCGGCCATGAACACGCTGCCCTCCGCCATGTACCGGCCGACCGACTCCACCGTCTTCGGGCTCCGCGACAGCGGCTTCGTCCCCCACTGCCCCGTGCGCCCCTGGGAGACCAGCCACTCCACGCAGCTGTCGAGCATGCCGAGTATCGAGGGAATGTCGTCGGGCCCGCCGTCCCGGATGGTGATCCGCATCGGCCCATGGTGCCAGGCTGGCCCCATGAGACTCTTCGCTGCCCTGCTGCCCCCGGACGAAGTGTGCCGTGAACTCGGCGCCGTGGTCGACGAGTTGCGCAGGCAGCCCGGTGCCGACGGCATGCGCTGGACCGGCCGGCCCGGCTGGCACTTCACGCTCGCCTTCTACGGCGAGGTCGACGACGCGCTCGTCCCCGCGCTGTCGGAGCGGCTGGAGCGGGCCGCGCGCCGTACCGAGCCGTTTCCGCTGGCCGTACGGGGTGGTGGGCAGTTCGGGCACGGGAAGGCGCTGTGGGCCGGGGCCGAGGGGGACCTGGCGGCCCTGCGGCTGCTGGCCGAGCGGGCCGAGGCGGCGGCGCGCAAGGCGGGGGTGCCGATGGGGGAGCACCGGCGGTACAAGGCCCATCTGACCGTGGCGCGGAACCGGGCGGCGGGGGACGTGCGGGCCTTCCTGGACACCCTCGCGGGCTTCACGGGCCGGACCTGGACGGTGCGGGAGCTCTGCCTGGTACGGAGCAGTCTGCCGACGTCCGGGGTCCCCGGGGAGCAGCCCCGGTACGAGGCGGTCGGGCGCTGGGCACTCGGGGGCGCCGGTTAGGCTCGATGCCGTGGACCCGAAAACCCGCAACCGGATCATGGCCGGTGTGCTCGTGCTGATGTTTCTCGTCGTCGCCCTCGCTTCCGTGATCGGGAAGTAGGGCAGGGGGCGGCGAGGGAACTGCGGCTGACGGCCGTTCTCCGGCTGCGGGCCGGTGGGGGCCGGTCGCGCAGTTCCCCGCGCCCCTGACAGGCGCCTACCAGGCAAAAGCCTCCGGGCTCGGGCCCGGGCCCGGGAAGATCTCGTCCAGGGCGGTCAGGAGGTCCTCGGAGAGGTCCAGCTCGGACGCGCGGACGGCGGAGGCGAGCTGTTCCGCGGTGCGCGGGCCGACGATCGGGCCGGTCACGCCGGGGCGGGTGAGCAGCCAGGCCAGGGCGGCCTCACCGGGCTCGATGCCGTGCTTGTCGAGCAGGTCCTCGTAGGACTGGATCTGTGCGCGGGTGGCGGGGTCGGCGAGTGCGTCGGCCGCGCGGCCGGAGGCGCGGCGGCCGCCCTCGACCTCCTTCTTGAGGACACCGCCCAGCAGACCGCCGTGCAGCGGCGACCACGGGATGACGCCCAGCCCGTACTCCTGCGAAGCCGGGATGATCTCCATCTCGGCGCGCCGCTCGGCGAGGTTGTACAGGCACTGCTCGCTGACCAGGCCGATGGTCCCGCCGCGCCGGGCGGCGATCTCGTTGGCCTGGGCGATCTTGTAGCCGGGGAAGTTCGACGATCCGACGTAGAGGATCTTGCCCTGCTGGACCAGGACGTCGATCGCCTGCCAGATCTCGTCGAAGGGGGTGTTCCGGTCGACGTGGTGGAACTGGTAGACGTCGATGTGGTCCGTCTGGAGCCGCTTCAGGCTGGCGTCCACGGCCCGCCGGATGTTGACCGCGGAGAGCTTGTCGTGGTTGGGCCAGGCCGGGCCGTCGGCGCCCATGTTGCCGTACACCTTCGTGGCGAGGACGACCTTGTCGCGCCGTCCCTCACCCTTGGCGAACCAGTTGCCGATGATGCTTTCGGTACGGCCCTTGTTCTCGCCCCAGCCATAGACGTTGGCGGTGTCGAAGAAGTTGATGCCCGCGTCCAGCGCCGCGTCCATGATGGCGTGGCTGTCGGCCTCGTCGGTCTGCGGGCCGAAGTTCATGGTGCCGAGGACGAGCCGGCTGACCTTGAGTCCCGTGCGTCCGAGCTGCGTGTACTTCATGGTGTCCAAGCCAACGTCTTGGAGTGCGCTCCAGGCAAGCACGTACCGGGGCGACAGGCCCTAGCCCTCGTAGGGGCCGGCCAGGTCCCAGCCCTGGTGCATCGCCGCCGCGAAGGCCGCCGCGATCTTGTGCTCGCCGCTGGCGTTGGGGTGGGTGCCGTCGTAGGTGTCGGTGGCGACGTCGTACGCGGGCGGGGGTGAGGCCAGGAGGACGGGGGAGCCGGGTTCGTCGAGGTCGGCGGCCGTCTTGGCGAGGAGTTCGTTGAAGCGGGTGACCTCGCCGGCGAAGGCCGCGTCCGACTGGGCGCGCACGTTCGGGGTGACCGGCAGCCAGACCATCCGCACCCGGCGGTTCGCCGCCCGGGCCTCGGCCGTGAAGGCCCGGACGTTCTCGGCGGTCTGCTCGGCGTTCGTGTAGAAGCCCAGGTCGATCAGGCCCAGGGAGACCAGCAGCACGTCCGCGCGGCAGGACCGCACCGCGTCGCCGATCAGCGGCGCCATGTGCTGCCAGCCCTCGCCCCAGCCGGCCAGGTGGGAGCGCGGGAAGTCCGGTTCGGCGTAGGCGTACGACACCGGGGCGTCGGCGAGCTTGTCGTAGAGCGTCTCGCGCGGGCCGACGAGCGTGCAGGGACCGGCGTAGGAACGGCACAGGTGCTGCCACAGCCGGTAGCGCCATGTGTGTTCGCCCGTGCTCCCGATCGTCATGGAGTCACCGACGGGCATGAACCTGAGCATCCGCTCATGATGAACGATCTCGGCGGCCGACGGGGTGTGAGCCGGGACACGCCCCACGTCCCGCCGCCGGCCCAGTGATCCATTACGCCGGTGAACCGCCGGGCCGGATGGCAGGCTTGGGGCATGCGCAGACCGTTCGCCCTTCTCGCCGCGGCCCTCCTCACGGGTGCCCTCGCCGTGCCCGCCTCCGCCGCCGACGGCGACGAGAAGTTCACGATCAAGGACCCGCGCATCACCGAGTCCAGCGGCCTGGCGGCCTCGCGGCAGCACCCCGGCATCTACTGGACGCACAACGACAGCGACGACGGGGCGTACCTCTACGCCGTCGACAGCTCGACGGGCGAGACGGTCGCCACGATCACCATGTCCGGCGTCGGCAGCCCGCGCGACGTCGAGGCCATCTCCATCGGCCCGGACAACCAGCTCTACGTCGGTGACATCGGCGACAACCTCGGCGGCACCTGGCCCTACGTCTGGATCTACCGGCTGCCCGAGCCGAAGAACCTGCGCGACCAGACGATCAAGGCCACGCAGTACGTGGTGAAGTACTCCGGCGGCGCGCGGGACGCCGAGTCCCTGGTCGTGCACCCGAAGACCGGCCGTGTCTACATCGTCGACAAGAACGAGAAGGGCGGGCACCTCTTCGAGGGCCCGGCGGAGCTCTCCCCGTCCGGCTCCAACGTCTTCCGCCCGGTCGCCGCGGTCCCCGACCTGGAGGCCACCGACGCCACGCTCTCCCCGGACGGCGAACACCTCGTCGTACGCAGCTACTTCGGCGCGATCGCGTACGACTGGAACGGCGGGAAGGTCAAGAAGAGGGAACGTCTCGGCGTGCCGTTCCTCGGGCAGGGCGAGTCTGTCACGTACACCGCGGACGGCAAGAAGCTGATGTACGGCGCCGAGGGCGCGGACAGCCCGGTGGAGCCCCAGGACGCCCCGGGGGGCGGGGACTCCGACTCCTCCTCCGGCAGCGGGAGTTCGGCGGCGTCCGAGAGCGGCGGAGACGGTCTGACCGGCACTCTCAAGACGGGTGCGATCGCCGCGGGGGTTTTGCTGGTGGTCGTCCTGGGGGTGCGGGGGATGAGGCGGCGGGGGTAGCGCCCCGCGGCGGGGCCGCCCCCCGCTTCTAGGCCCTGCGGGCGTTCACCAGCACCTCCAACCCGTCCAGGATCCGCTGCAGTCCGAACTCGAAGTGGTCGAAGTCCGAGCCGAAGGCGTCCTCGGAGAGGGACGCCAGCACCGGGTAGCGGCCCGAGGTCATGGCCTTCTCCAGGGCCGGCACCTGCGCCTGCCAGAACTCTGCGTCCGTCAGGCCCGTCCGGCGCTCCGCCTCCTGCTCGTAGAGCTGCGTGCGCGCGGCCCCGACGACGTATCCGTCGATCATGATGATCGCGGAGACCAGTTCGGGGTCGGTCAGCCCCATCGGGCGGATCCGGGTGAGGACCTTCTCCATCCCGTCGAGGGCGCTCGGGCCGAGGATCGGGCGGGTCTGGTTGACCTGGAGCAGCCAGGGGTGGCGGCGGTAGAGGGCGAGGGTGGCGCGGCCCAGTGCCTCCAGGGCCGCCCGCCAGCCGTCGTCGGCGAGGTCGGCCGGGTTCTCGGAGGGGCGCTGCACCCGGTCCAGCATCAGGTCGAGCAGCTCGCCCTTGCCGGGCACGTATCGGTACAGCGACATGGTGCCGGTGCCCAGCTCCGCGGCGACGCGGCGCATGGAGAGGCCTTCCAGCCCCTCGGTGTCCGCCACCTGGATGGCCGCTTCCACGATCCGGTCCAGCGTCAGGGTCGGTTTGGGACCCCGGCTGGGGCGGCGGCCGGTCTCCCACAGCAGTTCCAGGGTGCGGGCGATGTCGCCGCTGCCGCTGGTCTCCGTACCGCCCGTGCCACTCGTCCCGCTCATCATGGGGCCAGCTTAGGTGCCACGCAAAAAACTGGGTACGGCGTACGCGCAATCGGGTACGGTGTACTCAGTTCGGTGCCGAGGTGGCACGGGCGGTACGGGAGGGGACGCCATGGACGGATACGCGGTACGCGCCGAGGCGCTGGAGAAGAGGTACGGCGAGAAACGCGCCCTCGACGGCTTCGACCTGGAGGTGCGCGAGGGCACGGTGCACGGCCTGCTCGGGCCGAACGGCGCGGGCAAGACCACCGCCGTCCGCATCCTGTCCACGCTGGTCCGGCTGGACGGGGGCAGTGCGACGGTCGCCGGCCTCGACGTCGCCCGGCAGGCGCGTGAGGTGCGGGCCCGGATCGGCCTCACCGGCCAGTACGCGGCGGTTGACGAGGTGCTCACCGGCCGGCAGAACCTGGAGATGTTCGGCCGCCTGTTCCACCTGGGCGGCAAGCGGGCCCGGCTCCGGGCGACCGAGCTGCTGGAGCAGTTCGACCTGACCGACGCCGCCGACAAGGGCGTCGGCAAGTACAGCGGCGGCATGCGGCGCCGCCTCGACCTCGCCGCGTCGATGATCCTCGCCCCGGCCGTCCTGTTCCTCGACGAGCCGACGACCGGTCTCGACCCCCGCAGCCGGGGCGAAGTCTGGGAGTCCGTACGGGCGTTGGTGGCGAGCGGCACGACCGTGCTGCTGACCACGCAGTACCTGGAGGAGGCCGACAAGCTGGCCTCGCGCATCACCGTCATCGACCAGGGGCGCTCCATCGCCGACGACACCCCGGACGGCCTGAAGAACCTGGTCGGCGGCGACCGCATCGAGGTCGTGGTCGCCGAGCGGTCCGAGATCCCGCGGGTGGTGAAGGTCGTCGCCCGGGTCACGGACGGCGAACCGGAGGCGGACGAGACCGAGTTGCGGGTGCACGCCCCGGTCGCGGACCGGGTCACCGCCCTCACCGAGGTCGCACGGACCCTTCAGGACGAGGGCGTCCGCGTCGAGGACATCGGGCTGCGCAGGCCGAGCCTCGACGACGTGTTCCTGCGCCTGACCGGACACCGCACCGAGAAGGAGTCCGCGGCATGAGCGTCACCGACCTGACCACCCCGAGCCGCCGGAGCGGCACGTACTGGCTGCTCGCCGACTGCTGGAACATCGTCCGCCGCGGCCTGACCCACTACCAGCGCCAGCCGGTCAACATCGCCTGGCAGCTGGGCTTCCCGATCCTGTCGGTGCTGCTCTACGGCTATGTCTTCGGCAGCGCGATGACGGTGCCGGGCGGCGGGGACTACAAGGACTTCCTGATGCCCGGGATGTTCGTGATGACCATGGCCTTCGGCTTCATCAACACCGCGACCGTCGTGGTCTACGACTCCACCAAGGGCGTCATCGACCGCTTCCGCTCCATGCCGATGGCGTCCTCGGCAGTCGTGGCCGGGCGCGGGGTCACCGATCTGATCGTCGCCTGCGCCGAGTTGGCCATCATGATGCTGACGGCCCTGGCGATGGGCTGGCGTCCGGACGGCGGCCTCGGTTTCCTCGCCGCGTTCGCTCTCCTGCTGTGGCTGCGGTTCGCGCTGATCTGGATCGGCGTGTGGCTCGGCCTGCTGGTGCCCAACCCGGAGGCGGCGGGCGGCCTGTTCGCGGTCGCCTTCCCGCTGACGATGATCTCCAGCATCTTCGTCGCGCCCCAGCTCATGCCCGACTGGCTGGGCTGGGTGGCGGCCTGGAACCCGATCTCCTCCACGGCGGCGGCGACCCGCGAGCTGTTCGGGACGCCGGTCGGGGGCGGCGACTCCTGGGTGGAGCAGCACGCGTTGCTGATGGCCGGAGTGTGGCCGGTGATCCTGACGGCGATCTTCCTGCCGCTGGCCGTACGGCGGTTCCGGAAGCTGAGCCGATAGCCGTCCCGGCCCCGGCAACACCTCCCAGAGCCATGGCGTGCCCAGGCTGCGTCAGTTGTGAACGCGGTGCACAACGGGAGTGTGCCGGGGGGCGGTTCGGCGAGCTTCGGCCTGGGCGGTGCGCCCGGGGGCGGGGCCGTGCCGAGGGTGATTTGCGCGGCTGCGTGAGGACGGAGTGAGGCGGGGCGGGCGCCCGGTGTTCGCCGGGCGCCCGCTGCCCGGCCCGACGGCCTGATCCGCCTGTCCGGAATTGCCGGAACACCCCGTTTCCGGGGGCTTCCTGGGAGCTGGCTGTGCCTCGATTTGGTCAAGTCTTGCTCGAATTCGTACATACGCGGTGCGCTCTTCCGAAACGATGCGGCACGGCCCGCGTCACTCGCGGGCGCGACCCCCCTTACCGTTGCGAGAGAACTCCATGAGAAGAAGCGCAGCCGTACTGTGCGGCGCCACGGTCGTCCTGGCCGGGACACTCACCGCCGTCCCCGCCAACGCCAGCGCGTCGCCATCCGCGACCACTGCCCTGACGACCGCCGCCGCGAAGATCACCTGGAAGAAGTGCGCGACGGACGACACCCCGACGCTCCAGTGCGGGTCGGTCAAGGTGCCGCTCGACTACGCGAAGCCGCGAGGGAAGCAGATCACGCTGGCTCTCTCCCGCGTGCCGCACACCGCGCCGAAGTCCCAGGGCCCGCTGCTCGTCAACCCCGGCGGCCCCGGCGGAAGCGGCCTGTCCCTGGCCGAGTTCGTCGCGTCCTCCCTGCCCAAGGCCGTCGCAGCCCAGTACGACGTCATCGGCTTCGACCCGCGCGGCGTGGGCGAGAGCCAGCCCGCCCTGGACTGCAAGCCGGGCCACTTCGACCCCGTGCGTCCCGACTCCGTGCCGAGCACCCCGGCGCTGGAGAAGGCCAACCTCGACCGTGCCAAAGCCTTCGCCAAGGCCTGCGGCACCAAGTACGCGGACGTCCTGCCGTACATCGACACGGTCAGTGCCGTGAAGGACATGGACTCGATCCGCAAGGGCCTCGGCGCGTCGAAGATCAACTACTTCGGCTACTCGTACGGCACCTACCTCGGCTCCGTCTACGCCAAGCTGTTCCCCGAGCGGGTGCGGCGCCTGGTGCTGGACTCGATCGTCGACCCGACCGGTGTCTGGTACGACGACAACATCCAGCAGGACTACGCCTTCGACAAGCGCCACAAGGCGCTCATGGCGTGGATCGCCACATACGACTCCACGTACAAGCTCGGCACGAACCCGAAGAAGATCGAGGCCAAGTGGTACGCCATGCGGGCGGCCCTGGCCAAGAAGCCGGCCGGCGGCAAGGTGGGCGCCTCCGAGCTGGAGGACATCTTCATACCCGGCGGCTACAACAACGCCTACTGGCCCACGCTCGCCCAGACCTTCGCCGCGTACGTCAACAACCACGACACCGCGGCGCTGGTCAAGGCCTACGACAACATCGCGGCGATCGACGCCTCCGGCGACAACGGCTACAGCGTCTACACCGCCGTGCAGTGCCGTGACGCGTCCTGGCCGCGTGACTGGAAGCAGTGGCGCAAGGACAACTGGGCGGTCTACGAGAAGGCGCCGTTCATGGCGTGGAACAACGCCTGGTACAACGCGCCGTGCGCGTTCTGGCCGACGAAGACGCTGAAGCCGGTGAACGTCGCCAACACCAAGCTCCCGCCGGTGCTGCTGTTCCAGGCGACGGACGACGCGGCCACTCCCTACCAGGGCGGTGTGACCATGCACCGGCTGCTGAAGGGCTCCAGCCTGGTGGTGGAGCAGGGCGGCGGCAACCACGGCATCACGCTGAGCGGCAACGCCTGCCTGGACAAGCACCTCGCGACGTACCTCACCAGCGGCAAGGTCCCGCACGGCAGCGGTGTGGCCGACGCGGTGTGCAAGAAGAACCCCGACCCCAAGCCGCAGCCGGCGGCGCAGAAGGCGACGGGCGCGACGCAGCCGGCCGTCGCGGCGGTCGGTGACAGCCTGCGCGGGATCCTGGGGTCCGGGCGCTGAGCGCCTCGCTGACCCCGCAGACCTGAGGGGACGACAGGGGGCGTCCGGTGCTGTGCGCCGGGCGCCCCTAGGCTGTGCGGCCATGGGGGAGCGCATGAACAAGAGGGGCGCCCCGCACGAGCGGGGCGCCCCTCGGTCACGCACGCGAGAAGGTCAGAGCTTCTCGATCACGTAGTCGACGCACTTCGTGAGCGCCTCGACGTCCGCCGGGTCGATCGCCGGGAACATCGCGACGCGCAGCTGGTTGCGGCCGAGCTTGCGGTAGGGCTCGGTATCGACGATGCCGTTGGCGCGCAGCACCTTGGCCACGGCGGCGGCGTCGACCTCGTCCGTGAAGTCGATCGTGCCGATGACCTGCGAGCGCTTGGCCGGGTCCGTGACGAACGGGTTGGCGTACTTGATGTCCTCGGCCCAGCCGTACAGCGTGCGGGCGGAGGTCGCCGTGCGCCGGACCGCCCAGTCCAGGCCGCCCTGGCCGTTGATCCACTCCAGCTGCTGGTTCAGCAGGAAGAGGGTGGCGAGCGCCGGGGTGTTGTACGTCTGGTTCTTGCGGGAGTTGTCGATCGCCGTCGGCAGCGAGAAGAACTCCGGGACGTGACGGCCGGACGCGTGAACGCGCTCCGCGCGCTCGATCGCGGCCGGGGAGAAGACGCCGATCCACAGGCCGCCGTCGGAGGCGAAGGACTTCTGCGGGGCGAAGTAGTAGACGTCGGTCTCGCTGACGTCGACGGGCAGGCCGCCGGCGCCGGAGGTGGCGTCCACGAGCACCAGGGCGCCCTCGTCGGCACCGGCCACGCGCTTGATCGGCATGGCGACACCGGTCGACGTCTCGTTGTGGGTGAACGCGTAGACGTCCACGCCCGCCTGGGCGGCCGCCTCGGGGTGGGTGCCCGGGTCCGAGGCGATGACGTCCGGCTCGGCCAGCCAGGGGGCCAGCTTGGCGGCCTTGGCGAACTTCGAGGAGAACTCGCCGAAGTTCAGGTGCTGCGACTTGTTCTCGATCAGGCCGTGCGTCGCGACGTCCCAGAACGCGGTCGAGCCGCCGTTGCCGAGGATCACCTCGTAGCCGTCGGGGAGCTGGAACAGCTCACTGATGCCTTCGCGCACCTGGCCGACCAGGTTCTTGACGGGGGCCTGGCGGTGGGAGGTGCCCATGAGGGAGGTGCCGGTCGCGGCCAGCGCGTCCAGCGCTTCCGTCCGCACCTTGGAGGGGCCCGCGCCGAAACGTCCGTCGGCGGGCTTGATGTCAGCGGGAATCCGGATCTCAGCCACGGAGGGGAGCGTAGCCGTTTCCGGAAACGTGGGCGAAACGTCGTCCGTCGGGTGAGACGGTGTTGAGTGGGGGCATGGCGAATCTTGAGGCAGAGCTTCGCGGGGCAGTCCGCGGCGAGGTCGGGTTCGATGTCACCTCCAGGGCGCTGGTCACCATGGACGCGTCCAACTACCGGCGGGTGCCCCGCGGGGTCGTCGCCCCGGTGGACGCCGACGACGTGGCCGCCGTCCTGGCGGTCTGCCGGGAGCACGGCGTGCCCGTCGTCGCCCGCGGCGGAGGCACCTCCATCGCCGGGCAGGCCACCGGCACGGGCGTCGTCCTGGACTTCACCCGGCACATGAACCGGCTGGTCGACCTGGACCCCGAGGCGCGGACGGCCGTGGTGCAGCCGGGGCTGGTGCTGGACCGGCTCCAGGAGGCCGCCGCCCCGCACGGCCTGCGCTTCGGCCCCGACCCCTCCACCCACGGCCGCTGCACGCTCGGCGGCATGATCGGCAACAACTCGTGCGGCTCGCACTCCGTGGCGTGGGGGACGACCGCGGACAGCGTGCGAGAACTGGACGTCGTCACCGCGCGGGGCGGGCGGCTGCGGCTCGGGCGGGACTGGGCCGGGGCGCCGGACGGGCTGCGAGAACTGGCCGAGGGGGAACTCGCCCGGTTGCGCACCGGCTTCCCGGAGCTGCCCCGCCGCATCTCCGGATACGCGCTGGACGCCCTGCTGCCGGAGAACGGCGCCGACGTGGCCCGCTCCTTCTGCGGCTCCGAGGGCACGCTCGGGGTGCTGACGGAGGCGGTCGTAGGCCTCGTGGAGGCGCCACGCGCGCGTGCGCTGGCCGTGCTGGCGTACGCCGACGAGAGCGCGGCGGCCGAGGCGGCGGCCGGGCTGCTGCCCTTCGGGCCGCTCACGGTGGAGGGCATGGCGGCGGACCTGGTGCCGTCCACGGCCGAACTGCCGCGGGGCGGGGCCTGGCTGTTCGTCGAGACCGGCGGGGAGTCGGCGGGCGAGGCCCGCGCGCGTGCGGAGGCGATCGTGCGGGCCGCCGACGTCCTGGACGCGCTCGTGGTCACCGACCCGGCCGGGCAGCGGGCGCTGTGGCGGATCCGGGAGGACGCGAGCGGTACGGCGACCCGCATGCCGGACGGCACCGAGGCGTGGCCGGGCTGGGAGGACTGCGCGGTGCCGCCCGCCAGGCTCGGGGCGTATCTGCGGGACTTCCGTGCGCTGATGGCGGCGCACGGGCTGCGCGGCACGCCCTACGGGCACTTCGGGGACGGCTGCATCCACGTCCGTATCGACTTCGACCTGCTCACGGCACCCGGCGTCGCCCGTTTCCGCCGCTTCTCGGAGGAGCTCGCGGACCTGGTGGCGGCGCACGGCGGGTCGCTGTCCGGGGAGCACGGCGACGGGCAGGCGCGGGCGGAACTGCTGCCGAGGATGTACGGCGCCGAGATGGTCGGCCTGTTCGAGCGGGTCAAGGGCGTGTGGGATCCCGACGATCTGCTCAACCCCGGGATGCTCGTGCGCCCCGCGCCCCTGGACAGCGGCCTGCGCTTCTCCGTCCTGCCCCGCGAACCGGTCGACGTGGCCTTCGGCTACCCCGCCGACGGCGGCGACTTCTCGGCGGCGGTGCGGCGCTGCGTGGGCGTCGCCAAGTGCCGTACGACGTCGGTGTCCGGCTCGGGCGTCATGTGCCCGTCCTTCCGGGCGACGGGCGCGGAGGAGCACTCCACGCGCGGTCGTGCCCGGCTGCTGCACGAGATGCTCGCCGGTGAGGTGGTGACGGACGGCTGGCGCTCGGAGGAGGTCCGGGACGCGCTGGACCTGTGCCTGTCCTGCAAGGGCTGCCGGTCGGACTGCCCGGTCGGGGTCGACATGGCCACCTACAAGGCGGAGTTCCTGCACCGGCACTACGCCGGCCGGCGCAGGCCCGCCGCGCACCACGCCCTGGGCCGTCTGCCGGAGTGGCTCCGCGCGGTGTCCCGCACGCACACGGCACGGCTGGTCAACGCGCTGTCCGCGATACCGCCCCTGGCCTGGGCGGCGAAACGACTGGGCGGCCTCGCGCCCGAGCGGGGAATTCCGCGGGTGGCGACGCGGACGTTCAGCGGGTGGTGGGAGCGGCGGCCCGCGCGGCGCCCGGACGCCCGGGGCGAGGTGGTCGTCCTGTGGCCCGACACCTTCACCGAGCACCTCTCGCCGGCCGTGGGGCAGGCGGCCGCGCGGGTGCTGGAGGCGGCCGGGCTGCGGGTGGCGTTGCCACCGACGGTGCGGCTGGAGAAACCGCCGGTGGGCGACGGCAGGACGGTCGCCCTCGACCCGCTGTCCCTGCTGCGCGGCCGGGGCCGGGTCTGCTGCGGGCTGACGTATGTGTCGACGGGGCAGCTGGACCGGGCCCGGGCCGTCATGCGCCGCACGCTCGACCTGATGGAGCCGGTGCTGGAGACCGACGCCCCGGTCGTCGTCCTGGAGCCGAGCTGCGCCGCGGCCCTGCGCACGGACGTCCCCGAGCTGCTGCACGACGACCCGCGCGCGGCCCGGCTCGCCGCGAAGGTCCTCACCTTCGCGGAGACGCTGGAGCGCCACGCGCCCGGCTGGACCCCGCCGCGCGTCGACCGCCCGGTGGCCGGGCAGACCCACTGCCACCAGCACGCGGTGCTCGGCGACGCCGCCGACCGCCGGCTGCGGGACGCGGCCCTGCTCACCGGCGAACTGAGCGGCGGCTGCTGCGGCCTCGCGGGAAACTTCGGCTTCGAGAAGGGCCACTTCGAGGTGTCCGCCGCCTGCGCGGAGGAACAGCTCCTGCCGTCCGTACGGGACGCCCCGGACGGCACGGTGGTCCTGGCGGACGGCTACTCCTGCCGCACCCAGCTGGAGCAGCTGGCCGGCGTGCGGGGCAGACACCTGGCGGAGGTACTGGCCGAGGCGCTGGACGGGGGGCCCGGGCGCGACGGGGGGTGAGGGGTCGGGACGCGGGTCGGGCACGACGGGGGGTGGTGCGTCGGCCACGGGGTCGGGCACGAAAGGGAGTGAGGCCTGCGCGGGCCGTGGGTCGGGCGGGCTGTGGGTGAGGCATACGGGCCGTGGGTCGGGCGGGCTGTGGGTGAGGCATACGGGCCGTGGGTCGGGCGGGCTGTGGGTGAGGCCTGCGGGCTATGCGTCGGCCGGACCGTGGGTGAGGCCTACGGGCCGTGGAACGGGCTGGCCCCTGGGTGAGGCGTTCGGGCCACGAGGCCGGCGGACCCGAGTGTCTGAGCCGGGGAGGGTCGACGTCGCTCCTAGGCTCGCGGGACCAGTCGAGGCCCGTCGAGGGCCGCTGCTCGAAGGAGCCCGCGCATGAGCGTCCGCGTCCAGCCGATCACCCGTGACGAGCACCTCGCGTTCGTCACGGCCCGCCCCTCCGCCAGCCATACCCAGGTGCCCTCCTGGGGTGAGGTGAAGCCCGACTGGCAGGCGGAGAGCCTCGGCTGGTTCGACGACGGCGGGCAGCTCGTCGGCGCGGGACTGGTGCTGCTGCGCCCGCTGCCCGGGCCGCGGGTGCCCGGGCTGCCGCGCTACCTCGCGTACCTGCCTGAGGGCCCGCTCCTCGACTGGCACGAGCCCGGCCTCGACCGCCTGCTGGAGCCGATGCTCGCGCACCTGAGACGGCGCGGCGCCTTCGCGGTGCGCATGGGCCCGCCCGTGGTGGTGCGCCGCTGGAGCGCCGACGTGGTCAAGGCGGCGATCGCGGACCCGGCCGCCCGGCGGCTGCGCGACGTGCGGGCGACGTCGTACGAACCGCGCGCCGGCCAGGTCGCCAACGCGCTGCGCCGCATGGGCTGGCGGCAGTCCGAGGCCTCCGGCGAGGACGGCTTCGCCGCGGGCCAGCCCCGGTACGTCTTCCAGGTGCCGTTCGCCGGCCGGTCGCTGGAGGACATCCACAACGGCCTGAACCAGCAGTGGCGCCGCAACATCAAGAAGGCGGAGAAGGCCGGGGTGAAGGTCGTCCGCGGCGACCTGGAGGACCTGCCGGCCTTCCACGAGCTGTACAGGGAGACAGCGGAACGGGACCAGTTCATCCCCCGCCCGCTGCCGTACTTCCAGCGCATGTGGAGCGCGCTCACCGCCGAACACCCCGACCGGATGCGGCTCTACCTCGCCTACCACGACGGCGAGGTGCTCGCCGCGGCCACCATGCTGACCGTCGGCGACCACGTCTGGTACTCCTACGGCGCCTCCACCGGCCGCCACCGCGAGGTCCAGCCGAGCAGCGCCGTGCAGTGGCGCATGATGACCGACGCACACGAACTCGGCGCCGCCGTCTACGACCTGCGCGGCATCACCGACACCCTTGAGGAGTCCAGCCATCTGCTGGGCCTGCTCCGCTTCAAGGTGGGCACCGGCGGCGAGGCCGTGGAGTACCTCGGCGAATGGGACTACCCGCTCAACCGGCTGCTCTACAAGGCGTTCGACCTGTACCTCTCGCGCCGCTGAGGAAACCGGCCGGGGCGTCCGGTGTCTCACGGGACGGGACAGAGGTAAAAGGTGTTTACGCACCTGACCGAGTCCACTACTCTGGACTGGCAAGTGCATCGGGGTGTACATGGAGTGCACGCGGATGTACGCACAGCCCCCGACCCAGCGCCGACGAGCACAGGACCGCCCGTGACCACCCCCGACAGCGTCACCACGCCCCAGCCCGCGACCGCCGCCGCCCCCGACGGCACCGCGCCGGGCTCCGGCCCGGGCCGGCTCGGCTCCCTCGGACCCGTGGGCCTGGTGCTGGCCGGCGGGATCTCCGTGCAGTTCGGCGGCGCCCTGGCCGTGACGCTGATGCCCAGGGCGGGCGCCCTCGGGGTGGTGGCCCTGCGACTGCTGGTCGCGGCCGTCGTCCTGCTCCTGGTCTGCCGCCCGCGGCTGCGCGGCCACTCGCGCACCGACTGGGGCACGGTCGTCGTCTTCGGCATCACCATGGCCGCGATGAACGGCCTCTTCTACCAGGCCGTCGCGCGCATCCCGCTGGGCCCCGCGGTCACGCTGGAGGTGCTCGGCCCCCTCGCCCTCTCGGTCTTCGCCTCCCGCCGCGCGATCAACGTCGTCTGGGCGGCGCTCGCCCTCGCCGGTGTGTTCCTCCTCGGCGGGGGAGGCTTCAGCGGGCTCGACCCCACAGGAGCGGCCTTCGCTCTGGGTGCGGGCGCCATGTGGGCCGCCTACATCGTCTTCAGCGCCCGTACGGGCCGCCGCTTCCCGCAGGCGGACGGGCTGGCCCTGGCCATGGCGGTGGGAGCGGTGCTGTTCCTGCCCCTGGGCATCGCCGAGTCGGGGACCAAGCTGCTCGACCCGGTGACGCTGGGCCTGGGCGCGGCGGTCGCCCTGCTCTCCTCGGTGCTGCCCTACACCCTCGAACTCCTCGCCCTGCGCCGCCTGCCCGCCTCCACCTTCGCGATCCTGATGAGCCTCGAACCGGCCATCGCCGCCACGGCCGGGTTCCTCATCCTCGACCAGGCCCTCAGCGCCGCCGAGGCCGCCGCCATCGCCCTCGTCGTCGCGGCGAGCATGGGCGCGGTGCGCACCCAGGTGGGCCGGGGCCGCAAGAAGCAGGCGGCACTGGAGAGCACGGGCCTGGAGGGCTGAGCGGGCCGCGAGCGAAGTGGCCCCGTCCGGCCCGCCGAGGGGAGCGGCCGCTGTCCGGCCCGGCCCCTTTGTGGGCGACCTGACCATGTGGCAGGCCCATCAGCAGCGGCTTGAGGCGGCTGCGCGGGAGGCGGGCGAGGCCGTCTGAACAACGCCTGCGGCGGTGCGGGCCCCTGGTGGGTCCGCTTTTCATGCAAGCATGCTTGATTGTTTCCGGCGCCGCTGCCATGCTCCTCAGCACGCCACACCGCACCACCCCGCACGCCGCACCACCCCGCACACCGCCGTGCCCCGAGGGGAGCGTCCCGTGTCCGATCCGACGTCCGTGATCGACGATCTGCGCGAGGAGAGCGAGGAACTCGACCGCCTCGTGGCCGGGTTGGCCCCGCAACGCTGGTCGCTCGCGACCCCCGCGCCCGGCTGGTCCGTGGCCCATCAGATCGCCCATCTCGCCTGGACGGACCGCTCGTCCCTGCTCGCCCTCACGGACCCCGACGGCTTCCACACGCTGGTCGAGAAGGCCCTCGCCGCGCCCGGCTCCTTCGTCGACGAGGGCGCCGAGGAGGGCGCGCGACTCCCGCCCGGCGAGCTGCTCGCCCGGTGGCGCGGGGGCCGAGCGGCACTGGAGGAGGCCCTGCGGGCCGCTCCGCCCGGGGCGCGCTTCCCCTGGTACGGCCCGCCCATGTCGGCCCCCTCCATGGCGACGGCCCGCCTGATGGAGACCTGGGCCCACGGGCAGGACGTGGCCGACGCCCTGGGTGTGGTGAGCCCACCCACCGACCGGCTGCGCCATGTGGCCTGGCTCGGCGTACGGACCCGTGACTTCGCCTTCGGCGTGCACGGCCTCACCCCGCCCGCCGACCCCTTCCGCGTCGAACTGCGCGCCCCCTCGGGCGACCTGTGGACCTACGGACCCGAGGACGCCACGCAGCGCCTCACCGGGACCGCCCTCGACTTCTGTCTGCTGGTCACCCAGCGCGCCCACCGCACCGACCTCGCCCTGCGCGCCGACGGCCCCGACGCCGACCGCTGGCTGGACATCGCCCAGGCCTTCGCCGGACCGCCGGGGGGCGGACGCCCGCCGAAGGAGTCCGCCTCGTGACCCTCCGCATCGGCAACGCCTCCGGCTTCTACGGCGACCGCTTCGACGCGATGCGCGAGATGCTGACCGGCGGCGAACTCGACGTCCTCACCGGCGACTACCTCGCCGAACTGACCATGCTGATCCTCGGCCGGGACCGCCTGAAGGACCCCGCCGCCGGATACGCGCGCACCTTCCTGCGGCAGTTGGAGGAGTGCCTCGGGCTCGCGCACGAGCGGGGCGTCAGGATCGTCACCAACGCGGGCGGGCTCAACCCGGCCGGACTGGCGGACGCCGTAGGGCGGTTGGCCGACCGGCTGGGCATCCCCGTACGCGTCGCCCATGTGGCGGGAGACGACCTCACCGCCGCGCACCCGGGCTCCCTCGCCGCCCATGCCTACCTCGGCGGCTTCGGCATCACAGAGTGCCTGCGGGCGGGCGCCGACGTCGTCGTCACTGGGCGGGTGACGGACGCGGCCCTGGTCACCGGGCCCGCCGCCGCCCACTTCGGGTGGAGCGCGACGGAGTACGACCGGCTCGCGGGCGCCGTGGTCGCCGGGCACGTCCTGGAGTGCGGGGCGCAGGCCACCGGCGGCAACTACGCCTTCTTCCGGGACGGCGACGCCCGCCGCCCCGGCTTCCCGCTCGCCGAGCTGCACGAGGACGGCAGCTGCGTCATCACCAAGCACCCCGGCACCGGCGGCTTCGTCGACGTCGGCACGGTCACCGCGCAGCTGCTGTACGAGACGGCCGGTGCCCGGTACGCGGGGCCGGACGTCACCGCCCGGCTGGACACCGTACGGCTGAGCCAGGACGGGCCCGACCGGGTGCGGATCGAGGGCGTGCGCGGGGAGGCGCCGCCGCCCACCCTCAAGGTCGGGCTCAACCGGCTCGGCGGCTTCCGCAACGAGGTCGTGTTCGTGCTCACCGGACTCGACATCGAAGCCAAGGCCGCCCTGGTGCGCGACCAGATGGAACCGGCCCTCGGCAAGGTCGCCGACGTGCGCTGGGAGCTGGCCCGCACCGACCGCCCCGACGCCCCGACCGAGGAGACGGCGAGCGCGCTGCTGCGGCTCGTCGTACGGGACCCCGACCAGGGGGCCGTCGGGCGGGCGCTGAGCGGGGCGGCCGTGGAGCTGGCGCTGGCCAGTTACCCCGGGTTCCATGTGCTGGCCCCACCCGGAAAGGGCTCGCCCTATGGGGTCTTCGAGGATGTGTATGTGCCCCATGGGGGAGTCGACCATGTGGCCGTCCTCCACGACGGGCGCCGGATCCCCGTGCCACCGGCCCACGACACGGCCGTACTCGAGGCGGTGCCGCAGCCGCCCCTGCCGGAGCCGCCGGCGCCCGGGCCCACCCGGCGCGCCCCCCTCGGGCTCGTCGCCGGTGCCCGCAGCGGGGACAAGGGCGGCAACGCCAACGTCGGCGTGTGGGCGCGCACGGACGACGCCTGGCGGTGGCTCGCGCACGAACTGACCGCCGACCGGTTCCGGGAGCTGATCCCCGAAAGCCGCGAACTGACCGTCGTACGGCACGCGCTGCCGAACCTGCGCGCCCTCAACTTCGTCGTCGAGGGCATCCTCGGCGCCGGCGTCGCCGCGCAGCACCGCTTCGATCCGCAGGCCAAAGCCCTCGGCGAATGGCTGCGCTCCCGCCACCTGGAGATACCGGAGGCCCTCCTTTGACCGTCCTGACCTCCGCGCTCGACCCCGCCGGCCCCGACCACCGGGCCAACCGCGAGGAGATGCTCGCCAAGCTCGCCGCACTCGACGCCGAGCACGCCAAGGCCCTCGCGGGGGGCGGCGAGAAGTACGTCGCACGGCACCGGAAGCGCGGCAAGCTCCTCGCCCGTGAGCGTATCGAGCTGCTCCTCGACCCCGACACACCCTTCCTGGAGCTGTCCCCGCTGGCGGCCTGGGGCAGCGACCACACCGTCGGCGCGTCGCTCGTCACCGGGATCGGGGTGGTGGAGGGCGTGGAGTGCCTGATCACCGCCAACGACCCGACCGTGCGCGGCGGAGCGAGCAACCCCTGGTCGCTGAAGAAGGCCCTGCGCGCCAACGACATCGCCCTCGCCAACCGGCTGCCCTGCATCAGCCTGGTGGAGTCCGGCGGCGCCGACCTGCCGTCGCAGAAGGAGATCTTCATCCCCGGCGGCGCCATCTTCCGCGACCTCACCCGGCTGTCCGCCGCCGGGATCCCGACCGTCGCGGTCGTCTTCGGCAACTCCACCGCCGGCGGCGCCTACATCCCCGGCATGTCCGACCACGTGATCATGGTCAAGGAGCGGGCGAAGGTGTTCCTCGGCGGCCCGCCGCTGGTGAAGATGGCGACCGGGGAGGAGAGCGACGACGAGTCCCTGGGCGGCGCCGAGATGCACGCCCGCGTCTCGGGCCTCGCCGACTACTTCGCCGTCGACGAGCCGGACGCGCTCCGGCAGGCCCGCCGCGTGGTCGCCCGCCTCAACCACCGCAAGGCGTACGGGGATCCAGGCCCCGCCGAGCCGCCCAAGTACGACCCGGAGGAGCTGCTGGGCATCGTCCCCGGCGACCTCAAGAGCCCCTTCGACCCGCGCGAGGTCATCGCCCGGATCGTCGACGCCTCCGACTTCGACGAGTTCAAGCCGCTGTACGGGACGAGCCTGACCACCGGCTGGGCCGCCCTGCACGGCTACCCCGTCGGCATCCTTGCCAACGCCCGGGGCGTCCTGTTCAGCGAGGAGTCGCAGAAGGCCGCCCAGTTCATCCAGCTCGCCAACCAGCGCGACATCCCCCTGCTCTTCCTGCACAACACCACCGGCTACATGGTCGGCCGGGAGTACGAGCAGGGCGGCATCATCAAACACGGGGCGATGATGATCAACGCGGTCAGCAACAGCCGCGTTCCCCATCTCTCGGTCCTCATGGGGGCGTCGTACGGCGCCGGCCACTACGGCATGTGCGGCCGCGCCTACGACCCCCGCTTCCTCTTCGCCTGGCCCAGTGCCAAGTCCGCCGTCATGGGGCCGCAGCAGCTCGCCGGCGTGCTGTCGATCGTCGCCCGCCAGTCGGCCGCAGCCAAGGGGCAGCCCTACGACGACGAGGCGGACGCCGCGCTGCGCGCCATGGTGGAGCAGCAGATCGAGTCCGAGTCGCTGCCGATGTTCCTGTCCGGGCGGCTCTACGACGACGGCGTCATCGACCCGCGCGACACCCGCACCGTCCTCGGCCTGTGCCTGTCCGCGATCCACACCGCCCCCTACGAGGGCGCCCGCGGCGGCTTCGGCGTCTTCCGGATGTGAGGCCCATGATCACTTCAGTACTTGTCGCGAACCGGGGCGAGATCGCCTGCCGTGTCGTCCGCACCTGCCGTGCGGCGGGAATCCGGACGGTCGCCGTGCACTCGGACGCCGACGCGAACGCCCTGCACGCGCGCGTGGCCGACACCGCCGTACGGCTGCCGGGATCGGCGCCCGCCGACACCTATCTGCGCGGCGACCTGATCGTGAAGGCCGCCCTCGCCGCCGGCGCGGACGCCGTACACCCCGGCTACGGCTTCCTCTCCGAGAACGCCGGGTTCGCGCGGGCCGTCCGGGACGCCGGCCTGGTGTGGATCGGGCCGCCCCCGGAGGCGATCGAGGCGATGGCGTCCAAGACGCGCGCCAAGGAGCTGCTGGGCATCGAGCCCCTGCGGGAGGTCACCGAGGCCGATCTGCCGGTGCTGGTGAAGGCGGCGGGGGGCGGCGGCGGCCGCGGCATGCGCGTCGTACGGCACCTCGCCGACCTGGACGCCGAGTTGGCCGCCGCCCGGGCCGAGGCCGTGAGCGCCTTCGGCGACGGCGAGGTGTTCGTCGAGCCGTACGTGGAGGGCGGCCGGCACGTCGAGGTGCAGGTGCTCGCCGACACGCACGGCACCGTGTGGGCGCTCGGCACCCGCGACTGCTCCCTCCAGCGCCGTCACCAGAAGGTGATCGAGGAGGCCCCGGCGCCCGGACTGCCCGCCGCCCTCGACGAGGAGGTCCGCGCCCTCGCCGTACGCGCCGCCCGGGCCGTGGACTACGTGGGCGCCGGCACAGTCGAGTTCCTCGTCGCCGACGGCAGGGCGCACTTCCTGGAGATGAACACCCGCCTCCAGGTGGAACACCCCGTGACGGAGGCGGTGTTCGGAGTCGATCTCGTCGCCGAGCAGATCCGCGTCGCGGAGGGTCACGCCCTCGCGGACGAACCCCCACGCGCGCGGGGCCACGCCGTCGAGGCCCGCCTCTACGCCGAGGACCCGGCCAAGGGCTGGGCACCGCAGACCGGCCGACTGCACCGCCTCGCGGTCCCCGACGCCGTGCGCCTGGACACCGGTTACGCGGACGGCGACGACATCGGCGTCCACTACGACCCCATGCTCGCCAAGGTCGTCGCCCACGCCCCCACCCGCGCCGAGGCGATCCGCAAGCTGGCCGCCGCCCTCGACCGCGCGGTGATCCACGGCCCCGTCACCAACCGCGACCTCCTGGTCCGCTCCCTGCGTCACCCCGAGTTCACCGCGGCCCGCATGGACACCGGCTTCTACGACCGCCACCTGCCGGACCTCACCGAGCCGGTCCCCGACCCGCTCGCGCCCCTGGCCGCCGCCCTCGCCGACGCCCACGGCCGCTCCCGCTTCGGCGGCTGGCGCAACGTTCCCTCCCAGCCGCAGACCAAGCGGTACCTGATGGCGGGCGAGGAGCACGAGGCCCGCTACCGGCACGGCAGGGAAGGCCTGGAGGCGGACGGGGTGCGGGTGGTGCACGCCGACGCGCGGCGCGTGATCCTCGACGTGGACGGGATGCGGCGGACGTACGAGGTGGCCCGCCACGGCGACCAGGTCTACGTCAACACCACGACCCTGACCGCCCTGCCCCGCTTCCCCGACCCCACCCCCCAGCACGCCCCCGGCTCCCTCCTGGCCCCCATGCCGGGCACGGTGGTCCGAGTGGTGGACGGCCTAGCCGTAGGGACGGCCGTGAAGGAGGGAGACCCCCTCCTCTGGCTGGAGGCGATGAAGATGCAGCACAAGATCATCGCCCCGGTGACGGGAACGCTGACCGAGCTGTGCGTTGTACCAGGCCAACAGGTCGAGCCGGGCGCGCTCTTGGCAGTGGTGAAGCAAGCCCCGTAAGGGGCGCGGGGCTGTCTTGATATGCGGCTCCGCCGCGTGAGCGCGACAAGCCACATCCGGCCCGCACCCGAAAGGACGACCATGGAAACCGAAGACCACAAGGCCCTACGAGAAGCCGTATCCGCACTCGGCAAACGCCACGGCCGGGAAACCGACCCCCTCCAACTCTGGTCCGACGCAGCCAAGCTCGGCTACATCGGCGTCAACCTGCCGGAGGCATACGGCGGTGGAGGCGGCGGCATCACCGAACTCTCCCTCGTCCTCGAAGAACTCGGCGCCGCGGGCAGCCCCCTGCTGATGATGATCGTCTCCCCGGCCATCTGCGGCACGGTGATAGCGCGCTTCGGCACGGAACAACAGAAACAACAGTGGCTCCCCGCCCTCGCCGACGGCTCCCGCCTCATGGCCTTCGGCATCACCGAACCAGACGCCGGTTCCAACAGCCACCGCATCACCACCACGGCCCGCCGCGACCAGGACTCCGGCGACTGGCTCCTCACCGGCCGCAAGGTCTTCGTCTCCGGCGTGGACATCGCCGACGCGACCCTCATCGTCGGCCGTACCGAGGACGCCCGCACCGGCCGCCTCAAGCCCTGCCTGTTCATCGTCCCGCGCGACACCCCGGGTTTCACCCGCCGCCCCATCGACATGGAACTGAACGCCGCGGAGAAGCAGTTCGAGCTGGTCCTGGACGACGTACGGCTGCCCGCCGACGCCCTGGTCGGCGACGAGGACGCGGGACTCCTCCAGCTCTTCGCCGGCCTCAACCCCGAACGCATCATGACCGCCGCCTTCGCGATCGGCATGGGCCGCCACGCGCTCGCCAAGGCCGTCGAGTACGCCCGCGACCGCACGGTCTGGAACACCCCCATCGGCGCCCACCAGGCCATCGCCCACCCCCTGGCCCAGGCGCACATCGACCTCGAACTCGCCCGACTGATGATGCAGAAGGCCGCCGCCCTCTACGACGCGGGCGACGACATCGGCGCCGGAGAGGCCGCCAACATGGCGAAGTACGCGGCCGGGGAAGCCTGTGTGAAGGCCGTCGACCAGGCCGTGCACACCCTCGGCGGCAACGGCCTCACCCGCGAGTACGGCCTGGCCCGGCTCATAACGGCCGCGCGCGTGGCTCGTATTGCCCCGGTGAGCCGGGAGATGATTCTCAACTACGTCTCCCACCAGACCCTGGGCCTGCCCAAGTCGTACTGAGACGGCCCGCGCCGCGAGGAGGAACCGCCCATGTTCCGCAGCGAGTACGCAGACGTCCCGCCCGTCGACCTGCCCATCCACGACGCGGTGCTGGCCCGGGCCGCCGAGTTCGGCGACACCCCCGCCCTGATCGACGGCACCGACGGCACCACCCTCTCGTACGAGCAGGTGGACCGGTTCCACCGGCGCGTCGCCGCCGCGCTCGCCGAGGCCGGTGTCCGCAAGGGCGACGTCCTCGCCCTGCACAGCCCCAACACCATCGCCTTCCCGACCGCCTTCTACGCCGCGACGCGCGCGGGTGCCACCGTCACCACCGTGCACCCGCTCGCCACGGCCGACGAGTTCGCCAAGCAACTGCGGGACTCCGGAGCCCGCTGGATCGTCTCCGTGTCACCGCTGCTGGACGTCGCCCGCCGGGCCGCCGAACTCGCGGGCGGCATACGCGAGATATTCGTGTGCGACAGCGCGAGCGGACACCGCTCCCTGATCGACATGCTGGCCTCCGCCGCGCCCGAGCCGCGGATCGCCATCGACCCGGCCGAGGACGTCGCGGCACTGCCGTACTCCTCCGGGACCACCGGCATCCCCAAGGGCGTGATGCTCACGCACCGGCAGATCGCCACCAACCTCGCCCAGCTCCACCCGGCGGTCCCCGCCGGCCCGGGAGAGCGCGTCCTGGCGGTCCTCCCCTTCTTCCACATCTACGGCCTCACGGCCCTGATGAACGCGCCTCTGCGGCAGGGCGCCACCGTCGTCGTCCTGCCCCGCTTCGATCTGGAGCAGTTCCTCGCGGCCATCCAGAACCACCGCATCACGGCCCTGTACGTGGCCCCGCCGATCGTCCTGGCCCTCGCCAAGCACCCGGCCGTCGCCCAGTACGACCTGTCGTCCCTGCGGTACATCATCAGCGCCGCCGCACCCCTGGACGCCCGCCTCGCCGCCGCCTGCTCCAAGCGCCTCGGCCTGCCGCCCGTCGGCCAGGCCTACGGCATGACCGAACTCTCGCCCGGCACCCACGTCGTCCCCCTGGACGCCATGAACGACGCCCCGCCCGGCACCGTCGGCAAGCTCATCGCGGGCACCGAGATGCGCATCGTCTCCCTCGACGACCCCGGCAAGGACCTCCCCGCCGGCGCATCCGGCGAGATCCTCATCCGCGGCCCCCAGATCATGAAGGGCTACCTCGGCCGCCCCGACGCCACCACCGCCATGATCGACCCCGACGGCTGGCTGCACACCGGCGACGTGGGCCATGTGGACGGCGAAGGCTGGCTGTTCGTCGTCGACCGCGTCAAGGAACTCATCAAGTACAAGGGCTTCCAGGTGGCCCCCGCCGAGCTGGAGGCCCTGCTCCTGACCCACCCGGGCATCGCCGACGCCGCCGTCATCGGCCGGTACGACGCCGACGGCAACGAGGTCCCGCACGCCTACGTCGTCCGCCAGCCGTCCGCCGGGGAGCTCACCGAGGCGGAGATCATGATGTACGTCGCCGAGCGCGTGGCCCCCTACAAGCGGATCCGCCGCGTCACCTTCATCGTCGGCGTCCCCCGCGCGGCCTCCGGCAAGATCCTCCGCCGACAGCTCAGGGAGAGCGCATGACGCTGATCGCCCGTACCCGCACGCGTGCCGTGGAGACCCTGTCCCTCGACGCGCCGCACAACCGCAACGCCCTGTCGGCGGCCCTCGTCGGCGAACTGGCCGGCGCGCTCACCGACGCCGGGAAGGACCCCGGCGTCCGCGCGATCGTCCTGACCCACACCGGCAACACGTTCAGCGCGGGCGCCGACCTCAAGGACCCGCCGCCGCCCGAGGCGCTGGTCGCCGTGCTGCGGCAGATCATCGAGCTGCCCAAGCCGGTCGTCGCCCGGGTCACCGGCCACGTCCGCGCGGGCGGCCTCGGCCTCCTGGCCGCCTGCGACATCGCGGCCGCAGCCACGGACGCCACCTTCGCCTTCACGGAGGTCCGCATCGGCGTCGCCCCCGCGGTCATCTCCCTCCCCCTCCTGCCCCGCACGAACCCGCGCGCCCTGGCCCGCCACTGCCTCACCGGCGAGCGCTTCGACGCGGCGCAAGCGCAGGCGACAGGCCTGGTCACCACCTGTGCGGACGACGTCGACACGGCCCTGGAGCCCATCCTGGACGGTCTGCGCAAGTCCGCCCCCGACGCCCTGGCCGAGACGAAACGGCTGCTCACGGCTAGGGTGCTGGAAGCCTTCGACCGGGACGCCGCCGACCTGACCGCGCTCTCGGCCCGGCTGTTCTCCTCCCCGCAGGCCCGCGAGGGGATGACGGCCTTCCTCGAACGACGGGATCCGGCATGGGTGGTGTGAGCACGGTCGACCGTGCGGAGAGAGTCCCCAAGCAGGACCGCAGCCGGGCCACCCGGCAGCGGCTCCTCGAGGCCGCCGTGTCCTGCCTCGCCGAACACGGCTGGGCGGGGTCCACCGTCTCCGTGGTCGCCGAACGCGCCGGAGTCTCCCGCGGCGCCGCCCAGCACCACTTCCCGACCCGCGAGGACCTCTTCACGGCGGCCGTCGAGTACGTCGCCGAGGAACGCTCCACCGCCCTGCGCGACCTGTTCCCCGACGGCGCGGCCGGGGACCGCCACGCCGTCGTCGCCGCCCTGGTCGACCTCTACACCGGTCCGCTGTTCCGTGCCGCCCTCCACCTCTGGGTCGCCGCCTCCAACGAGGAGCAGCTCCGGCCCCGCGTCACCGAACTGGAATCCCGCGTCGGCCGCGAGACCCACCGCATCGCGGTCGAGCTCCTCTCCGCCGACGAATCCCTCCCCGGCGTCCGCGAAACGGTCCAGGGCCTCCTCGACATGGCCCGCGGCCTGGGCCTCGCCAACCTCCTCACGGACGACGCGGCCCGCCGGGAACGGGTGGTCGCGCAGTGGGCGGGGCTGCTGGAGGAGTCGCTGGGCTGAGGAAGCAGCTGTCAGCGCGGACGCGGGATGCGCATACCGCAGTATGCTCGGAGCATGGCGGACACGACACGCATCACGGTGACACTGCCGGCCGACCAGGTCGCCGAACTCAGGAAGCTCACCGACAACGTCTCCGGCTATGTCGCCGAGGCGGTGGCACGCCAGCTGCGGCATCAGCTGCTCGGCGCCGACCTGATGCGTCACCAGGAGGAGTACGGGGCCTTCACCGAGGAGGAACTGGCCGAGGCCCGCTCCAGGATCTTCGGCACGACGGATGCCGGCGGATCGGCGAGTGCTGCCTGATGGAGCACGTCGAGACGGTGGTCCTGGATTCTCAGGGGCTCTCCGCCTGGATCGCCCAGGACCGCAAGATCCTGGCCATGTTCCAGGTACTGCACGCCACGGGCGCCGATTTCGTCATCGGCGCCAACACCATCGTGGAAGTCAGCCATGCGCGGGTGAACATGCCTCGACTGCAGTGGGCGCTCTCGCGGGTCAAGGTCGAGCCGGTGACCGAGGCCGCCGCGAAAGCATCCGCGGAACTGCTGAAGGCCGCCGGGCTGCACGGCCACAAGTACGCGATCGACGCGACCGTCGCCGAGGTGGCACTGCGCCAGCCGGGCCCGGTGGCCGTGCTGACGTCCGATGTCGACGACATGGCGCGGCTGTGCGGCGACCGCGTCCGGCTCATCGGCATGTGAGCCTCACGGGCTGAGCCGCTCCACCCGCCAGCTGCCGTCCGGTCGCTCCACGTACCGCAACCGGTCGTGCAGCCGGTTCTCGCGGCCCTGCCAGAACTCCACCGTCTGCGGGGCCACCCGGAAGCCGCCCCAGTGCGGCGGCACCGGCACCTGCTCGCCCTCCGGGTAGCGGGCCGCCAGCTCGGCGTACGCCGCGTCGATGTCGGCGCGGGTGGAGATCACCGAGGACTGGGCGCTGGCCCACGCCCCCAGTTGTGAGCCGTGCGGCCGGGTGCGGAAGTAGGCGGCCGTCTCGTCCCGGCCCGTGCGCCGGGCGACGCCCGACACGATGACCTGCCGGGCCATCGGGTGCCAGGGGAACAGCAGCGAGACGTACGGGTTCTCCGCCAGGTCACGGGCCTTGCGGGAGTCGTAGTTCGTGTAGAAGACGAAGCCCTGCTCGTCGAAGTGCTTCAGCAGCACCGTACGGGCGCTCGTCCGCCCCTCGGCGTCGGCCGTCGAGACGATCATGGCGTTCGGTTCGAACAGCCCGCCGTCCGTCGCGGCCTGCTTGAACCAGCGCGCGAACTGCTCGACGGGCGAGGCGGCCAGCTCGGTCTCGGAGAGCCCCTCGGCCCGGTAGTGCTTGCGCATCGAGGCCAGATCGATAGGGACGTCGTCGCGGTCGGTCACCCGGTCATCTTGCCGTACGGACGGTGTCCTTCGTCACTGCGTGGCACTCAGTGCCGTGGACCCTCCCCAAATGTGGCACTCGAGGATATCGTTTCGGTGCCGTATCGGTTGGGTGACCGCCGACCGTTCGGGGCATCACAGGGGGAGACCGGCCAGGACCGCGAGTCGCGCAGACGACCGCGGATCCCCCGGACGGCCGCCCGCTTCGCAAGCTGACTGACACATGGTTCGTTCGCCCCACCCCACATCACACCATCTGTCACTTACATCACGAGGAGCCGCCTGATGTCCGACTTCGTACCCGGGCTCGAGGGAGTCGTCGCGTTCGAGACGGAGATCGCCGAACCGGACAAGGAGGGCGGCGCACTCAGGTACCGGGGCGTCGACATCGAGGACCTGGTCGGCCACGTCTCGTTCGGCAACGTCTGGGGCCTGCTCGTCGACGGCGCCTTCAATCCCGGGCTGCCGCCCGCCGAGCCGTTCCCCATCCCCGTGCACTCCGGCGACATCCGCGTGGACGTCCAGTCCGCCCTGGCCATGCTCGCGCCCGTCTGGGGCCTCAAACCCCTCCTCGACATCGACGCCGAGCAGGCCCGTGCGGACCTGGCCCGGGCGGCCGTCATGGCGCTCTCCTACGTCGCCCAGTCCGCCCGTGGCCAGGGCCTGCCCATGGTTCCGCAGCGGGAGATCGACAAGGCGCAGTCCGTCGTCGAGCGGTTCATGATCCGCTGGCGCGGCGAGCCGGACCCCAAGCACGTGGCGGCGGTGGACGCGTACTGGACGAGCGCCGCGGAGCACGGCATGAACGCGTCCACGTTCACGGCGAGGGTCATCGCCTCCACCGGCGCGGACGTGGCGGCGGCGCTCTCCGGCGCGGTCGGCGCGATGTCGGGCCCGCTGCACGGCGGCGCCCCCTCGCGCGTCCTCGGCATGATCGAGGAGATCGAGCGCACAGGCGACGCGGAGGCCTACGTCAGGAACGCGCTCGACAAGGGCGAGCGCCTCATGGGCTTCGGGCACCGCGTCTACCGCGCCGAGGACCCGAGGGCGAGGGTCCTGCGCCGCACGGCCCGCGAGCTGGGCGCCCCCCGCTTCGAGGTCGCCGAGGCCCTGGAGAAGGCCGCCCTCGCGGAACTCCACGCCCGCCGCCCCGACCGCGTCCTCGCCACGAACGTCGAGTTCTGGGCGGCCATCGTCCTGGACTTCGCCGAGGTCCCGGCCCACATGTTCACGTCCATGTTCACCTGCGCCCGCACCGCCGGCTGGTCCGCCCACATCCTGGAGCAGAAGCGCACGGGCCGCCTGGTCCGCCCCTCGGCCCGCTACGTAGGCCCGGGCACCCGCAACCCCCGCGAGATCGAGGGCTACGAGGACATCGCCCACTGACCCAACGGCCCCGGAACGGCTCCACCCGACCCGGGGTGGGGCCGTTTGCACGTCTCACCCCGCGAGCCGGTCCAGCTCCTCGCCGATGGCCTCCCGCAGCCGGTCGTGCCGGGGCCCGAGCGCGTACCGCTCCTCGCTCCACCGCTGTCGCGGATAGAGCCACACGGGCCGCCGCACCAGCTCTTCGGGCTCCCAGTCGTAGCGTGGCCACACATGCGCGTGCAGGAACCCGTCGGCGTTCCCGAGGATCTCCAGATTGACCCTGCGGAACCCCGGCTCCATCCGCCCGCAGGCCCGCTCGACGGCTTCCCCCAGCCGGTCCATGTCGGCCAGGAACGCCAGCCGCCCGCTGCGCGGCAGTTCGGACAACCGCTGCACCGCGGGATCATCGGTCAGCAGCACCGAGTAGCCGGGCAGGAACTGCACATCCCCGATCACCGCGAACCCCGAGCCCAGCCGCCGCATCACGGCCGGGTTCTCACCCCGCAGGGCGCTCCCGATCCGGTCCTCACGCCACGCACCCACCGTCATCGCCCCCGGGAAGCCGCAGAAAAACGCAGACGACCCGCGAGTCTGGTTCCTCCTGGGGAGGAGCCGGCCGGACGTGCCGGCGACTCGCGGGTCGGGTGACTGCTGGAGATTGGGCCGGCTGCGCGTTCGCTCACGCGCTGGTCCGGCACCGCACTGTGTGTGGTGACGGGCCGCTAGCCCGCAGCCACCTCACGCGTCCGGTTCTCATACATCTGCCGAACCACCTCCTCTCTCGTGTACCTGGAGCCTAAGAAGCCGTTCGGCTTCGGATCAACCGGTTTTTATCGACGGACGTCGGCGATCGGCCGACGATCTGTCCGGCCGGGCGGGCTCCGTGGCGTTGACGTGGGGATTGCCGCCGTACAACGATTCCTTCAATGTTGTGGGAACCCGGTGTGCGCTGGGTCACGTTCCAGTTGAATGATTGCAAGGAGCGAACCGACGTGCCCGACGTGCGGACGCAGCCTGCAGGGGGTCCAGGTGAGTGCTTCCCGGCGTAGTGGGACCACCGACGAGCTGGGGCCGGACGAGCCCGAGCGGGAGAACTCGGATGGTTCGGATCTGCTTGCCGCGTTGCTGGACGGGATGGACGCGGCGCTGTGCGCGTTCGACGCCGACGGGGTCGTGACGCACTGGAACCGCGAGGCCGAGCGGATCCTCGGATGGAGCGCGGACGAGGCCGTGGGGCGGCGCGGCCTGGCCGGGTGGGCCCTGCGCGCCGCGGACGCCGAGGAGGTCGAGGGGCGGCTGCTGTCCGTCATGCACGCGCCCGGGCGGCAGGTGCACGAGTTCGCCCTGCTGACCAAGGACGGCGGACGGGTGCTCGTGCGGACGCAGTCGGCGGCGGTGCGCGGGCCCGACGGAAAACCGGCCGGGGTGTACTGCGCGTTCAGCGAGGTGCACGCGCAGATCGATCTGGAGCGTTCGATCGCGCTGAGCGAGGCGCTGTTCGAGGACGCCAGCTGGGGTGTCGTGCTGGTCGACGTGGATCTGCGTCCGGCCGTGGTGAACGCGCACGCGGCCCGGGCGCTGGGCACGGGCCGTACGTCGGTGCTCGGGCGGCCGCTCGGCGAGCTCCTGTCGCAGGGCGTGGAGGAACTGGAGAGCGCGCTGCAGCATGTGCTGGCGGAGGGCGCGCCGCCCGCGCCCGCCGAGGTGTGGGTGACCGTGCGCGCGTCGGAGGGCGAGAAGCGCCGGTGCTGGCGCAGCGGCTTCCTGCGGCTGGCCTCGCCGCTCGCGGAAGAACCGGTTCCGCTGGGTGTGGGCTGGCTGTTCCAGGACGTGACGGAGGCCAAGCAGGCCGAGCAGGAGGCGTCCCTGCTGCGCTTCCGTATGCAGCAGCTGCACCGGGCGTCGCGGGCCGCGGCCGAGTGCGAGGACCCGGCGGAGGCGGCGACGACCCACCTGGACTTCGCCCTGGCCGGTTTCGCGGACCACGCGGTGATCGACCGGGTCGTCGGCGGCGCGCTCACCGACACACAGGCCGAGGGGCCCGTCCGGCTGGTCCGGGTGGCCGCCACTCCGTCCGGCGCACCGGGCCCGAGCAAGCTGGCCGACCTGGCGGGCCTGCCCGTCCGCTACGCCGAGGGGCACCCGGCCCTGCAGTGCGTGGAGCGCCTGGGGGCCCTGCGCGCGAGCGCGGGCGCGGCCCCGCCCGAGGCGGCCCGTGAGTGGGCCCTGGCCCGCCAGTGGCCGCCGGACGCGGTGCACGCCCTGTGCGCGGTGCTGCGCAGCCGGGGCCGGACCCTGGGTGTCGTGACGTTCCTGCGGGGCGCGGGCCGCAGCGCCTTCGAGCGGTCCGACGCGATGTACGCGGAGGACGTGGCGGTACGGATCGCGGCGTCACTGGATCTCGCGGGGATGCCGGACGAGGCGTAAGGGGCCGGGCCCGCCCGCCGTACTCCTCGCCGGGCTGCGGCAGCCCGGGCCGTCGCGGGCCCCGCCCCGGCCCGCTCAGTGCCGGTAGAAGATCCGGTCGCGGTACCGCTCCATCACCCGGGTGTTCCAGTCGTGGCCGCCGTCGACGTTCCCGGAGCGCAGCAGGGGCGGTTCGATGCCGCGGTCGGCGAGGGTGGTGGCCGTCGTCGCCATGACGGCCTGGAGGACGGCCGAGGTGACGACCGTGGAGGCCGGGGCGAACGGGGCCGGGATGTCGACGTGGGTGAGTTCCGCGTCGCCGACCGCGATCTTCGAGTCGAGGACGAGGTCGCAGTGGTCCTTCAGATACGTGCCGGAGGCGTGCCGGGACTTCGTCTGCGAGGCGTAGGCCACCGAGGTCACGCCGATCACCTTCACGCCCAGGGCGCGGGCGTTCATGGCCATCTCCACGGGCAGGGCGTTGCGCCCCGACAGGGAGATGATCAGCAGGGCGTCGCCCTCGCGGAGCGGGGAGCTGTCGAGGACGGCGCTCGCAAGGCCGTCGACGCGCTCCAGGGCGGAGCCGAGCGGTGCCGGCATGACGTCGACGCCGACCACACCCGGCACGACGAGGAGGTTCATCAGCGCGAGACCGCCGGCGCGGTAGACCAGGTCCTGCGCGGCGAGGGAGGAGTGCCCGGCGCCGAAGGCGAAGAGCCGGCCCCCGTCGGCGACGGTGTCGGCGAGGAGCGTCCCGGCCGCGGCGATGCTGTCGGCCTCCTCGTCGCGGAGCCGCTCCAGCAGGCCGATCGCGGCGTCGAGGAACTGTCCGGCCGGCACGCGGTCGCTCATACGGGGTCCCTTCGGGCTGGCCTGGGCGGCTTGTGTCGCGCATCACGGTGCGGTCTGGACCAGTGCGGTGTCAATACGCGTGGGTGCCGCGCGCCGAGCCCGGGGAAGTCGCCCTGGGGGAAGTCCGGGGAAGTCGCCGAAAGGGAAGTCCGTACCCTTGCGCCGGGCCGGGTAATCCCCGGCTTTCCCTCCCGAGGCCCGGTTGTCGGTGGTATCCGGCAGAATTGGGTGCAGGGCCAGCGCACACGCCGGTGAGCCGTCCAGCCTCCGGCAGATCTCATTCGAGGGGCACGTATGTCCGGACTGATCGACACCACGGAGATGTATCTCCGCACCATCCTCGAGCTGGAGGAAGAGGGTGTGGTCCCCATGCGCGCCCGTATCGCCGAGCGGTTGGACCAGAGCGGGCCGACCGTCAGCCAGACCGTGGCGCGGATGGAGCGTGACGGCCTGGTGTCCGTCGCCAGCGACCGGCATCTGGAGCTGACCGACGAGGGCCGCCGGCTGGCCACGCGCGTGATGCGCAAGCACCGCCTCGCCGAGTGCCTGCTCGTCGACGTGATCGGTCTGGAGTGGGAGCAGGTCCACGCGGAGGCGTGCCGCTGGGAGCACGTGATGAGCGAGGCCGTGGAGCGCCGCGTCCTGGAGCTCCTGCGGCACCCGACGGAGTCGCCGTACGGCAACCCCATCCCGGGTCTCGAGGAGCTCGGCGAGAAGGACGGCGCCGACCCGTTCCTGGACGAGGGCATGGTCTCGCTGGCCAGCCTCGACCCGGGCGCCGAGGGCAAGACGGTCGTGGTGCGCCGGATCGGCGAGCCGATCCAGACGGACGCGCAGCTGATGTACACGCTGCGGCGGGCGGGCGTGCAGCCCGGCTCGGTGGTGAGCGTGACCGAGTCAGCGGGCGGGGTGCTGGTCGGCAGCGGTGGCGAGGCGGCCGAGCTGGAGTCGGACGTCGCCTCCCACGTGTTCGTCGCCAAGCCCTGAACCGGTCGGCCACCGCGCCAGGACTGGCGTCAACTCCCTTGGTGTAGGCGGTATTTGTGGCGCCGGTGGGCTCTTGGCGCGATCCGGACCGGATCCGGGATCCAGTCCGCCGAATGGCAGCGCCCGCACGCTTCCCGTGCGACGCTGTCGCGTGAGGCATATGACCTGAGGGGCTCTGGGCCGCGGCTCGACAGCGATGTCGCCCGGCCGGGGAGGGGGCGGGAGGATGTGCCGCGGAGATGCGGAGGGCCCCGGCGCCGTGCGGCGCCGGGGCCTGTCCTCCCCTGTGCTGACCCGGAGCCCCGAGCTCTCAGGGTCATTCCCCGCGGACCGGTTTCCCCGAGCGGTCCGCCCCCCGCTGAAGATCTCCCCTCGGCAGCGGCGATCAATCCCCGGGGGTGGTCACCCGAACGAGGGGTGTTGCCCGCGGAAGCCCGATTCTCGAATGCGCTTTCGATAGTCTGCGGGCGGCGCACGGCACACTTGCACCGACGGATACGGCAACGAGCACGGCAGAAGGCACAGCAGGCAGAACACGGTTCACAGGACCGGACGGCTCGAGGGAGCCGTGGTCCGCGCGAAGCTTGGGGGTGCCAGGACATGGCGCGACGCATCGACGTGACCGGGACGGGCGGCGTACGCCTGGCGGCCTGGGAGTTCGGCGACCCGCCCAAGACCGATCCGGCGCAGGACGGCCAGGGGGCGCACGCCGGGCACACCGCACCGGAGGGCTCCCCGGGCGTGCTGTTACTGCACGGCCTCATGGGCCGCGCCTCGCACTGGGCGTCCACCGCCCGCTGGCTCTCCGGGCGCTACCGGGCGGTCGCCCTCGACCAGCGCGGGCACGGCCGCAGCGACAAACCCCCGCGGGGCTCCTTCACACGTGACGCCTACGTCGACGACGCCGAGGCCGCCCTGGAGCAGCTGGGCCTCGCCCCGGTCGTCCTCATCGGCCACGCCATGGGCGCGCTGACCGCGTGGCAGCTCGCCGCCAGGCGTCCCGACCTGGTGCGCGGGCTGATCATCTGCGACATGCGGGCGTCCGCGCTCGGCGCCGCCTCCCAGCGCGAGTGGGGCCAGTGGTTCGAGTCCTGGCCGCTGCCCTTCGCCACCCTCGCCGACGTCCGCAAGTGGTTCGGCGAGGACGATCCCTGGGTGGAGCGGCCCAATCCGGCCCGCGGCGAGTTCTACGCCGAGGTGATGGCCGAGTCCCCGGACGGCTGGCGCCCGGTCTTCGAACCGGAGCAGATGCTCCGCTCCCGCGAGACCTGGGTCTACGACGCGCACTGGGAGGAGCTGGCCCAGGTCCGCTGCCCCGCCCTGGTCCTGCGCGGCCTGGACGGCGAGCTCGGCCGCGCCGAGGCCCAGGAGATGGTCCGGGTCCTGCCCCGCGGCCAGTACGCGGAGGTCGCCGACGCCGGCCACCTGGTGCACTACGACCAGCCGGAGGCCTGGCGCGCCGCCATCGAACCCTTCCTGGACTCGCTGGCCGACAGCTGACACCGGCTCCCAGGTCCGGGTCAGCCCCTGCCCACCGCCTCCGGTCTCCGCGGGCCGGTTCGGGCCTTGTCAGGCCGTGCTGATCGTCTCCGGTCGCCGCAGGCCGGCTCAGCCCTCGCTGACCACCTCCGGGTCGCCGCAGGCCGGCTCAGCCCTCGCTGACCGCCTCCGGCTCCCGGCCCCCGGCTCCCGGCCCCCGGAGTCCGGAAGCCGGTGTCACCCCTTGCTGACCGCCGCCAGGATCTCCGGCAGCCGCCGGGCCGTCGGCGGTGCGGCCAGTTTCAGCCCCGCCGCCGTGAGCGCCGCCCCGTAGGCCGTGCCCGCCGGCAGCAGCAGCCACGTCCAGTCGTCGCCCTCCGCGCTCACGTTCAGCCAGATCGTGAGCGCGATGACGGGCGCGCAGAGCAGGGCGGCCGCCATCATCCCGCCGAAGATGGAGATCCAGGCGAGCCCGGTCTGCCCGGGGGCGACGTTCTTGTAGCCCTCCTGCGGGATGGAGTAGGGGAAGCGGGCGGACGTCCACGCCCCGGTCGCGAGCATCGCGCCGAGCAGCGCGAAGGACAGCCCCAGCGCCTCGGGCAGCCGCCGCCAGTCGCCCAGCATGGCCGTCGTCAGGACCGTCACGAGCGTGGCGTACGGCAGGGTGATCAGCAGCAGGGCGTACGCCCGCGCGCGCAGTTCGACGTAGGCGTCACGGGCCGAGGAGATCGTCGTCGCGACCATCCAGAACGCCGAGGTGTCCTGCCCGAACTGGTTGTACATCTGGATGCCGAGCATCCCGGCGGCGAAGCACGCGAAGTACACCGAACCGGTGCCCTGCCAGGCGTTGAACACCGGCACGATCAGCCCGATGGCCAGCGACGTCACCCACGCGGCCTTGGTCTTCGGGTCGCGCCAGATGTACCGCAGGCTGCGGTCCATGACCGTGCCCGTACGGCCGGCCGGCAGCAGCCGCGCGAGCCCGGTCGACGAGCGCTCCTTCGCGGCCGACTCGGCGCTCGGCAGGGTGGAGCCGTCGGGCGAGGTCATCAGCCGGGTCAGATGCCGCGACCAGAGCGCGAGCAGTGCCGCCAGCGCACCCGCGCTCAGCGCCAGTTGCGCGACGGCGACGCCGTAGGAGCCCTCGCTCACCGCGTGCACGGCCCCGATCGCCGACGCGGGCGGCACCCACTGGAGCACCTCGGCCGCCGGGTCGAGCTCGCCCAGCCCGGACGCCCCGAGCCGCTGCGCGCCGAAGTTGACGATCTGCGCCCCGATGGCGATGACGAGCCCGCTGAGCACCGCGAGGTCCCGCCCCTTGCGGCTGGTCAGCAGCCGTACGTTGGCGGCGGCGACGGTCCGCGCGAGGGCCACGCACACCAGCAGCGCGAGGACGACGGCGACGACAGCGACGGCGAACGCCGCCCCGCCCCGTGCCACCGCGGCCACGGACCCGACCAGCAGGCACAGCGTGAACAGCGGCCCGATGCCCACCAGCGAGGCCGTGAGCAGCGCCCGCACCAGCGGCCGGGGCCGCAGCGGCAGCATCACCAGCCGCGTCGGGTCGAGGGTCTCGTCACCGCTGGGGAAGAACAGCGGCATCACCGCCCAGCCGAGCCCCAGCACCGCCACCGCCGGCACGACCACCGACTCGGCGTGCGCGTGCCCGCGCAGCGCGATCAGGCCGATCAGCTGGAGCGCGGCGACCAGCAGGGCGAAGACGGCCGAGGTGATGTAGGCGGCCTTCCGCCCGCCGGACTGCCGCAGCCCGTTGCGCAGCAGCGACAGCTTCAGCCGTACGAAGACCGGGGTGATCGCGGGGGCGCTCACCGCGCCCCGCCGCCCAGCCAGTCCAGGTCCGACCCGGCGTCCCGGCTCTGCGCGCCGACGAGTTCGAGGAACGCCCGCTGCAGCGACGGCGCGTCCCCGCGCACCTCGGCGAGCGTGCCGGTGGCGCGGATCCGCCCGGCGGCCATGACGGCGACCCAGTCGCACAGCGACTCGACGAGCTCCATGACGTGGGAAGAGAACACGACCGTGGCGCCGGAGGCCGTGTACCGCTCCAGGACGCCCCGGATGGTCTGCGCGGAGACGGGGTCGACGCCCTCGAACGGCTCGTCCAGGAACAGCACTTCGGGATTGTGGAGGAGAGCGGCGGCGAGCCCGATCTTCTTGCGCATGCCCGTCGAGTAGTCGACGACCAGCTTGTGCTGGGCGCCGGCCAGGTCGAGGACGTCGAGGAGCTGGGTGGCCCGCTTGTCGACCTCGGCACCGGGCAGCCCGCGCAACCGCCCCGTGTACGCCAGCAGTTCCCGACCCGACAGCCGCTCGAACAGCCGCAGCCCCTCCGGCAGCACCCCGATCCGGGCCTTCACCTCGACGGGGTCCCGCCACACGTCGTGCCCGACCACCTCGACGGTCCCGTGGTCGGGCCGGAGCAGCCCGGTCACCATCGACAAGGTGGTGGTCTTCCCGGCCCCGTTCGGTCCGACGAGCCCGATGAACCTGCCCGCGGGCAACTCGAGATCGACCCCGGCAACAGCGACCTGCTGCCCGAACCGCTTCCAGAGCCCTTCCACACGCACAGCGCTGGATCCCACCGCGCCTCCCTCCGTCACCGTGCACCCTACGGTTTCGGTGATGCCCCAGGGGCGCGGGGAACTGCGCGATCAACCACGGACGACCCGCAGCCGCCGGACAACGGCAACCACGCGGACGATCAGGCGCTACCGATCCCGCCCACACGCATAGGCCAACGGCGAGATCAACTCCTCCGCATCCGGCAACCACCGATTCGCAGGCGTCGGCCGGCAGGCCCACTGCACAGCCCCACGGGACCCGAACCGCGTAGGCGGCGCAGCCACGTACGCCCCCTCACCCAGCACCGTCAGATCCAGCGACGACACCGCCCACCCCAGCTTCCGCACCAGGTCGGGCACCTTTACCGCGGCCCCCGGCAGCACGAAGAACTCCATCCGCCGATCCGGCGTGAGCGTCACCGGCCCGAGCGTCAGCTCCATCCGCTCCATCCGCGCCAGCGCCAGGAACCCCGCCGTTTCCGGCACGGAGATCGCGTCGAACGTCCGCCCCGTCGGCAGCAGGATCGACGCGGTCGGCTGCTTCTGCCACATCCGCCGCGCGACCGTCGCACTGCCCGTCGCCTGCGTCGCCCAGTCCGGACGCGCCGGGTGCGACCCCGGCGCCGGACACGCCGCGTCACCGCAGGAGCAGCGCTGACTCCCGTCGACGGCTTCCAGCCAGGTGCCGGGGAACACGTCCCAGTGACGCTCCTCGGCGTAGCGAACAGCGGTCTCCAGCAGCGATTCCCCGCGCTGCTTCGGGATCTGAGCGGCTTCGGTGCCGGCGATCGTCTCTTCCACGATGAACACAACTCTGGTCGTCACCAGGGGTTACGCCCGCCCGCGTGCGCGGGGGAGAGCATCGCCCCTGTTCCCGGGGCGCATGGGTGCATGTGCGGGGGCGCGCAGGAGGAACCGTGGCCGGAGCTGGGTAGCCACGAGTGGGGCCGGCACCAGCCGTTACCCCGGCATTCCTCACATGCCTCGCATTTTCACCTGGTGGGCGGGGCATTGATCTTCACGGCCGGATCTTTTCGCTGGGACGTGAGGGGCTCGGCCGCGGAAGACACGTCAACTCGGTGCGTGGGCAGGCACCGCAGCCACAGGGGGTACGCCATGGCCGCAAGGCCGCTCGTCGCCCGGCAGCCGAACGAACGGCTCCAGGCGCTCATCCAGGAAGCCGGATGCTCCAACGCCGGCCTGGCCCGCCGGGTCAACATGTGCGGTGCCGAGCACAGTCTCGACCTGCGCTACGACAAGACCTCGGTGGCGCGGTGGCTGCGCGGACAGCAGCCACGGGGCCGGGCGCCGGCGATCATCGCCGAGGCCCTGGGCCGCAAACTCGGCCGTACGGTCACGATCGACGAGATCGGCATGGCCAACGGCAAGAACCTCGCCTCTGGCGTGGGCCTGCAGTTCTCGCCGACCGTGCTGGGGGCCATCGAGCAGGTCTGCGAGCTGTGGCGCAGCGACGTGGGGCGGCGGGACTTCCTGTCCGGCTCCTCCGTCGCCGCGTCCGCACTGGTCGAGCCCAGCCGCGACTGGCTGATCTCCTCGCCCGACTCGCAGGTCTCGCGCTCGGCGGGGCCGCGGGTGGGGCAGTCCGACGTGCAGGCGGTCCAGGCCATGACGCAGGCGCTGGTGGAGCTCGACCACCAGTACGGCAGCGGGCATGTGCGGCCGGTCGTCGTGCACTACCTCAACAGTGTGGTCTCGGGGCTGCTGGCGGGCTCCTACCGGGAGGCGGTCGGGCGGGACCTGTTCGCCGCGGTGGCCCGGCTGACCGAGCTCGCCGGGTACATGGCCGTCGACACGGGGCAACCCGGCCTGGCCCAGCGCTACTACATCCAGGCGCTGCGCCTGGCGCAGGCCGCCGGGGACCGCGGCTACGGCGGGTACGTCCTCGCCGCGTCCATGAGCCATCTCGCCGCGCAGCTCGGAAACCCGCGGGAGATCGCGCAGTTGGCGCGGGCGGCGCAGGAAGGGGCGCGGGGGCGCGTGTCGCCGCGGGCGGAGTCGATGTTCCTGGCGGCGGAGGCGCGCGGGCACGCCCTCATGGGCGACGTGCGCGCCGCCCAGTCCTCGGCGGGGCGCGCGGTGAGCGCCCTGGAGGCGGCCGACCCGGCCGCCGGGGACGACCCGGTGTGGATCGCGCACTTCGACGAGGCCTATCTGGCCGACGAGTTGGCGCACTGCCACCGCGATCTCGGGCAGGCCGAGGCGGCGGCCCGGTGTGCGCAGGAGTCGCTGGCCGGGCACCCCGAGACGCGGGCGCGCCGCCGGGCCATCGGATATGTGCTCTTGGCCACGGCGCAGGTGCAGCAGCGCGACATCGAAGAGGCGTGCGCCACAGGCATGAAGGCGGTGGAACTGCTGGAGGGACTGCGCTCCAACCGGGGCGCCGAGTACCTGGAGGACTTCCAGCAGCGGCTGGAGCCGTACCGGGACGAGGCGGTGGTAAGGGAGTTCGGGGCGCGGCTCGACCTGCAGGCGGCGGCGTGAACACGGGGTCCGCGGATGCGTGAACGTGCGGGAAACAACGGCTCGGTGCGCAGGAGGTGACATGAACAGCGCGCCGTGAGCCGGTGGTGTTACCGCGCTCACAGGGCATGAGGTCGCGCCCTGTGCTGCGTGGCACGGGGCTCTGGGGACCCGGTAGCGTGACCCGACGATTCACAAGGTCCCCCATTAGTAGGAGTCCCGGTGACGCAGAGTGGACAGGGCGAGGAGCCCTCGGCGCGCCCCGCGCGCGAAGGCATCGTGCTGCCCTCCGACGGTGGCGAACCCCTGCTGCCGGGCATGACGGGCGGACCCGCCGACGCCCCCGGCCGCCGGCCCGCCCCGCCGGCGACGGCCGGGCCGCAGGCCTCGGCCCCCGCGGAGGGCCAGACCTGGGGCCAGCCGTGGGGCCCCGACCGGCAGCAGGCCCCGCCCGCGCCGGGCCAGACCTGGCAGGCCCAGCCCGAGCAGTGGAGCACTCCGGAGCAGCCCGCGTGGGACGCGCAGGGAGCGCTCCCCCCGGACGGCACCCCGTCCCCGGGCCCCTACGCCGGCACACCCGCGACCCCCGACCCGTACGGCACGGGCCGGCCGCCCGCGGGCGGCGCCGGGTACGACCCGTACGGCACCCCCGGTGCGGCCCCGCTGCCTCCGGAGGGCTCCGGCCAGGCACAGGCAGGCTCCGGGTACGGATATCCGCAGGGGCCGGCCGCCGGTGCCTACGGCGCCGCGGCCGGCAGCGCCCAGCCGCAGCCGGGCTCCGGCGCGCCCGGGGCCGGTGAGGCCGGCGGGCAGCCGTCGCAGGGCGGCTCCGGGTACGGGTATCCGCACGGGGCCGGTCTGCCGCCCGCCGCCGGTGCGTACGGCGCAGCCGGTGGGGGCGCCCCGCAGCAGCCGGGTGCCGACGCCTACGGGGGCGGCCTGCCGCCGGCTTCCGATGCGTACGGCGGTGCACTGTCGCAGGCCCCGGGCGGCTACGGGCCCGCAGGGGGTGCCCCCCTGCCCCCCGCCGCCGACGAGGGCGCGACCCAGTACATACCGCCCGTCACGGGTGACGGGGCCGCCGCGGCCACGCAGTATCTGCCGCCCGTCGCGCCGTCCGCCGACGAGGGCGCGACCCAGTACATACCCCCGGTGGCCCCGGGGGCCCTGCCGCCCGAGATGCCCGCCGGGGAGGATCCCGAAGCGACGCGGTTCCTCGGGACCGGGCCCCGCACCGGGGCCGGACCGCTGCCGCCCGCCGCGCACCCGGACGCCGAGGCGACGCAGTACATACCGCCGGTGCCCGGCGGCGACAAGCAGCCGCCCGCCGAGTTCGACAACCTCTTCCGCAGCGACCAGGGCGCACAGAGCCCGGCCGGGGCCACCCAGCAGATGCCCCGCATCGAGCAGCCCCCCGCCTCGTACGGCGCTCCCCAGCCCTCCCACGCCCCGCCCGGCGGCGGCCGGTCGCGCGGCGGCCGTACCGGCTCGCGCGTGCCCGTCATCGCCGCCGTCGGCATCGGCATCGCCGTCCTCGGCGTCGGCGCGGGCGCGCTGCTCGCGGGCGGCGGGGGCGGCGGTGACGACGACAGCGGCGACAAGAAGACCGTGGCCGCCTCCGCACCCGCGACGGACGGTTCCCCCTCCCCGTCCGCCGACCCGGCCCGGGCCCAGGCGGTCGAGCTGGACAAGCTGCTCGCCGACAGCGGCGACAGCCGCAGCACCGTGATCAACGCGGTCGCCGACGTCAAGGGCTGCGACAACCTCCCGGGCGCCGCCAAGGACCTGCGCGACGCGGCCAAGCAGCGCAACCAGCTGGTCACCCGGCTCTCCGGCATCAAGGTCGACCTGCTGCCCGACCACGCCGCGCTGACCACCGCCCTCACCAAGGCCTGGCAGGCCTCTGCCTCGGCCGACAACCACTACGCGGCGTGGGCGGACCAGACCGCCGGCAAGAAGGGCTGCAAGAAGGGCCAGGCGCGCGCCACCAACCAGACCCAGGCCGGCAACCGGGCCAGCGGCGTCGCCAGCACCGAGAAGGCCAAGGCGGCCGGGCTGTGGAACGGGATCGCGAAGAAGTACGGCCTGACCGAGCGCCAGCCGACCCAGCTGTGACGCGGGGCGTGGACTACTGACCCGCGGGGCCGCTCAGTAGTTCACGTCGGCGTCCTGCAGCGTCTTCGTCGTGTCGACGAAGCCCTTGCGCGCCGACACCAGCCGCCCGTCCCGCACCACCTGGAGGGTCACGTTCGCATTGACCAGGCGCGGGAAGCCCACGGAGGCGAGCTTGTCCTGGAACCGCCAGCGCAGTGTCGGCGTGAGCCCGCCCGTGCCGACCTCCAGGCCGTCGTCGAGGGCCTCCGTCACCGTGTCGGCGCTCACCCCGCCGTCCCCGAGCGACTCGACGATCTGCCGGAACACCGTGTAGGCGATCCACGTGGTCTGCACTCCGGCGTCCGCGGGGTCGATGCGGTTGTCGCCGAAGGCCTGCTCCCGGATCACCCGCTTCATGCCGTTCCAGCGCGGGTCGCTCGCCACCGGGTACCAGCCGGTGATGTACGAGCCCTCGTAGGGCCCCGACGCGCCGCCGGTCGCGTCGATCACCGTCTGGTCGACGCTGCCCAGCACGGTGGCCGTCCGCACCTCGGGGTAGTCCTCGCGGGCTCGCCGGAAGGAGTCCATGAAGGTGCTGTTGCGGTCCCCCAGCGCGGGCACCACGCACCCGTCCTCCGCCGCGCCGCGGGTCGTCGTGCGCAGCGCCCGCCCGGCCTGGCCGTCGTACTCGGTGGCGTCCTCCGCCGCCCGCTGGTCGGTCGAGGGGCGGTGGCCGCCGGCCTTCAGACCGGAGTCGAGCAGCGGGGGCAGCTGGTCGCCCGCGAGGGTGTCGGGCCGGATCAGCGCGACGGGCCCGCAGTCGGCGAGGGCGCTGCCGAGACCGGCGAGCAGCGTGGGCTGGCCGCCGTTGACGGGGTAGGACAGGGGGCTGGTGAACTCGGCGTTGGTGATGCCGTAGCCGCCGATGTAGGGGATGCCGGCCCCCTCCAGCGACGGGAAGAAGGAGTCCGCGTACTGGCTGTAGGATCCGACGACCGCGACCGCGTTCTCCTTGGCGGCCCGCCGGGCGCACTTGGCGGCGTCCACGCTGTCGTTGTGGTCGTTGCAGGTCAGCACGTTGAGCTTGCGGCCGTTGATCCCGCCCGCGGCGTTGATCCAGCGGGCGTAGGCCTCGGCGAAGGCGGGCATGCCGGGCTTGTTGGTGGCCTTGGTGTCCTGCGGGGCCCAGGTCATGACGGTGATGGTGTCGTCCCCGACATCCCCCGCGGTGCCGGGGACGACCCCGCAGCCGGCGAGGAGGGACGCGCATGCGACCGCCGTGCCCGCGGAGAGGACGCCGTGTCTGGCGTGACGGGTGAGGAGGCCGGGGAGGAATGTGCTGCGGGTGCGTCGCCTGCCGGTCATGGGTCTGCACGATTCCGCCACAGGGCTAACCGGTGTGTGATCTCGGGTCAACGCTTGGTGACGCACAGGTGAATTACGGGGGCTGGTGTAACCGATGTGGAGGGGAACGTACGATCGATGACCGTGCAAGCTTCGGAGAACTCTTCCCGTCGTGGCCGTCGCTCATCCACCATGGGCGGCATGCCTGTCAACGACATGCCGTGGTGGCGCTGGCGCAGCAATGTGCGCTCGGCGCTGCACATGCTCTCCGATCCCGGATTCCAGCGGGACGTCTGGCTGGCCGGTGCGGACGGTTTCGGCGACGTGACCGACGCCGTGTACCGGCTGGTCGAGGACACCTGGCTGGACCACTGGTCCGCCGAGAAGTACGTCGGCACGATCTTCCGCGACGCGCAGGAGGCCGCCCTGGTCGACAGTGCGGTGCTGCGGGTGCTGCGGATCATGCACCAGGTCGGGCCGGACGCGCCGGTCGCCGCCTACCTCGAGCACGAGGCGTGGCCGGAGGCGGTCCAGGCGGCCCGGGACGCGCACGTGCAGCTCGCGACGAGTGACGGCGAGGAGCCGGACGCGGCGCCGCGCAGCCTGGAAGTGCTGCGGATCATGACGAGGTCCGCCTAGCGGTTTGCGCGGTGCGGTCCGCCCTGCGGGACGATTGCCGGGGGTGTCGTCCCTTGTGGGAACCTGTCCTGCATGAACGAGCAGTCCTCCAGCGCCGCGGTCCCGGCCGATCAGTACGTCCTCACCCTTTCCTGCCCGGACAGGAAGGGCATCGTGCACGCCGTGTCGAGCTATCTGTTCATGACCGGGTGCAACATCGAGGACAGCCAGCAGTTCGGCGACCACGACACGGGACTGTTCTTCATGCGGGTCCACTTCTCCGCGGACGCCCCGGTGACCGTGGAGAAGCTGCGGGCCAGCTTCGCGGCGATCGGTGACTCGTTCCAGATGGACTGGCAGATCAACCGGGCCGACCAGAAGATGCGCATCCTGCTCATGGTCAGCAAGTTCGGGCACTGCCTGAACGACCTGCTGTTCCGGGCGCGGACCGGGGCGCTGCCGGTGGAGATCGCCGGAGTGGTGTCGAACCATACGGACTTCGCCGAGCTGGTGAAGTCGTACAACATTCCCTTCCACCACATTCCGGTCACGAAGGACACCAAGTCCGAGGCCGAGGGGCGGCTGCTCGACATCGTGCGCGAGGAGGGCGTCGAACTGGTCGTGCTCGCCCGGTACATGCAGGTGCTGTCGGACGACCTCTGCAAGGCGCTCTCCGGGCGGATCATCAATATCCACCATTCGTTCCTGCCGAGCTTCAAGGGTGCGAAGCCGTACCACCAGGCGCACGCCCGGGGTGTGAAGCTGATCGGTGCGACCGCTCACTACGTGACGGCTGATCTTGACGAGGGGCCGATCATCGAGCAGGAGGTCGAGCGGGTCGGGCACGATGTGACGCCGGAGGGGCTTGTTGCGATCGGGCGGGACGTGGAGTGCCAGGCGCTGGCGCGGGCGGTCAAGTGGCATGCCGAGCGGCGGATTCTGCTCAATGGGCGGCGGACTGTGATTTTCGCCTGAGAGTTCGGTTCGTCCCGTTTGGTGGCGGGTGCGGCTGTGTGGGGGTTGTTCGCGCCCACGCGGCGGAGCCGCATATCAGACAGAGCCCCGCGCCCCTGAGGGCGCGTCCCCGAGGTCGGGTTCTACATCCTGCTCAGTGAAGCCGCCGCGAACAGGACGTCTCTGATCGCCTCCCTGTCTCCCACCTGGCCCGCCGCCGCCTCCTGCGGAGGGACGTGGCCGGCGGCCAGGCGGCAGAACTCGACGCCGTCCAGGGCCACGTGGGCCACCTCGTGCTCGGCGGAGCCCTTCGCCGCGGGGGAGTCCAGCGGGATCAGCCACTCGCCGCCGCCCGAGCCCTCGATCTCCAGCCGGAGGCTGCGGCCCGGTTCGCCCGCCGCGACCAGATGCCGGTGGTGGGCGGGGGAGGCGAGGCCGGCGCGGCGGCGGTGGGCCAGGGCCGTCGGCAGCATCCGGGCCGCCAGGTCGATCATGCGGTGCAGATGGCGTGGCGAGGGCGGGTCGTAGGGGTAGTCGACCGCGTCGGCGATGTCCTCCGCGTGCACCCAGCACTCGAAGGCGCGGTCGAGCATCGCGTCGTGCAGGGGCAGCTCGAAGTCGCCGTACGACACCGGCATCTTCCCGGCGCCGCCGCCCGTGAAGGACACCGTGCGCACGAGGCTGTGGCTCTGCTCGCGCCAGGGCGCGCGGACGAACCGGGTCGGCGGGAAGTGGGAGGCGCGCCAGAGGGCCTCGGTGCGGGCCGCCGGCGTCGGCCGCCGGGACGGGACGTCGCCCAGCGGGTCGTCCAGGCCGAGCGCGATCGCGACCAGGCCGTCGACGCTGAGCAGGTGGGCGATGACCCCGGCGACGGTGGTGCGGCGGCTCGTCGACCCGTCGGACCGGAACCAGCGCAGCCGTACCGGCGCGTGCCACTCGGCGTCGCCGAAGTCCTGCAGCAGGGCGTCCAGGCGCGCGGTCTCGGCGTCATAGGCGGCGGCCCAGTCCGGTACCGGGATGCGTGGCGGGCGCCGCTCCAGGCAGGTGTCCAGGACGCGGGTGCGCAGCCCCGGGTCCAGGTCGAGGGTCTCGGGGCGTTGCAGCAGACCGACCGCCTCGCGCAGCCGCCGGGCCTCGTCGGCGCAGGAGCCGCACGCGCCGAGGTGCTCCTCGACGGCCGTGGCCTCCTCGGCCGAGCACGCGGCCAGCGCCCAGGCGCCGAGCAGGGCCTTCAGCACGGGGTGCTCGAAGACGGGCGGGGCGGGCGGCGGCGGGGTGGCGCCGGAGCCGGCCGGCGCGGGCAGCGGCAGTCCGCTGTCCTCGACGGAGGCCCGGGGCATGGGTATCCGCGGCGGACGCCCGCGCTCCGTGGCGTCACCGGGCGGGCCGGCACCGCGCCCACCCTCGCCGCCGTCATCGCGAATGCCGCTTTCGTCCCGGGTGTTGCCCTTCCCCTCGTGGTCGTTCTCCCCCTCGTCGCCGTCGTACGCCTCGAACCGGTCCGGGCCGTTCACACCGCACCCCCGTACCCGGGCGGTGCGCCCGGTGCCTCGGTGTCGTGGGCGGTGGAGAGCAGTTGCAGGCCCAGGCGCAGGCGGCGGCGGGCCTCGTCCTCGGTGATGCCGAGGTCGGCGGCGGTCTGGCGGTAGTCGCGGCGCTGGAAGTAGGCCCGCTCCAGGGCCGAGCGCAGCGGGACGGGCATGGACTGGACGATGTAGTCGGCGCGGGCGGCGACCGAGGCGAGGCGCACCTTGTGCTCCAGTTCCTCGGTGGGGCCGGAGCCTTCGCGGGCGAGGGCGGCGGTCTCGGTGGCGCGCAGCCGCTGTACGGCGAGCCGGTGGGTCAGGGTGGCGACCCAGGTGCGTAGCGGGCCCTGCCGGGGGTCGTAGGAGTCGGGGTGTTCCCAGACGTGGATGAAGACCTCGCGGGTGATGGCGTCGGCGGCGCGCTCGTCGCCGAGGACGCGGTGGGCGAGGCCGTGCACGAGGGAGGCGAACCGGTCGTAGAGCTCACCGAGCGCGGCGGCTTCCCCGCGGGCGAGCCGCTGCTGCATCTTGCGGTCCCAGCGAAGCGGTACGTCCTTTTTCGCCATGCGGCCCCCTCACCCCCTGCTCGTGTTCCGCGCCCTTGTTCTGTCCAGCCTGTGGCCGACCTCTCCTCGAATGTAGTCGGCACGTCCGGTAGCGCACGCCCCTTTGTGGCAATGTGCGCCCCCTGACCGGCCGCAGGTGGTAGGGGGCCACCGGCGCTCGCACCGGTTGCCTTTGGGCTCGCGCCTACCCCGCCGGCCAAGGATCAGGCCTGACTGAAGAGGATCGAACAGGATCGAAGTCGACTAAAACAAGCCTCTTTCGCGGGAGATCGGTTTTTCGGGTTGTGTTTCAGGGAACGGCCGCTGGGCAGCCGCGCTGCAAGGAAGCGTAGGGTCTGCTTCCGGTTTGGCGAGCGAGGGGCGTGGTGGTGACCTTCAAAGTGACCGGCGGCGAGCAGGGCGAATGGGCCGTGCTCCAGGTGTCGGGCGAGCTGGATCTGGTGACGTCGCCGGTGCTGCGTCAGCGCGTGCACGACGTGGTGGCCGAGGGGCATCACTGTCTCGTCCTGGACCTGTCCGAGGTGTTCTTCTGCGACTCCAGCGGCGTCGGTGTGCTCATCGCGGCCCGCCGGCTGATCCGCTCCTGCCAGGGCCGGCTGCGCCTCGTGCTGCCCGCCCGCGGCGCGGCGGACGGCTCGCATGTCAACCGGGTCCTCGGCGCGCTGGGTGTGCGCAGGCTGTTCGACGTGTACGGCGACGTGGGCGCGGCTCTCGGTGACGAGGGCGAACCCCTGTCCGCGTGACCGCCCGATGACGCACGGTAGACCGAGTGTTGCCGTTCCGGCACGCCGTTGTCCCGGAATTCCCCCGGTCTTGGCACAAGTGACGTTTTCCCGCGCCCGAACGGCGCCCCCCGTCGTACGCTCCGACCGAGACGCACCCCACCCGACGTAAGGCGGCCTGAAAGAGACATGGTCAGCAGCGAGTACGAGCGCAGGATCGCCGCCCGGTTCGCCACCTTCGACCAGGACGGCAACGGCTACATCGACCGCGAGGACTTCTACGGTGCGGCCAAGGCGCTGCTCTCCGAGTTCGCGGTGGCGGCCCGCTCCGACAAGGGACAGGCGCTGTACGGCGGCGCCGAGGCCTTCTGGCAGGGCATGGCCGGGATAGCGGACCGCGACGGCGATCAGCGCATCACGCGCGAGGAGTTCGTCAACGGCGCGGTCAAGCGCCTGCGTGACAACCCCGACCGGTTCGCCGAGATCGCCCGCCCGTTTCTGCACGCGGCCCTGGATGTCGCCGACACCGATGGTGACGGCGCCGCGACGACCGAGGAGGCCGGGCGCGTGCTGAAGTGCCTCGGCGTTCCTGAGGAGCTCGCGGGTCCGGCCGCCGCGGCGCTCGACGAGGACGGTGACGGCAAGGTCGGCGAGGCCGAGGTTGTTCCGGCCTTCGCCCGCTACTTCACGGTGCCCGAGTAGGGCCACGCGGCCGGGCCCGTCGGCGCCCTTTCGCCGTAGGGGTTGTTCGCGGGCGGGCGGCTGCGGGCCGTCGGTGGTTGATCGCGCAGTTCCCCGCGCCCCTGGGGGGCTGCCCGCTGTGGGTCACGTGTCCGTGGGATGTGGGCGCCCCTTCGCCGTTGGGGGCGTTCACGGTCGGGCGGCTGCGGGCCGTCGGTGGTTGTTCGCGCAGTTCCCCGCGCCCCTAGGGGGTGGTTGTTCGCGCCGGTCCCGGCGGCCCTGGGGGGTGGTTGTTCGCGCAGTTCCCCGCGCCCCTGGGGGCGCTGTGGGTCATGTGGCCGTGTAGCGCTCGCGGAGTTTGTACTTCAGGATCTTTCGGAGGGTTTCGCCCCGTGGTAGGGCGGCCATCAGCTCCAGGCGCTCCGGCAGTTTGTGTACCGACAGGCCCTCCGTGCGGAGGAAGGCGGTCACGTCGGCGAGCGTCAAGGGGTCTGCCCCGGGCGGCTGTTCCACCACCGCGCACACCAGTTCGCCGCGTGCCGTGTCCGGCAGGCCGATCACCGCCACGTCGCCGACCGCCGGATGCCGGTGCAGCAGGTCCTCTATCTCCTGGGCCGAGATGTTCTCGCCCTTGCGGATGATCACGTCCTTCAGCCGGCCGGTGAGGACCAGGTGCCCGGTGTCCGTGAGCCGCCCGAGGTCACCGGTGCGCAGAAACCCGTCCTCGTCGAACGCCTCCGCCGTCTGCCCCGGATCCAGGTACCCGCGGCACACCGCCTCCCCGCGCAGCCGTACCTCGCCGTCCACGATCCGGATCTCCATGCCCCGCGGCGGACGCCCTTCCGTCGTCGCGAGCAGCTCGGGGGTGTCGTCCGGCGCCCCCATGGTGATCATCGGCACCTCGGTCATGCCGTACCCGTGGGTGAGTCGCACCCCCATCTCGCGTACGACGGCGCGGTACAGCTCCGGCGGCTTGGGTGCCCCGCCGCCCGCCAGCAGCCGCAGGGTCGGCACCACGGGCTCGCCCGGCCGCTTGCGCTGCTCCGCGAGGAACATCGAGTAGAACGCCGTCGACCCGCCCGCCATGGTCACCCCGTGCGCGCGGTACGCCGCCAGCGCCTCCGGCAGCGCGAACTGCTCGAACAGCACCGCCGGGAAGCCGTACAGCAGCAGCATCACCGTGTAGTCCGGCCCGCCGATGTGGGCGTAGGGGAAGGCGATCGAGCCCACGTCCCGCGCCGAGGGGCGCAGCGCGTGCGCCAGGCAGGAGCCGCCCGCGAGCAGCGAACGGTCCGTGTGCAGCACGCCCTTGGGGTCGGAGGTCGTGCCGGACGTCCAGTAGATCCAGCGGACGGCCGTGCCGTCGCCGGGCGGGGGCGGGAGCACGGACGGATCGCCCTCGGGCAGGTCGTCGTAGGCCTCGAAGACACCCTTCGCGCCGAGGCGCCGGGCCATCTCCGTGTGGTCGAAGCCGCGCCAGGTGCCCGGCACCGCGAAGAACCCGGCCCTCGACTCGCGCAGCGCGAAGCCGACCTCGCGGTCCCGGTAGAAGGGGATCACCGGGGTCTGCACGGCGCCGAGCCGGGCCAGGGCGAAGGACAGCACGGCCGTCTCGATGCGGGTGGGCAACTGCCAGGCGACCACCGTGCCGGGGCGTACGCCCATGCCGTAGAGCCCGGCCGCGACCCGCTCGGCACGGGCGTGGAGAGCCCCGAAGGTCAGCGTCCGGTCGTCCTGGAGGAACAGCGGGCGGTCGGGCGTGAGGGCGGCACGGCGGGTGACCAGCTCCCACAGGGTGCGGGACGAACTCAGGGCGTGCGGGGTCTCGTTCACGGCTGCCCCCTGCTCCTCGGAGAGCTGCTTGGCTGACGGGTCGTCAGGTGGGATGCTAGCTGACGCTGCATCAGATGAGTACCGTCCGGCGGAGGGGACCCATGGCGACCGAACTGCCCCGCATCATCAGCGTCGACGACCACGTGATCGAGCCCGCCCACCTCTTCGACACCTGGCTGCCGGCCAGGTACCGCGAACGCGGACCGAGGGCCCTGACCGCGGGAATCGGCGAACTCGCCTACGTCGGCGGCAAGTACCGGATCACCATGGACCCCGACGGCCAGCCCACCGACTGGTGGATCTACGAGGACCTGAAGTTCCCGTACAAGCGCAACATCGCAGCCGTCGGCTTCGACCGCGACCAGATGACCCTGGAGGGCATCACCCGCGAGGAGATGCGGCGCGGCTGCTGGGACCCGAAGGCCCGCCTGGAGGACATGGACCTCAACCACGTGGAGGCGTCCCTCTGCTTCCCGTCCTTTCCCCGCTTCTGCGGGCAGACCTTCGCCGAGGCGCACGACAAGGAGGTCGCCCTCGCCTGCGTGCGCGCCTACAACGACTGGATGGTCGAGGAGTGGTGTGGCGACAGCGGCGGGCGGCTCATCCCGCTGTGCCTGATCCCGCTGTGGGACGTCGGCCTGGCCGTCGAGGAGATCCGCCGCAACGCCGCGCGCGGGGTGAAGGCCGTGACCTTCTCCGAGATCCCCACCCACCTCGGGCTGCCGTCCATCCACTCCGGCTACTGGGACCCGTTCTTCGCGGTCTGCCAGGAGACCGGCACGGTCGTCAACATGCACATCGGCAGCAGCTCCCAGATGCCCGCCGCCTCCCCCGACGCCCCGCCCGCCGTCCAGGCCTCCCTCAGCTTCAACAACGCCATGGCCTCGATGATGGACTTCCTCTTCAGCGGGGTCCTGGTGCGCTTCCCGCGCCTCAAACTCGCCTACTCCGAAGGGCAGATGGGCTGGGTTCCGTACGCCCTGGAGCGCGCCGACGACGTGTGGGAGGAGCACCGCGCCTGGGGCGGGGTGCGCGAGACGATCCCCGAACCGCCGTCGACGTACTACTACCGGCAGATGTACTGCTGCTTCTTCCGCGACAAGCACGGCGTGGCGTCGCTGGACGTGGTCGGCCGGGACAACGCCACCTTCGAGACCGACTATCCGCACGTCGACTCGACCTTCCCGCACACCAAGGAGGTCGCCCTCGACCACGTCAAGGGCCTCGACGACGAGACGGTGTACAAGCTGATGCGGGGCAACGCCATCCGGATGCTCGACCTCGACCTCGACATGGGCCGGGATCGCTGAGGCCCGCGGATGGACCTGTCGTACACGCCCGAGGAGGAGGACTTCCGGGCCCGGCTGCGGGACTGGCTCGCGCGGGTGCTCCCCGCTCTCCCGCCCAAGCCGTCGCCCGACGACTGGCCTGGGCGGCGGGCCTACGACCTCGGCTGGCAGCGCCGGCTCCACGACGCCGGATACGCCGACGTCCACTGGGACGCCTCCCCGACCCTGCGGCTGATCTTCCTGGAGGAGACCGAGCGGGCGGGCGCGCCCTACGTGGGCGCCAACTTCGTGGGCCTGCTGCACGCCGGTCCGACCATCGCCGCCGAGGGCACGGCGGAGCAGCGGGCCCGCTGGCTGCCGCCGATCCTGCGCGGCGAGGAGGTCTGGTGCCAGGGCTTCAGCGAGCCGGACGCCGGATCCGACCTCGCGGCCCTGCGCACCCGCGCGCGGCGCGACGGCGACGCCTACGTGGTGACCGGCTCCAAGATCTGGACCTCCCACGCGGAAGTCGCCGACTGGTGCGAGCTGTTGGTCCGCACCGACCCCGGCGCGCCCAAGCACCGGGGCATCACCTGGCTCGCCCTGCCCATGGACGCGCCCGGCGTCACCGTACGTCCGCTGCGCACGCTCTCCGGGTCGGCCGAGTTCGCCGAGGTGTTCCTCGACGAGGTGCGGGTGCCGGTGGCGAACCGGGTCGGGGACGAGAACGACGGCTGGCGCGTGACCATGGTGACGCTGTCCTTCGAGCGGGGCACGGCCTTCGCCGGCGAGGTCGTCGCCTGCCGGCGCGTCCTGGGCGAACTGGCCGTCGAGGCCCGCAAGAACGGCCGGTGGGACGACCCGGCCCTCAGGCGCCGACTGGGCAGGCTCAACGCCGAGTTCCGGGCGCTGTGGCGGCTCACCCAGTGGAACGTCAGCGCGGCGGAGGCATCGGGCGGGGTACCGGGCCCCGGCGGTTCGGTCTTCAAGCTCCGCTACTCACACGCCCGCCAGGAGCTCTACGACGCCGCCGCGCAGGTGCTGGGCCCCGACTGCCTCGACCTGGACCGGCCCTGGGCCCTCGAACGGCTGAGCTCCCTGTCGTACACGATCGCGGCCGGCACCTCGCAGGTGCAGCACAGCATCATCGCCGAGCGCATCCTCGGCCTGCCGAAGGGACGGTGAGGCGCCGTGCGGTTCCGCCTGACGGACGATCAGCGGGCACTGCGGGACGGGTTGCGCGAGGCACTGGTCCGGCGCTTCGGCCCGGACGCCCTGCGGTCGGCCTTGGCGGCAGGCCCGGAGGACGCGGGGACGGGCCGTCCCCGGTCGGGCGGTGGAGGCACGGAGCGTACGGCGGGGGCGCGTCCTACCGGAGGCGGGTCGGACGGTGATGGGGCGGTCCGGTCGGGGAAGGGCCGAGGCGGGGCGGACGGTGACGGGATGGTCCGTTCCGGGAAGGGCGGAGGCAGGCCGAGCCGTTCCGCCTCGGCCGGGGCCCGGGCGGATGGGTCCGGGGCCGGTGGCGAACGGGTGGGCCGTGCAGGGGCCGACGACGAACGCGTGGGCCGCGCAGGGGCCCGTGGCCGGTCGGCAGGGCTTGCCGAGAGGGGCGGGGGCGCTGCGGGGGCCTGTCGTACGGTCGAGTCGCCGCGGCTCGACCGGGCGTTGTGGCGGGTCCTCGGAGACCTCGGGTTCTTCTCGCTGCGGTTGCCGGAGGCGCACGGTGGGGTCGGACTCGGGCTGCCGGAGGCGGTGTTGCTGTTCGAGGAGGCGGGGCGGGCTCTGGTGCCCGGGCCGCTCGTCGCCACCCACCTCGCGGCCGGTGCCGTACCGGGCGCGGCCACCGGGGAGACGGTGGTGGCGGCCGTGGACGGCGGGCTCGTGGAGTGGCTGGAGGAGGCGGACGTCGTACGCGGGGACCTCACCGGGGCCGTGCCGCTGCGTTCGCTCGACCCGCTGACGCCCCTGCACCGGGTGCCCGCCGGGCGGGTCGCCTCCGACCCCGTCGCCGTCCTCCTCACCGCCGCCGAGCAACTCGGCACGGCCGGCCGCGTCTGCGAACTCGCGGCGCAACACGCCCGGGCGCGCGAACAGTTCGGTCGGCCCATCGGGGCCTTCCAGGCGGTGGCGCACCTGTGCGCGGGGATCCTGGTCCGGATGGAGACGGCCCGCGCCGCGGTCTACGCCGCCGCCGTCACCGCCGACCCGGCCGACATCGCGGCGGCCCGGATCCTCGCCGACGAGGCGGCCGTGCACGGCGCCCGCGACTGTCTCCAGGTGCACGGCGGCATGGGCTTCACCTGGGAGTCCGAGGTCCATCTGCATCTGAAACGCGCATGGGTTCGAACCCAGCGTGCGGGCGGTGTCACGGAGAGTGAGGAAGCTCTCGCGGCGGCTCTGGCGGCCGAAACGGCCTGACGGGCCGCCTGGCTGCGCCATCGCCCTGCGCGCTCCCGGAGATGTCACGGATCGTGGCACACCGGAATCACGGAGCGTTGATATCGGCTTGTGTCCTCAGTGTGACTCGTTACGGCCTGGAGTCGATTGTCCGCTCCGGTACCTTGTGTCAGATGCGAGTGGCTCCGAGCGCAGTGCGACCCCGTAGCGCCGCCTGTTCGACTGCCCGCGGCGAGCGTCGCACAGTATGCCGCACGGGTACTCCTTCGCGCTGGAATATGCCCGAAGCGCTTGTTGGCGTGACTGTACGTCAACCATGCTGTCCCACAAGGGATTCACGTTCCGTGATCCTTGTCCCGGCCGTTGTTCTGGCCATGCAGAAAATGGCTACGATCGTGGCCCTCGTGAGGCGCGAGCCTAAGTGTCCGCCGGTTCGGATGGTGTGAGCGGTGCAGGTGCTTCAAGTGCAGCTGGAGATCCGGCCCGACCCCGCAGAAGTGGGGCGTGCCCGGCGGTGGGCCCGCTCCCGCCTGGCCGGGTCCGGCATACAGGCCGATGAACCCCTCGCCGAGACGCTGATCCTGCTCGTCTCCGAGCTCGTCACCAACGCCGTGGTGCACACCGGCCGGCCCGCGGTCCTGCGGCTGTCGCTGCCGCACGCGGTGACGGAGGAGACCACGGTCCGTCTCGAGGTCGCGGACCACAGCGGCCGGGCCCCCGTGCCCCGGTGCGCCGGGGACGACGCGACCGGCGGCCGGGGGCTGGCGCTCGTCGACGGGCTCGCCGACCGCTGGGGCTGGAGCGTCGAGGCCACCGGCAAGCGCATCTGGTGCGAACTGGACCGGTGCGAGAAGTCCCGCGACCTCACGGCGTCGTGCGCGGGCGGCGTGGCCGCGTACGACGGCGGGGCGGCTTTCGAGGGGCTGGCGTACGAGGCGGTGTAGCGCCGCCGCTCGCCGCCCGTGCCGGACCGGGCGTGAAGGACGACGGCACATGCCGCGGGTGTGTGCGCCGGGGCCGGGGCACGGATGCACGGCGGGTCGGCAGGCTCCCTCGGGAGATGCGGCGATGCGCCGGGACGTGCTTCCGTGCGCGCCTGCGGCAAAAGCCGCATGAGTGACATATCGCCGAATCGGTATTGACGCGTCGTGACCGGTTGCTCACGCTTGTGGTCAGCGATTCGCCGTGAGGGGACGACGAGGGCTTCGGTGGACGGCAGCCCTCGGCGAGCGTGAGTCGTGATTCGGCGTCGGCTCCCTTCAGGGGCGGGGAGTCGGGGCGGGAGCGCCGAAGTCGGGTGGCGGCGCGCGCTGACGTGCTCGGGGCGAGCAGCGCGGCGCCGCCATCCAGCTTCAGTGGGTGGCGGCCCGGCCCGGTCTACAGGACGGCGACGGGCGCCACCGGAGAGCCGGTCGCCCCGGTGAACGGCTCGGGGGTCGCCGTCAGCAGGAAGGCGTAGCGGCCCGCTTCTCCACAGGCTGTGGACAACTTTTCGAGATTCCAGTTCTGGCCCTGCGGCAGGCCCATCTCCACGAGGTGCAGGGCGTGCACCGGCAGCCAGAGGTCCTCCACTTCCGGCGGGAACACCTCGAAGGTCAGGGTGTCGTTGGCGACGGCCGCCACGTCCCGGGCGTGGAACCACTCCGGCGTGCGGATCGACAGCCCCGGTGACGGATACGCGTAGCCGTGCCGGTCTCCCGCCAGGCAGGCCTGGATCTGTCCGGTCCGTACGAGCGCGATGTCACCGGCCCGCACCCGCGTGCCGGCCAGTTCCTCGGCGGCGTCCAGGTCCTCGGGCGTGACGGCGTACCCACCGTCGAGCCGGTTGGTGCCCCGGGCCCGGGCGACGTCCAGCAGTACCCCGCGTGAGACGACGTGCCGGACCGTGCCGATGCCGCCGAACCCGGCGCCGCCGTGCGCGGTGACGGTGTGCGCCGGGCGGCCGTTGTAGAGCCGGCCCGAGTGCGAGACATGGGACAGGGCGTCCCAGTGGGTGGCCGCCTGGAGCCCCATGGTCACGATGTCGTCGCTGCACGCGACCGTGCCCGGGCCGAAGATCTCCTGGTTGATCTGCACCATGGCGTGCAGGGGATCGACCCGGCCGGGGATCATGCCGGTCTGCACGCCGTCCTGCCTCAGGGGCAGTGCCAGCGGGACGCGCCGGCCGGTGTGGACGGTGGCCGCGGCCTGCCGGACGACCTCGTCGGTGATCAGGTTCAGGGTGCCGATCTCGTCGTCGGCGCCCCAACGCCCCCAGTTGTTCACGCGCTTGGCGATGTCGTGGAACGCGTCCGGCAGCGACATGAGTCCTCCCCGGGGCTTGTCCTCCCGTATCTGACGGGCCGTAGAATTCGGGAATCGAGAATCTAACGGTCCGTCAGAAACCGTGGGACGGGAAGGGGCCGGGCGTGGGGAACTTCTTGGCAGGCAAGGTCGTCGCCGTCACGGGTGCCGGGCGGGGCATCGGCCGGGCGGTCGCACGCGCGGCGGCGGCCGAGGGCGCGAAGGTCGTCGTCAACGACTACGGCGTCGCGGTCGACGGCGCCTCGCCGACCAGCGAGATCGCCGAGGGTGTGGTCAAGGAGATCGAGGCGGCGGGCGGCGAGGCGGTGGCCGTCGCCGACGACATCTCCACCATGGCGGGCGGGCAGCGGGTCGTCGACGTGGCGCTGGCCTCGTACGGGCGGCTGGACGGGGTCGTCTGCGTGGCCGGGATCCTGCGCGAGCGGATGCTGTTCAACATGACCGAGGAGGAGTGGGACCCGGTTCTCGCCACGCATCTGAAGGGCACGTTCACGGTGTTCCGCGCGGCCTCCGCGGTGATGCGCGGGCAGCGGGCCGGGACGCTGATCGGCTTCACCAGCGGCAACCACCAGGGGTCGGTGTCGCAGGCCAACTACAGCGCCGCGAAGGGCGGGATCATCTCGCTGGTGCGCAGCGCGGCGCTGGGGCTGCACAAGTACGGGGTGACCGCGAACGCGGTGGCGCCGGTCGCGCGGACCCGGATGTCGGCGGGCGTGCCGATGGAACTGGCGGAGATCGGGGAGCCGGAGGACGTCGCCGCGCTGGTGGTGTACCTGCTGTCCGACGCGGCCTCCCGGGAGGGGATCACCGGGCAGGTCTACACGGTCGCCGGGGCGAAGATCGCGGTGTGGGCGCAGCCGAGGGAGCTGCGTGCGGCGTATGCCTCCGGCGGGTGGACGGTGGAGGGGATCGCGGAGTTCCTGCCCGGGTCGGTGGGGGTGGATCCGATGCCGATGCTGGAGCGGGTGGCGGGGATGGAGAGGGCGGCGGCGCGGGGGGAGCGGCCGAACGCCCAGTAGCTCGGGGGTGGGGGTTGTCCGGCGAGTGCGGGTCTCATCGTGGCTTGTCGCGCAGTTCCCCGCGCCCCTGGGGAGTTGCCCCCACCGCACGTGTGAAGGACCTGGCCGATCTGAGGCGGTGACCGTGGAATTCGGGTTCGGACAAGACGACGAGGACTTCCGTGCCGAGGTGCGCGGCTGGCTGGCGGCGCATGCCGAAGGAGTCACCGACCGTCGCACGTGGGAAAGCACTCTCGGCGCTGCCGGATGGATCGGGCTCGGGTGGGGGGTCTCCGGGTACGGGAACCGGATCGCCACCCTCACCCAGCAGGTCGTCTGGGCCGAGGAGTACGCGCGGTCGGGGGCGCCGGCGCGCTCCGGGCACGTCGGGGAGAACCTGCTCGCGCCCACGCTCCTCGCCCACGGCACCGACGAGCAGAAGTCGCGGTTCCTGCCCCCGATCGCGGCCGGCGCGGAACTCTGGTGCCAGGGCTACAGCGAACCCGGCGCCGGATCGGACCTGGCCGGTGTCCGTACCGCGGCCGTGCGCGAGCCGGACGGCGGCACCTACCGGGTGACCGGGCAGAAGATCTGGACGTCGCTCGCCCGCGAGGCCGACTGGTGTTTCGTGCTGGCCAGGACCGAGCCCGGCTCGGCGCGACACCACGGGCTGAGCTTCCTGCTCGTCCCCATGGACCAGCCCGGCCGCATCGAGGTCCGCCCCATCCGCCAGATGACCGGCACCAGCGACTTCAACGAGGTCTTCTTCGACGGCGCGCACGCGGAGCATGTCGTCGGCGGGGAGGGCAACGGCTGGCGCGTCGCCATGAGTCTGCTCGGCTTCGAGCGCGGGGTGTCCACACTGGCCCAGCAGATCGGGTTCGCCGAGGAACTGGGCGCTGTGGTGCGGGCGGCGGTGGAGTCGGGCGCGGTGCACGACCCCGTCGTACGGGAGCGGCTCGTGCGGCAGTGGGCCGAGCTGCGCACGATGCGCTGGAACGCCCTGCGCACGCTGGGGGGTTCCGCGGACCTAGGTGCCCCGAGCGTGGCCAAGCTGCTGTGGGCCGGCTGGCACCAGCGGCTCGGGGAGCTGGCGGTGCTGGTACGGGGCGCGGCGGCCGGGGCCGGCCCCACCGACTGGTCGGCGTCGGCGCCGTACGAACTGGACGCCGCACAGCACCTGTTCCTCTTCTCGCGGGCCGACACGATCTACGGCGGCTCCGACCAGATCCAGCGCACGATCATCGCCGAGCGCGTGCTCGGCCTGCCCAGGGAGCCCAAGGGAGCCGTGTGATGCGAGGCGTGATCTTCGACGGGAAGCAGGTCCGGGTCGTGACGGACCTGGAGGTGCGCGAGCCCGGGCCGGGCGAGGTGCGGGTGGCGATCTCGGCCGCCGGGCTGTGCCACAGCGATCTGTCGGTGGTGGACGGGACGATCCCCTTCCCCGTGCCCGTGGTGCTGGGCCATGAGGGGGCCGGGGTCGTGGAGGCGGTGGGTGAGGGCGTCACCCATGTCGCGCCCGGTGACCATGTCGCGCTGTCCACCCTGGCCAACTGCGGCACGTGCGCGGAGTGCGACCGGGGCCGGCCGACCATGTGCCGGCAGGCCATCGGACGCCCGGGCCGGCCGTTCGGCCACGAGGGCTCGCTGGTGCACCAGTTCGCGTCCAACTCGGCGTTCGCGGAGCGCACGGTCGTCAAGGCCGTCCAGGCGGTCCGGATCCCCGCCGACATCCCGATGGCCTCGGCGGCGCTCATCGGATGCGGCGTGCTGACCGGGGTGGGCGCCGTGCTGAACCGGGCGCGGGTGGACCACGGTGACAGCGTCCTGGTCATCGGGGCGGGCGGCATCGGCCTGAACGTGCTCCAGGGGGCGCGGCTCGCGGGCGCCGGGCGGATCGTGGCCGTCGACGCCAACCCGGCGAAGGAGGCGGCGGCACGGCGGTTCGGTGCGACCGACTTCCTCACCTCGGCCGCGGGTGTGCGCGACCTGCTGCCCACGGGCGTGGACCACGCCTTCGAGTGCGTCGGCCGGGTGGAGCTGATCCGCCAGGCCGTCGACGCCCTGGACCGGCACGGCCAGGCCGTCCTGCTCGGCGTCCCGCCCGCCACGGCCGAGGCGTCCTTCCGCGTCTCCTCGATGTACCTCGACAAGTCCGTCCTGGGCTGCCGCTACGGCTCCTCCCGCCCCCAGCGGGACATCGCCCTGTACGCCGGCCTGTACCGCCAGGGGCGTCTCCTGCTCGACGAACTGGTCACCCGGACCTACCCGGTCGAGGAGTTCGAGGAGGCGGCGGCGGACGCGGAGGCGGGGCGGGTGGCGCGGGCGGTGCTCACTTTCTGACGGCGGCCGCGGTGTCGTTCTCCGCCCGGAACGTGCGCCGGTAGGCGGTGGGTGTGACCCCGAGGGCCGACTGGAGGTGCTGGCGCATCGACTGGGCCGTGCCGAAGCCCGCGTCCCGGGCGACCTGGTCGACGGAGCGGTCGGTGGACTCCAGGAGGTGGCGGGCCCGCTCCACGCGCTGCTGGGTGAGCCACTGGCCGGGGCTGACGCCGGTCTCCTCGCGGAAGCGGCGGGTGAAGGTGCGCACCGACATGGACTCCTGGGCGGCCATGTCGCGCAGCTGGATCGGCTCGTGGAGACGGCCCAGGGCCCAGGCGCGGGCCGAGGTGGTGGTCGCCTGCTGCGGGTCGGGCACCGGCCGGTGGATGTACTGCGCCTGACCGCCGTCGCGGTGCGGCGGCACGACCGTGCGGCGGGCCACCTCGTTGGCGACCGCCGTGCCGTGGTCGCGGCGCACCATGTGCAGGCACAGGTCGATGCCGGCCGCGACGCCGGCGGACGTCAGGACGTCGCCGTCGTCGATGAACAGCACGTCCGGGTCGACCTCGATCCGCGGGAACAGCCGCTGGAAACGGTCGGCGTCGGCCCAGTGCGTGGTGGCGGGCCGGCCGTCGAGGAGACCGGCGGCGGCGAGGACGTAGACGCCGGTGCAGATGGAGGCGAGCCGGGTGCCCGGGCGGATGTGAGCCAGGGCGGCGGCCAGTTCGGCGGTGAGCACGCCCTGCTCGAAGACCGGGCCGAGTTCGTACGACGCCGGGACGATCACCGTGTCGGCCGTGGCCAGGGTCTCGGGGCCGTGCTCGACCTGGACGGCGAAGTCGGCGTCGGTCCGCACCGGGCCCGGCGGGCGGATCGAACAGGTGACGACGTCGTACAGCAGGCGCCCGCGGGCGTCCCGGGGGCGGCCGAAGATGCGGTGCGGGATGCCCAGCTCGAAGGGGAGCAGACCGTCGAGGGCGAGGACGACGACCCGGTGCGGACGGAACTCCGGCTCACGGCTCATGGCCCGATCCTAACGAATGCTGTCCTCCGGGCCACTCGATGGAGTGCGCCGGAGATCGGAAGCTCTATGTCGTGACCCAGACAACCGAAGCAGCGGCCGTCCAGCAGCCGCCGAAGCCGACCCGTGCACGGGTGCACCGCGCCTGGTTCGTCGCCGCCGTCACCTTCGTGACGATCATCGGCGCCGCCGCCTTCCGGTCCGTGCCGGGCCTGCTCATCGATCCGCTGCACGCCGAGTTCGACTGGTCGCGCGGCACGATCGGCGCCGCCGTCTCGGTGAACCTGGCGCTCTACGGTCTGACGGCCCCGTTCGCGGCGGCCCTGATGGACCGCTTCGGCATCCGCCGGGTCGTCGCGGTCGCGCTGACCGTGATCGCGGCCGGCTCCTGGCTCACCGTGTGGATGACCGCGGCCTGGCAGCTGATGCTGTGCTGGGGCCTGCTCGTCGGACTCGGCTCCGGCTCCATGGCGCTGGCCTTCGCGGCGACCGTCACCAACCGCTGGTTCACCGCCCGGCGCGGCCTGGTCAGCGGCATCCTCACCGCCGCCTCGGCCTCCGGCCAGCTGATCTTCCTGCCCCTGCTGTCCTGGATCATCGACCGGTACGACTGGCGCCCGGCGGCCGTGACGGTCGCGCTCGCCGCGCTCGCGGTCGTCCCGTTCGTGTGGCTCCTGCTGCACGACCACCCGGCCGACGTGGGTCAGAAGCCGTACGGCGCCGCCGAGTTCGTGCCGAAGTCGCCGCCCGTACCCGGCGCCGCCCGCCGGGCCGTGACCGTGCTGCTGTCCGCCGTGCGCACCGGCCCGTTCTGGCTGCTCGCCGGCACCTTCGCGATCTGCGGCGCCTCCACCAACGGTCTGATCCAGACCCACTTCATCCCCGCGGCCCACGACCAGCACATGCCCGTCCAGGCCGCCGCCTCCCTGCTCGCGGTCATCGGCGTCTTCGACGTCGTCGGCACGATCGCCTCCGGCTGGTTCACGGACCGCTTCGAGCCGCGCCGTCTGCTGGCGGTGTACTACGCGCTGCGGGGCATGTCCCTGATGTTCCTGCCGCTCCTGCTCGGCCCCGCGGTCCACCCCCCGATGATCTTCTTCATCGTCTTCTACGGCCTCGACTGGGTCGCCACCGTGCCGCCCACCCTCGCCCTGTGCCGTGAGCAGTACGGCGAGGACAGCGCGATCGTCTTCGGCTGGGTCCTCGCCTCCCACCAGGTCGGCGCGGCCGTCGTCGCCTTCCTGGGCGGTGTCGCGCGGGACGCCTTCGGGTCGTACGACGTGGTCTGGTACGCCTCCGGGGCGCTGTGCGCGGCGGCGGCGCTGATGGCGCTGGTGATCCGGCGGAGGGCAGGGGGCGAGCTGGCGGTGGCCTGAACCCCCGTGGCGGTAGAGCACGTTGCGCCCCCAGGACACCCGCTTTCGCGACGTCCGGGCCGAACGGCCAGGCCTGCGCGACCGGGGTGGGCTACGGCGGCGCCAGCCGGACGAAGCGCCCCCGGTGGAAGAGGAGCGGGTCGTCGGTGTCCCGCGTGCCGAGGGCGTTCACCCGGCCCACCACGATGAGGTGGTCGCCGCCGGTGTGGACGGCGTGGATCGCGCAGTCGATCCACGCCACGGCGCCCGTCAGACGCGGCGAGCCCGACACCGGCGCCGCGTCGCACGCCACCCCCGCGAACTTGTCCGCGCCGCTCACCGCGAAGGCGCGGCACATCTCGCCCTGACCGGAGCCCAGGACGTTCACGCAGAACACCCCGGCGCGGGCGATCCGGGGCCAGGTCGTCGAGGTCCGGCCGACCATGAAGACGACCAGGGGCGGGTCGAGGGAGAGGGAGCTGAAGGACTGGCAGGCGAAGCCGGCGGGCGGTTCTCCGGCCGTGGCGGCGGGTGCCGTGATCACGGCCACGCCCGTGGCGAAGTTCCCGAGGACCCGGCGGAACTCCCGGGCGTCCAGCGGAGCGCGTTCGTCGGCGCCGACGCACCTCAACTCCGGGCGCGGCAGCGCGTCGACGGGCTCCGGGGCGGTGGCGCGGACCGACCTGAGGTAGCGGACGGCGGCCTCCGCCATCCCTGCTTGTCCCATCACATCCCGCATTGAAACTGACGCAGCGTCAGATGGGAAGGGCGGTGAGGGGGTGGGACGGGGTCAGTGGCCCCGGTACTCCGGGCTCCGCCGTTCCAGGAAGCTCCGCACGCCCTCCCGCGCGTCCGCCGTCGTCATGTTGATCTCCTGCGCGGCGGCCTCGGCGGCGAAGGCGGCGGCGCGGTCGGTCTCGAGGGAGGCGTTGACGAGCTGCTTGGTCAGGGCGAGGGCGCGGGTGGGGCCCGAGGCGAGACGCTCGGCCCAGGCGCGGGCCGTCTTCTCCAGCTCCTCGTCCCTGACGACCCGGTTGACGAGCCCGAGGCGTTCGGCGTCCGTCGCGCCGAGCGCGTCACCGAAGAACATCAGCTCCTTCGCGCGCTGCGGTCCGACGAGCCGCGGGAGGAGATGGGCGCCGCCACCGTCCGGGACCAGACCGCGGCGCACGAACACCTCGATGAACCGGGCCGATTCGGCCGCGAGGACCAGATCGCAGGCGAACGCCAGATGCGCGCCGAGCCCGGCCGCCGTGCCGTTCACGGCCGCGATCACCGGCTTCTCGCAGTCGAGCACGGCGGCGATCAGACGCTGGGCGCCCGTGCGCAGGGTACGGGCGACATCGCCCGCGAGGCGTTCTCCGGGAGTCCCGGCCACCCGGAGATCCGCCCCGGCGCAGAAACCGCGGCCCGTCCCCGTGATCACCACGGCCCGCACCTCGGCCGCGGCGGACGCCCCCGACAGCAGCCCGATGACGTCCTCGCGCTGCCCGGGTGTGAGGGCGTTGAGGCTCCCGGGCCGGTTGAGCGTGACGGTGAGGACGTGGTCGCCGGTCGTGTGCAGCACCGCGGCCCCGGTCATCAGCGGCACACCGCCAGCGCGTCCAGCGCCACGGCGCCCTGCCCCCGCGGCAGCACCATCAGCGGGTTGACGTCCAGCTCCGCGAGCCGGTCCCCGAGTTCCAGGGCCATGCGCTGCACGCGCAGGACGACCTCGACCAGTGCGTCCAGATCCGCCGCCGGCCGCCCCCGCACCCCGTCGAGCAGGGCCCGTCCGCGCAGCCCGGCGAGCATGTCCCGCGCCTGCTCCTCCCCGAAGGGCGGCACCCCTACGGCCGTGTCGCGCAGCACCTCCACGAGCACGCCGCCGAGGCCCACGGTCACGGTCGGGCCGAACAGCTCGTCGTGGGCGACGCCGACGACCATCTCCACGCCCTGCTCCACCATCTGGCAGACCAGGACGCCGTCCAGGGCGACGTCCTCGTAGCGGGCGATGTCGGTCAGGTCCCGGTAGGCGTCGCGGACCTGACTGGCCGAGGTCAGCCCGGTCTTCACCAGGCCCAGCTCGGTCTTGTGGGCGATCCGGGCGCCGGAGGCCTTCATCACCACCGGGTAGCCCACGAGCCCGGCCGCGCGGACGGCCGCCGCCGCGCTGGTCACCAGCTGCTCGCGCGGTACCCGGATGCCGTACGCCCGCAGCAGCTGCTTCGCCGCGTGCTCGCTGAGCTGCCGGCCGGGCTGCATCAGGGCCTGCGCCTTGCGGTAGGACGGGGACAGGGTGCGCGGGGCCTCGTCGAAGGGGGAGCGGTAGGCGGCCGCGAAGCGGTGGTGGGCGAGGTGGGCGCGGACGGCGGTGAGGCAGTTGCCGACCGTGCGGAAGGTGGCCACGCGGGAGGAGCCGAGCAGGACCTCGCGGTAGGCGGGCTCGGTGCCGACCGGCGAACCCCACACCACGCAGACGAGTTTGTCGGTCTGCTCGGCCGCGTCCACCAGGTCCCGCACGAGCCGGTCGCTGAGCGGCGGGAACGGCCCGGTGACCGGGCAGATCAGCACGCCCACCCCCGGGTCGTCGAGGATCGCGTCGATGATCTTCCGGCCGCGTTCGTCCCCGACGGGATGCCCGCCGTTGTCGACCGGGTTGGCGACGCTCAGATACTCGGGTATCCACTGGTGCAGCTCGGCCTGCTTGGCCTCGGACAGCACCGGCAGGCTCAGGCCCATCCCGGTCGCCAGGTCGGCGACATGGGCGCCCGTACCGCCGGAGATGGAGTAGACGACGACCCCGTCGGCGCGCGGCGGGCGGGCCCGGGCCAGCAGGGCTGCCGTGTCCTGGAGTTCGTCGAGCCCGTCGACCCGGATCACGCCGTACTGGCGCAGCGCCGCGTCCACCACGGCGTCCGCGCCGGTCAGTTTGCCGGTGTGGGAGGCGGCGGTGCGGGCGCCGGTCTCGGTACGGCCCACCTTGACGGCGACGACCGGCACACCGCGCCGGGCGGCCCGGTCGGCGGCGAGCAGGAAGGAGCGGCCGTCCTTCAGCCCTTCGAGGTAGCAGGCGATGGCGCCGACCTCGGGCTGCTCGGCGAAGTAGGAGAGGAAGTCGGCGCTCTCCAGGTCGGCCTCGTTGCCGGTGGGGGCCCAGTGGGAGAGGCGGATGCCGAGTTCCTGGAGGGCGAAGACGGGGCGGCCCTGGTGACCGGACTGGGTGATCAGGGCGATCGCCGGTCCCTCCAGGTCGTCGCGGAACCGCTCGAAGGCGTTCAGGTTGGTGTTGGGCCCCAGCAGCCGCAACCCGGACTGCGCCACGGCGGCGGCCAGCCGGCGCTGAGCGGCCTCGCCCTCCGGCCCGGTCTCCGCGAACCCGGACGCGAAGACGACGGCGAACCGCGCCTTGGCCTCGGCCAGTTCCTCGATCACCGGGACGGGGTCGCCGACCAGCACCACGGCCAGGTCGACCTGCTCGGGCAGGCCGGCGACGGAAGCGGAGCAGGGGACGCCGAACACCGACGGCCGGCTGGGATGGACCGGGTACAGCGTGGCGCCGACCTGCTCGGCCCAGTCGGCCAGTTGCCGCGTGATGCCGGTGTTCGGGCGGCCCTCGGCGTCCGAGGCGCCGACCACGGCGACGGACCGGGGGCGGAAGAAGCGGTCCAGATCGGGTACGCCGGAGTGCAGCGGCCGTCCGCTGACGTCCAGGTCGCCCGCCTGGGCCGGCCTGCCGTGGACGGCGGGCCCGGTCCGCTCGCCACAGGCGAGGGCCCGGGCCCGGCGGGAGTCGGTGCTGAGGGTGCCGTGGGTCGATCCAAGCATCGTTTCCGCCCGCTCCTGTGAGACAGCCGCCAACTGACGCTCTGTCAGATTACTGAACTGGCGCGACGTCAGGAACGGTGTGAGCGGGTGAAGTTGTCGAGTGGCCGAGGCGGTTGATCTCGCCGCCGGGGCGGGGGCTCAGCCCGGCAGGCGGGACACGCTCCCCGGGCCGCGCCCGGAGCCGCTCCTCGCGACGGCCTTCGCGATCTTCACGGCGTCGAGCGCCATCTCGCGGAGATTGCCGCTGATCGGGTTGGTGAAGCCGGTGAAGTACAGGCCGGGAGCGGTCTTCGGGGTGCGCGGGCCGTGGGCTACGGGCCTGCCGCGGTCGTCGAGGACGTCGAGGTGCCCGACCAGGTCCTCCAGGGCGCGGACGTACCCCGTGGCGGCGATCACCACGTCCGGGGAGATCCGGGTGCCGTCGGCCAGGGCGATCTTGCCGCCGTCCTCGAAGCCCTCCACGGCCGCCACGACCTCCACCCTGCCCGTGCGCACGGCGTCGATCAGGCCGACGTCCTGCACCGGGATGGCCCCCTGCTTCACCCGCGTGTACAGCCCGGTGTCGGGACGCGGCAGCCCGTGCGCGGACAGGTCGGGCACGGCGACCCTGGCCTGCGCCCGGGAGATCCGGTCGACCAGGCCGACCGGCAGCCGGCGGACCAGGACGCCGCTGTACTGGGCGGCCCAGCCGGCGGTCGAACGGCGCACGATGTGGGGGACCGTGCGCACGGCGAGCCGGACCCGCGAGGCACCGCTCTCCACCAGGTCGACGGCGATCTCGGCGCCGGTGTTGCCGACGCCGACGACGAGGACGTCCCGGCCGGCGTAGGGCTTGCCGCTGCGGTACTCGCCGGCGTGCAGGAACTCGCCGGTGAAGCCGGCGCGGCTGGGCCAGTCCGGCAGGCGCGGGGTGTGGTTGTAGCCCGTGGCGACGACCACCGCCGCGCCGGTCAGCTCCCGGCCGCCGGTGGCGTGCAGCAGCCAGCCTGAACCATCGGAGGTGCGCTCGACACGGGACACCTCGACGCCGGTGACGATCTCCAGGCGGTGGTGCTCGGCGTACTTCTCCAGGTACCGCACCACGTCGTCCCGGGACACCCACCGCCCGAACCGGCGCGGCATCGGCAGCCCGGGCAGGGCCGAGAGGCGGCGGGTGGTGTGGAGGTGCAGCCGGTCGTAGTGGCGGCGCCAGGACGCCCCGACCCGGTCGGACTTCTCCAGGACGACGGCCCGTATGCCCCGGGCGCGCAGCGCGTACGCCGCGGAGAGCCCGCCGGGGCCGCCGCCGATGACGTAGACGGGGCGGTCGGGTGGGGGCTGTGCGGAGGCGTGTGTGGGGGGTGTGGAGTCGGCCATGAGCGCGAGCGTAATCACGGGACCGCTTGATGGGTCTCGGTCAAGACCGGAATTGGTTTCGGATTGATCACGCTTGCAGGAGGAGCGAGTGGGGCTCGTGGCGTAGCGGGCCTGGTTGTGGCGGGGCGGTGATCGTTCCTGGTCGAACGCCTTGAATGTCTTGAACGCCTTGAACGCCTTGAAGGCCGGGGGTGGTCCCTGCCCGGTGTACGCAGTCGGCCGCTCGCCGGCTCTTGCGCATCCGCTGATCTGACGTACCGTCAGGTTTCATGGCACACGACGTCGTGACCGGCCACCGCTTCGACCTGCCCGAGCCCGACGCCTTCACGCGGACCTACTGGGACGCCGCCGCCGAGGGCCGGCTGCTGATCCGCCGCTGCGGGGACTGCGGCCGGGCCCACCACTACCCGCGCGAGTTCTGCCCCCACTGCTGGAGCGAGAACGTCACGTGGGAGACGGCGAGCGGCCGCGCCACGCTCTACACCTGGTCCGTCGTCCACCGCAACGACCTGCCGCCGTTCCCCGACCGCGTCCCCTATGTCGCCGCCGTGGTCCAACTCGCCGAAGGGCCGCGGATGATGACGGTGATCGTGGGGGAGGGGGAGCCCCCGGCACCGCTCGCGAGCGAGGGCGAAGGGCTGTCCGCCGGGGCGGAGCTGGTGGTGGCGTTCCGGGAGGGGGTGCCGGTGTTCACGAGGGCGTCGGGGCTCCCGGGGGCTTCGGTGTGACTGCCCACTTCTTGCCTCCCCTTGGCCTACAGTTGGCCGGTTTCCGGGAGTCACGGGATTGAATGGGACCCATGGCCCCCATACGTGACCAGTCCATGACCGGCCCCCACCCGGATCTCCACGGCCACGGTCTCCGCCTGCGTCCCTGGGACGCCGGATCCGGCGCCGACGTCGACACGTGGCTGCGGGGGCTGCGCGATCCTGAGTTCCGGCGCTGGAACACCCCGCTGCGGCTGGTCACGGACCGCGCGAGCGCCCGGGAGTCGCTGCTGGCGCGGGCGCAGAGTGCCCTGGAGGGGACGTCGGTGTCGTTCCGGGTCGCGGACGCCCGCACCGACGCGCCGCTCGGGCACATCGGGGTCAACGAGATCAAGTACCACCTGAAGGTCGCCCGGGTCGGCTACTGGGTCCTGCCCGAGGCCCGCGGCCGGGGCGTGGCCACCCGGGCCCTGCTGCTCACCGCCCACTGGGCGCTGACGGACCTCGGGATCCACCGGCTGGAACTGGACCACGCGGTCGGTCATGACGCGTCGTGCCGGATCGCCGAGAGATGCGGGTTCTCGTACGAGGGCACCCTGCGCGGTGCGATCTTCCAGGAGGAGCGGCACGACGCGTTCCGCGACGCCCATCTGCACGCCCGCCTGGCCACGGACCCGGAGCCCGAGGGTCCGCGAGGAGAGCGGAACGGGTCGGTGTGACGCGAGTCACGTCGGCCGGGCGATCAGTTCTCCGGGCCCCGCCGGTCATACCCGCAACCGCAGCGCGACCGCAGCTGCACCGCCGACAAGTGAAGGGACCGGCCGAGATGACCGCACCCGTGAAGGGCCCCGCCGCCTACTTCCCCTCGATCGAGAAGAAGTACGGCCGGCCGATCGCCGACTGGCAGGACCTCATCCGCTCCTCGCCGCTGACCCGGCACATGGAGCTCGTCAACTGGCTCAAGACCGAACACGGTCTGGGCCACGGCCACGCCAACGCGCTGGTGGCGTACACACTCGCGGAGGACAGCGGCACATGAGCAGTGCCGGCCGACGGCACCGCCGGAAAATCGGGGGTGCTCCGGCGGCGGCACACGGCACCATGAACCATGGACACCGGAACCGGAACTGACGCCGATACCCATCCCGACGCCCACCCTCGTCCCGGTACGGGCAGCTGGCATCTCACCCACGACCTCGACGAGTTCCTGACCCGTGCGGGCGCCTTCCTCCGCTCCCGGCCGGCGCTGCACACCGTGCCGCTGACGGTCACGGAGACCCTGCGGACACACGGCCGGAGCGTGTACGGGGACGGAGAACCGGAGTTCGGCGTGCTGGAACGGGCGGGAGAGGTCCGTGCGGCCTTCTTCCGCACCCCGCCGCACTGGCTGAACCTCACGGCCGTCACCCCCGAGGACGCCGACTCCCTCGCCGCGCGCTTGGCCGTCCTCGGCCGACGGCTGCCCGGGGTGAACGCCGAGTGTGACACCGCGGTCGCCTTCGCCGAGGCCTGGCAGCGGCACACGGGCACCCGGGCCGTCCTCCGCCAGCGCCAGCGGCTCTACCGGCTCGGCACCCTGACCGAGCCCGGGCCCCTCCCGCCCGGCGGCCCCCGGATCGCCGTCGAGGCGGACCGCGAGCTTCTCCGGCGCTGGCACGACGAGTTCAGCGCGTCCGTCGGCCTGGGCACCGTCCGCGACTCCGCCGAGTGGGCGGACGCCCGTATCGCCGACGGTGGCATCACGTTGTGGGAAACCCCCGACGGCACACCGGTCGCCATGGCCGGCACCGGCCCCCAGGTCGCCGGCCAGGTCCGCGTCGCCTCCGTCTACACCCCGCCCCGCTTCCGCCGCCGCGGCTACGCGGGCGCCGCGACGGCCGAGGTCAGCCGCGCCGCCCTGGCCTCCGGCGCGGCCGAGGTCCTCCTCTTCACCGACCTGGACAACCCGACCAGCAACGGCCTCTACCAGCGCATCGGCTACCGGCCGGTGGCGGACTTCGACGTGCACGACTTCACGTAGAAGCCCTCACGGCCACAGCAGTTCCCGCGACCATTCCTCCCCGTCCTGCCGCACGTCCCGCCGGTAGCGGAGCCGGACGTGTCGCCGTCGCTCCTCCCCCTGGAAGAACTCGACCTCCTCGGCCCGCAGCCGGTACAGCGTCCAGGACGACACCGGCGCCTCCGGCTCCCGCGACGCCCGTTCCCACGCCGACTGCGAGGCCCGGGCGAGGTCGTCCAGGGACGGCAGGACCTCGCTCTGCCGCCCGGTCAGCGCGGCCGCCAGCGCGCCCGTCGAGCGGGCGTGCAGGTCGCCCTGGGCGTCCTCGGACGGCGCCGCCGTCACCGGGCCGCGCACCCGGACCTGGCGGCCCAGGACCGGCCAGTAGAAGCCGAGCGCGGCATACGGGCGGTCGGCGAGGTGCCGCCCCTTGCGGCTGCCGGCGTGGGACGCGAAGGACCAGCCGTCGGCGTCCGCGCCGTGCAGCATCACGATCCGCACGTCGGGCAGGCCCGACTCGTCCGAGGTCGCCAGCGACATGGTGTGCGGCTCGGTCTGGCCGGCCGCCACCGCCGCCGCGAACCACTCGGCGAACAGGGGCAGGGGAGTGGCCGGGGTGGTGGCCGGCTCGAAGGAGGGCAGGTCGGTGACCTCCGGGTCCCAGACCCGCAGTGACCTCAGCAGCTCGTGAAGATCGGTTGCCATGCCCCGATTGTGTCCGGTCCCGCCCGGTGCCGGGAGCACGGAGCTCCCCGGCCCGTCCTTCCCGGGCTTCCCAGGCCAGCCTCTCCCCCCGGCCCCCCGCCGTCACCCCACCCCCAGCACCACCGTCCCCGACGAGCAGAACCAGCCCCCCGTCCCCGACGCCACCGCCAGTCGCGGAGGCGAGCCGTCGGCCCGTCGCACCTGCCGCTGCCCGCACTCCCCGCGCAGCTGCCGCACCGCCTCCACCAGCAGGAACAGCCCCCGCATCCCGGGATGCTGGGCCGAAAGGCCGCCTCCATCAGTGTTCACCGGCAGCTCACCGCCCTCGACCCGCAGCCGCCCCATCCCCACGAACGCCCCGCCCTCGCCCTTCCCGCAGAAGCCGAGGTCCTCCAGCGTCACCAGCGTCATATAGGTGAACGCGTCGTAGATCTCGGCGACCTCGATCTCCGCCGGCCGCACCCCCGCCCGCTCGAACGCCAGCCGCCCGCTCACCGCCGCGGGCGACACCGTGAAGTCCGGCCATTCGGACATCGCCGCGTGCGACACGGACTCCCCGCTCCCCAGTACCCACACCGGCGACGTACGGCAGTCCCGGACGTACTCCTCGGCCACCAGCAGCACCGCCGCCCCGCCGTCGGAACGGACGCAGCAGTGCAGCTTGGTGAACGGGTCCGCGATCATCGGGCCGGACAGCACCTCGTCGACCGTGACCGGGGTGCGGAACATCGCCTCCGGGTTGAGGGCCGCGTTGGCCCGGGCCTGCACCGCCACCTCCGCCAGCTGCTCGATCGTCGTGCCGTACTCGATCATGTGGCGGCGGGCCGCCATGGCGTACTTGGCGATCAGGGTGTGGCCGTAGGGGACCTCGAACTGCGTCGGGCCCCGGGTGCCGAAGGACAGGGTTCCGGTGCGGCGGCCCGCCCTGACGTCCGCCCGGGCCGTCGAGCCGTAGACGAGCAGCACCGCGCGGGCGTGTCCGGCCGCGATCGCGTCCGCCGCGTGGGCAGCCATGACCTCCCAGGTGGAGCCGCCCACGGAGGTGGAGTCGACCCAGGTGGGGCGCAGGCCCAGGTACTCCGCGACCTCGACGGGTGCCAGGGTGCCGAGGCCCGCCGAGGCGAAGCCGTCGACCAGCGACCGGTCCAGGCCCGCGTCCGCCAGGGCGCGGCGGGCCGCCTGGGCGTGCAGGGCGTACGGGGTCGCGTCGTCCACCCGGCCGCAGTCCGCGAGGGCCACGCCGACGACGGCCACTTTCCTCCGCGCCACCATGAATCTGACGGTACATCAGATCGTGGCGGGCATGGCAGGGCTCTGGGCTTCCCTGATGCGCCGCCCTAATATGACGCACCGTCAGATGCGGAGAGAGGTGCCCCATGGACGCCCGCTTCACCGACGAACAGCACGAGATCCGCCGCACCCTGCGCGAGCTGCTCGGCAAGCGGTGCGGTCCGGACGAGCTGCGGGCCGCCGTCGGCACCCCCGCCGGGCACGACCCCGCCCTGTGGGCCACCCTCGCCGGGCAACTCGGCCTGCCCGGACTGGCCCTCCCCGCGGCCTACGGCGGTGCCGGCTGCACGGCGACCGAACTGGCCCTGGCCTGCGAGGAGACGGGCCGCGCCCTCGCCCCCACCCCGCTGCTCGCCACCGCCGTCCTCGCCGCCCCGCTGCTGCTCGCCCTCGGCACCGACGCCCAGTGCGCCGACCTCCTGCCCCGCATCGCCTCCGGCGCCCTCACCGCCGCCCTCGCCGTACCGGGCCCCGCTCTCGCCACCGCCCTCGCGCTCACCGGCCTCGACCGGCACGGGGGGTGGGCCGGCGGGGGGCGGGCCGGGGGAGTCCAGGCCCGGCGGGCCGAGGGCGGCTGGCAGCTGTACGGGCAGGCCGACCAGGTCCTCGACGGGCACAGCGCCGGGCTGCTCGTGGTCGCGGCGCACACCGGGGGGTTCGCCCGCTCCCGGGTCCTGCTCTTCCTGGTGCGCGGGGACGCCACCGGGCTCACCCGCGTACGGCAGACCACGCTGGACGCCACTCGCCCGCAAGGCCGGATCCAACTGCGTCACGTACTCGCCGAGTTGCTGGGCGACGAGACCGTCGACCCCCTCCCCGCCCTCGCCCGGCTCGGTGACACCGTCGCCGCCTGTCTCGCCGCCGAGGCCGTCGGGGCGGCCGGCCGGATGCTGGAGCGGACCGTCGAGTACGTCGGGCAGCGCGAGCAGTTCGGGCGGCCGGTCGGCTCCTTCCAGGCGGTCAAGCACCGGCTGGCCGACGCGTACGTCCAGGTCCAGGCGGCCCGCTCCGCGGCGTACTACGCGGCCTGGGCGGCCGCCACCACGAGCCTCACCGTTGGCGGGACCGCAACCGTCCGCGAGGAGACGGCCGGCGCTCTCGCTCTCGCCCAGGCGCTCGAAGCGCTGCGCCGCGCCGCCGCCGACGGGATCCAGCTGCACGGCGGCATCGGCTTCACCTGGGAGCACGAGGCTCACCCGTACTTCAAGCGTGCCGCGGGCGACGAGCTGCTGTTCGGGCCGGTGCACCGGCTGCGGGCACACGCGGCCGACGCGGCACACGTCTTCGAGGAGGCCGGCCCATGAGGGGTGCGCGTGTGGTGCAGCGAGTGTCGTCGACCAGGGGCTTCGCCCGCGTGGCACCGCACGTGGTGCCCGCCCTCGACCGTGCCGTCCACCGGCTCACCAGGGGAAAGGTGCTGCTCAGCGCGCAACTGCTCCCGGGGGTCGTGCTGACCTCGACGGGAGCGCGGAGCGGACTGCCCCGCCGTACGCCCCTGGCCTGCATGCCCGAGGACGGCGGGGGCTCCTGGATCCTCGTCGGGTCCGACTTCGGGCGGCCGGGGCACCCCGCCTGGAGTCACAACCTGCTCGCACATCCCGACGCGGATATCAGCTGGAAGGGCCGGGACGTCCCGGTCACGGCCCGGCTGCTGGCGGGGGAGGAGCGGGCGGCGGCCTGGCGGGCGCTGCTGCGGTTCTGGCCGCCGTACGCGGCGTACCAGGCGCGGGTGGAGCGGGAGATCCGGGTGTTCCGGCTCGTGCGGCGGTAGCACGGACGGCGAGAGCGCGACAGGCGGTGGTCCACCCGGGTGGACCACCGCCTGCCAGACAGGACGTGGGAGGTAAGAGGCTGTCGCGCCGCGCTATTTCGCCGGCTTCCGGCCGGTGACGCCCAGGTGCACCAACAGGGCGAGGTTCGGCTTCAGTTCGGCCTGTTTCACGCCCCAGGAGGAGAAGCCCTTCTGGTGGGCGGCGACGGCCGCGAGCATCGCGACCAGCGAACCGGCGATGGCCGCCGGGTTCACGTCCTTGTCGACCCTGCCCTTGGCCTGGAGCTCGGCGACGGCGTCCGCCAGGGAGTTGTTCACCGAGTTGAGGATCTTCATCCGGAGTTTGTAGAAGCGCTTGTCGCCCTCGGCGGCACCGAGATCGACGACCCGCAGGATGGCGTCGTTCTTGCGCCAGAACTCCAGGAAGCCGTCGACGAGTTCCTGTGCCGTCTGCCAGCCGGCCTTGCCGGCCCAGGAGCGGCCTTCCAGGAGCTCCGTCAACGCGGCGCCCTCGGTGGCCACTTGCTCGGCGATCTCCAGAACGGCGCCCTCGACGTCCGGGAAGTACTGGTAGAAGGTCGCGGGCGAAGTGCCCGCTTTCCGGGCGACATCGATGACTTTGACGTCCCGGTACGGGGAGGAGCTGAGCATCTCGCTGAGGCAGTCGAGCAGCTTCTGCCGGGTCGCCTGCCCACGCCGGCCGGCCACCCGGCCGTCGACGGTACGCACTTGTCCTGTCATGCCGTCAGCTTACCGAGGCGTGATCGGGGCGCGATTCGGCCGACTGCAAATGGGGTGCAAGGGAGTACCGGGACTGGTGTGCCTGGTCTGCGGGGTGCGGCGGACGCGGTTACGTTGGCGGCATGGCCGAAAACAGGGCATCGGTGTACGGAGAGGGCGTCCCCTGCTGGGTGGACGCGCAGCTTCGCGACGTCGAGGCGGGCAAGCGATTCTACGGTGAACTTTTCGGGTGGACCTTCCAGGACGAGTGGTTCGGCTCCTTCACCGAGGCGCTGAAGGACGGCGAACCGGTGGCCGCCCTGGTCCGCAAGGTGGACGGGCGGCTGCCCACCGTCTGGACGGTGTACTTCGCGACCCCGGACGCCCCGGCCCTGGCCCGGCGCATCCGGGACGCGGGCGGGCAGATCGTCTCGGCGCCCGTGCCGGCCGGGGACCTGGGCGTCACCGCGCTCGTCACCGACCCCGAGGGCGCCGTCTTCGCCCTGTGGCAGCCGGAGGAGCACCCCGGCTTCGGCAAGCGGCACGAGCCGGGCACCTTCGCCTGGGCGGAGCTGTACGCCCGGGACACCGAGGCGGCCAACGCCTTCTACGGCGACCTCTTCCGGGAGGCCCTGTTCGGGCCGGACGCCGAGCCCGACTTCGGCCGCGCCCCCGTCTCCGACGTGTACCCGGCCGAGATGCCGCCCCACTTCCTCGTGCACTTCGCCGTCGAGGACATGGCGGCCGCGCTGGAGGACGTGACGCGGCTCGGCGGACGGGTCCAGGTCCCGCCCTTCGAGACGTCGTACGGCGAGGTCGCCGTCGTCACGGACAATCAGGGGGCGTCCTTCGCGCTGCTGCACCGCTGACCAGGCATTGTTTGGTCATCGTTTGATCACTTCTGTGTCGAGACATCCCAATTGTCACCGGGTTCGCAACCGGGGCTCCGGCCAGGAAGAATCAGGGTGCGTGCCGCCATGGCGGTGCGGTGGTGAGACGCTGCACGGGGTCGCGTGGAACATGTGGCTCGGCGCGGCGCGTACGGGGAGGTGGCAGGCAGAGTGGTGGATCAGCTGACGCAGCACGATCCGCGGCGGATCGGGCCGTTCGAGGTGCTGGGACGGCTGGGTGCCGGCGGCATGGGGCTGGTCTATCTCGCGCGTTCGGCGTCCGGCCGGCGCGTGGCGATCAAGACCGTCCGGACGGAGCTGGCCGAGGACCAGCTGTTCCGGGTCCGCTTCACGCGTGAGGTGGAGGCGGCCCGCGCCGTCTCCGGCTTCTACACGGCCGCGGTCGTGGACGCCGACCCGCGCGCCGCCGTGCCGTGGCTGGCCACCGCGTACGTCCCCGCGCCCTCCCTCGAGGAGATAGTGAACGACTGCGGCCCCCTGCCGGCCCAGGCGGTGCGCTGGCTGGCGGCGGGCGTGGCCGAGGCGCTCCAGTCCATCCACGGCGCGGGGCTGGTGCACCGGGACCTCAAGCCGTCGAACGTCCTCGTCGTCGAGGACGGCCCCCGGGTGATCGACTTCGGTATCGCGTCGGGCGTGTCGAACACACGTCTGACGATGACCAACGTCGCCGTCGGCACCCCCGCCTACATGTCGCCCGAGCAGGCCAAGGACTCCCGCAGCGTCACCGGCGCCAGCGACGTCTTCTCCCTCGGCTCGATGCTGGTGTTCGCCGCCACCGGGCACCCGCCCTTCCACGGCGCCAACCCGGTCGAGACGGTCTTCATGCTGCTGCGCGAGGGCCCGGACCTGGAGGGCCTCCCGGACGAACTGCGTCCGCTCATCGAGTCCTGTATGCAGATGGAGGCGACGGCCCGCCCCAACCCGGCCGACCTCCAGTCCCAGCTGGCCCCGCATCTCTTCGGCTCCGGCTCCGACGACAGCGGTACGGCCTCCGCGTGGCTGCCCGAGCGGGCCGTGAGCCTGATCGAGTCCCGCCGCAACGGCCGGCCGGCCGGCAAGCCCGCCCCCGGCGCGGCCCGCGGCGGCGGCGGACGCCCCGCCCCCGGCCCCGCGCCCATCCCGCCCCCGCCCTCGCACGACCCCGTCGTCCCGGTGCCCGTACCGGCCCCGGCCGGCGGCCCCGACACCGGCCCGGTCCGCCTGGCCGGCGTCCCGGTGCCGATCGGCCCGGGCCCGCGCGTCGCCGACGTGCGCGCCGCCGCCGTCGCCGCGCCCCGGCCGGAGGCCGCCCTCGCCGCCTCCTGGTCCAAGCCCCGCCCCGGTGTCAACGGCACCGACCCCGCCGTGGGCCCCGCCGTCACCACCCCTCCGGCCCCGGCCGCGCCGCCGGAGCAGGCCGGGGGCTGGCGGCCCTGGCGCTTCCGCATGTCCAACGACGTCTGGGGCACGCCCTCCGTCGCCGACGACCTGGTCTACGTCACCTCCTTCGAGGTGCACGCGCTGGACGTCGCCACCGGCCGCCGCCGCTTCAAGACCCGGGACGTCGCCTGGTCCATGGCGGTCGCGGACGGCCGGATCCACGCCTCCGACGGGCCCACCCTGTTCGCCCTCGACGCCCGTGAGGGCGCCGACCTGTGGCGGCTCCAGACGGACGCCTGGGTCTACTCGCTCCAGGCCGGGCGCGGCACCGTCGTCACCGGCACCCGCGGCGGCGGCGTCCAGGGCTGGGAGGCCACCGGCGGCCAGAAGCTCTGGGAGATCACCGGCTGCCAGTCCGACTTCGAGTCCCCCGAGGCCGGGCCCGCCCTGCACGACGGCACGGTCTACGTGTGGCAGGACGCCCGGCTGCGCGCCCTGGACGCCCGCACCGGCGAGGAGCGCTGGTCGTACCCGATCGGCGACGCGGCCTCCTGCGGCGGCGTGCCGATCCGGCTCACCCAGGCCACCGACGGCTACGTCTACGTCTGCGCCGGCACCCGCGTCCTCGCCCTGGACGTGGCCGCCGGGCACGTGAAGTGGCACTTCGAGGCCCCGGCCGTGTTCCTCAGCCCGCCCACGTTCGTCCCCGGCCCTGCCGTCACCGGCGGCGGCATCTACCTCGCCGACTACCTCGGCACCGTCTACGCCCTCGACGCCACCGACGGCCGCGACCGCTGGCGCATCGCCACCGAGTCCCGCTCCTCCGTCGACCCCGTCCTGGTCGCCGCCGGCCACGTCCACGTGGGCAGCGGGAAGGGCCTCTACACCCTCGACGCGGTCACCGGCACGCCCAAGTGGCGCTTCCAGGCAGGCGGCGACATCGTCGGCGCCCCCTCGGTGGCCGAGGGCCGGATCCACTTCGGCTCCACCGACCACCTGCTCTACACCCTGAAGGCCGACGACGGCCGGCTGCGCTGGAAACTCGCCACCGGCGGCGAGATCACCGGCTCCCCGGTCGTCCGGGACGGGGTGGTGTACGCGTGCAGCAAGGACCGCTGTGTGTACGCGCTGGACGCGGAGAAGGGCACGGGCACGGCGCGCACCGCCTGACCGGCCCGGGACGGCCGTCGTACCGGTGTGCGGAAGGGGTTGCGGACGGCGGCCGTCGCTTGTCGGGAAGCGGTTCACCGCTTCCACCCCCGACGCTACGCCGGGCACGCACCGGTCGCCACGCGGTGACATGACCGTGACAGCTGATCACTAGGCTCTCCGTCATGCAGACACGGGGGCGCAAGGTCAGGTTCACGGCGGTGCTGGTCCTGGTGGTACTGGCACTGACCGGATTCTCCTCCGGCCGGGGCCGCGGCGGCAGCCACGGTCACGGCGGCGGAGGCGGCGGGTGCAGCAGTTCCAGCCAGGACCACGACAGTTCGAGCTCGTCCTCGTCGAGCGGCGGCGCGTACGGCTCCGGCGGATCGAGCGGCGGATCGAGCGGCGGGTCCTACGGCTCCGACGACGATGACTACGGAAGCAGTAGCAGTGGCAGTGGCAGCAGCACCGGCGGCGGCTCCTACACCCGAAGGCCGGGCTACGGCTCCACACCGACGTCCTCCTCCGGCTCCGGCAGCCGCAAGGAGCTGGAGGACGGCACGGCGCGGCTGGTGAGCTGTGCGACCTCCGCCCGGCCGTACGCGACCGTCGAGGTGAGCAACCCCAACGGCCGCAAGGCCGGCTTCTCCGTCTCGGTCACCTTCGAGGACGACCGGGGCATCACCGTCGTCAGCCGGTACGGGGACGTCACGGTCCCCGCGAACGGCAGGGCCACCGTCGACGTCCGGGTGGGCGGCTCGGGCCTGGTGGCCTCGGTCGACCACTGCGAGGCCGACCGCCAGGCCCTCGTCGACGACTGACGGGACCCGCGGCGGGCGCCGGACCCGCGAGGCGTCGGCCCCGCGGCTCCGTCAGGAAGTCAGTCGCGCAACCGGTACTCCCGCGACCGCTCCCCGAACAACCGGGCCTGCCGCTCGCCCGTCGCGTTCCCGAGTGCGATGAGGTGCGGCGCCTGCGCGACCCCCTGCGAGCGCCCCGCCTCGCTCGCCGCCCACAGCGCCCGTACGGTGCCCTGGACGGCCTCGGTCGGATACCCGGCGAGAACCGCGGCGCACGAGACCGCCGCCCTCAACGCCTCGCCCTCCGCCACGAGTTCCGACACCAGCCCGACCTCGTAGGCCCGCCGGGCCGAGATCCGTTCCGCCGTCCCCATCAACGCCATCCGCGCGACCTCCCCGTACGGCATGCGCTGCGCCATCAGCACCGACTCGTAGGCGCTGACCATGCCGTAGGTGGTGTGCGGGTCGAAGAAGGTGGCGGTGGTGTCCGCGACGAGGAACTCGGCCTCGCCCAGCAGGTAGAAGGCGCCCCCGCAGGCCATGCCGCGCACCGCGGCGACGACCGGTTTCCACAGGTCGTTCGCCTTGGGGCCGATGCCGAGCAGCGGATCGTCCTGCGCGTACGGCGAGTCCGGCTGCGGCACGACGGCGTCCCGGTCGATGCCGGTGCAGAAGGCCCGCTCACCGGCCCCGGTGAGGACGATCGCGCGCACGGCGTCGCCGAACCGCAACTCGTGCCAGGTTGAGGCCAGTTCGCCGGCCATGGCGAGGTCGACGGCGTTGAGCCGCTCGGGCCGGTTGAGCGTCACCACGGCGACCCCGCTGTCCCGGTCGGCCCGCACGAGGACGCTCCTCATGGCCGCTCCGGAACCCACTGGACGAGGCCGTCGTGGAAGACGGCCTGCACCCGGGCCCCGATGCGCACGCTCTCCGGCGGCAGGGAGCCGAGCGGCTCCCCGGCCCCCCCGACCAGGTTCCCCACCAGCCGGATGCGAGGCGCCTCGGCCAGCTCGACGACGACCACGTCGTACGGCGCCCGCGCCGCGTAGTCGGGCAGCAGCGGCGGATGGGCGACGACGTACGACCAGACCCGGCCCCGGCCGGACATCGGACGCCACGCGCTCTCGAAGGACTGGCAGTGCGGGCAGCAGGGCCGGGGCGGGAAGCGGAGCTCTCCGCACGCGGCGCAGGCCTGGACGCGCAGTTCACCCTGGGCGGCGTACTCCCAGAAGGGGGCGCCGTCGGTGTCGGGCACGGGACGCAGCATGAGCGGCTCCTCAACTCCTCAGCAGCAGGGCGGAGGTCGGGACCCCTTCCCCGGCCGTGACCAGACAGGCGGAGGCGCCCGGCACCTGCGCGGTACTGGTCCCGCGCAGCTGTCTGACCCCCTCGTTGATCAGGTTGAAGCCGTGCACATAGGCCTCGGACAGCCCGCCCCCGCCGGTGTTCACCGGCAGCAGCCCGCCGGTCTCCAGCGCCCCGCCCTCGGTGAACGCCCCGCCCTCACCGCGCCCGCAGAAGCCGTAGCCCTCCAGGGAGAGCAGGACCAGGGGCGTGAAGGCGTCGTAGATCTGGGCGACGTCGACGTCCTCGGGGGCCAGGTCGGAGTGCTTCCACAGATGCCGGGCGGCGCTCCAGGCGGGGCCGGTGAGGGGGTCGTCGTTCCAGTAGTTGACCATGCCGTGGTGCTGGGCGGGCAGCGACTGGGCGACGGAGTGGACGTAGACGGGTGTGCGGCGGCAGTCGCGGGCGCGCTCGGCGGAGACGACCACACAGGCCAGCGCCCCGTCCGTCTCCAGGCAGTTGTCGAACAGGCACAGCGGCTCGCTGATCCAGCGGGAGGCCATGTACATCTCGCGGGTCAGGGGGCGGTCGTACATGATCGCGGCGGGGTTCTGGTTGGCCCGGTTGCGGCAGGCGAGGGCGACGTTGAAGAGGTGGTCGCGGGTGGCGCCGTACTCGTGCAGGTAGCGGCGGGTGAGCATCGCGATCTCGTCGGCGGGCCTGAGCAGCCCGTACGGGCGGGTCCACTGGGCCGGGGTCGGGAGCTGGACGGTGGTGTCGGTCCAGGGCCGGGGGCCGCTGCCCCTCTTCCGGGACCGCCAGGCGACCCCGACGCTCGCCTGCCCGGCCGTGATGGCGGCGGCGAGATGGGCGACGGTGGCGCATGAACCCCCGCCGCCGAAGCCGACCTTGCTGAAGAAGGTGAGGTCGCCGAAGCCGCAGGCCTTCGCCAGCTCCACCTCGTCCGTCTCCTCCATGGTGTAGGAGGCGAGGGCGTCGACCTCGCCGGGCGTGATCCCGGCGTCGTCGAGAGCGGCCAGGACGGCCCGGCAGGCCAGGGTGCGTTCGTCCTCCGGGAGCCGCTTGGCGAAGGGCGTCTGGCCTATGCCGACGAGAGCGGTGGCGTCCTTGAGGCCGCCCGATCCTGCTGCCATGCTGCGCGCACCTCCGGGCCGGAACGGTCGCTGACAGCCCGTCAGATTACAGATAATCTGACGGATAGTCAGCTCCTAGGGTGCGGGGAGGCGTACGGTGCGGGCGAATACGGCATGGGAAAGCGTTCCGGACCTGGTCACGACGGCGGCCGAGCGCTATGCGGACGTCGAGGCGGTCGTCGAGGGCCGCACCCGCGTCACCTACGCGGAACTCGGCGCACGCGTGGAGCGCGCCGCGGCTGCCTGCCTGGCCACCGGCGCCGAACCGGGCGACCGGGTCGCCATCTGGGCCCCCAACTCCCTCGACTGGATCGTCGCGGCCCTGGGCGCGGTGTCGGCGGGCGCCGTGCTCGTGCCGCTGAACACCCGGTTCAAGGGCGCCGAAGCCGCGGACGTGCTGCGCCGCAGCGGCGCCCGACTGCTGTTCGTGACGGGCACGTTCCTCGGCACGTCGTACGTGGCGTCCCTGCGCAGGGCCGCAGGCGACGGCCCGGGCACCGGCCCCCTGCCCGGCCTGCCCGCCCTGAAGCACGCGGTCGTCCTCTCGGAGGACGCCCCGGCCGGCTTCCTGACCTGGAAGGACTTCCTGGCCGGAGGAGAGGGCGTGGGAACGGCGGACGTACGCGACCGGTCCGCGGCCGTACAGGGCTCCTGGCCCTCGGACATCATCTTCACCTCGGGCACGACCGGCCGCCCCAAGGGCGCGGTCATCACCCACGACCAGACGCTGCGTGCCTACGACATCTGGGGCGACCTCGCGGGCCTCACCCGGGGCGACCGCTATCTGATCGTCAACCCCTTCTTCCACACCTTCGGCTACAAGGCCGGGGTGATCGCCTGCCTCATGCGGGGCGCCACGATGATCCCCCAGCCGGTGTCCGGCGTGAACACGGTCCTGGCCAACATCGCCGCCGAGCGGGTCTCCGTACTCCCCGGCCCCCCGACCCTCCTGCAGTCCCTCCTTGACCACCCCGCACGCGACACCCACGACCTCTCGGCCCTCCGCCTGGTCGTGACGGGAGCGGCGGTGGTGCCGCTGCGCCTGGTCGAGCGCCTGCGCACCGAACTCGGCATCGGCACGGTCCTGACGGCCTACGGCCTCTCCGAGGCGAGCGGCATCGTCACGATGTGCCGGCGCGGCGACGACTCGACGGTCATCGCCTCCACGTCGGGCCGCGCCGTCCCCGGCACCCGGATCCGGGTCGTGGACCCCGAGGGCCGGTCCGTGGAACCCGGCGTGCCCGGCGAGGTCCTGGTACGCGGCTTCACCGTCATGTCCGGCTACTACGAGGACGAGCAGGCCACCGCCGAGGTGCTGACCCCCGACGGCTGGCTGCGCACCGGTGACATCGGCGTCCTGGACGCGGCGGGCAACCTGCGCATCACCGACCGCCTCAAGGACATGTTCATCGTCGGCGGCTTCAACGCCTACCCCGCGGAGATAGAGCAGCTCCTGGGCCTGCACCCGGACGTGGCCGACGTGGCGGTGATCGGCGTACCGGACGCCCGGCTCGGCGAGGTCGGCCGGGCCTACGTCGTACGACGCCCCGGCGCCCTGCTGACCGCCGACGACCTGATCGCCTGGTCCCGCAGGGAGATGGCGAACTACAAGGTCCCGAGAACGGTGGAGTTCGTCGCCGAGCTGCCGCGCAATGCGAGCGGGAAGGTGGTGAAGGGCGCCCTGCGGGCCCGGGTCACCGGCTGACCGGCAGGGCAGGGGTGCCGGTGACACTCGGGACCGGAGACCCACACCGCCCCGTCCGACCTCACCACGGCGACACCAGGAGGCGACTGGAGCAGTTGGGCGGCCCTCTCGCTTCCTGACCTGGTCCAGAGCTTCGCCGGTGAGCCCGAACGCTCCAACTTCCCTTTCCCAAGCGGCCGCTGGCCAACCAGGTGCGGAGAGAGTGTGCAGACCTGGTGGACTCCCGTGTGCCGCCCTGTGATCGGTGTCTCCCACGGCTGACGTATCCGCCGCCAACAAGGCAAACTGGCGTGGTTGCTCAGGATGTCTAGGGGGACTGCATGGACGGTGTACCGGACGGTGTGCCGCGCGTACCGGAGCAGCGGCGCCTCGACTCCACGCCGACGGCGTCGGAGCCGGCGGCGACGACCGAGGCGGAGCGGCCGGCGGAGCCCGCCGCTCTGCGCTTCAGTGTGCTCGGGCCCGTGCGCGCCTGGCGCGGTGACGAACCGGTCACCACCGGGTCCCCCCAGCAACGCGCCCTGCTCGCCGCCCTGCTGCTGCGCGAGGGCCGCACCGCCACGGCGGCGGAGCTCATCGACGCCCTGTGGGGCGAGGAACCGCCCTCGCAGGCGCTGGCGGCGGTACGGACGTACGCCTCCCGCCTGCGCAAGGTGCTGGACCCGGGCGGCGAGGCCCGCCGGTCCCACGGCACCGCGCCCACCCCCGTCCTGGTCAGCGAGTCCGGCGGCTACGCGGTCCGCGACCTCGCCGAGGACGCCCTGGACCTCACCGTCGCCCAGGACCTGGCGACCGGGGCGGAGAAGGCCCGCTCCGCGGGCGACCTCGCCCACGCCCGCGAGACCCTGCGCCGTGCCCTCGCCCTGTGGGACGGGGAGACCCTGGCCGGAGTGCCGGGCCCGTACGCGCAGGCCCAGCGCGTCCGGCTGGAGGAGTGGCGGCTCCAGCTCGTCGAATCGCGCCTGGACATGGACCTGGAGCAGGGCCGCCACGCCGAGGCCGTCTCGGAGCTCACGGCCCTCACCGCGGCCCATCCCCTCCGGGAGCGGCTCCGGGAGCTGCTGATGCTGGCGCTCTACCGCAGCGGACGCCAGGCCGAGGCACTGGCCGTCTACGCCGACACCCGCCGCCTGCTCGCCGACGAACTGGGCGTGGACCCGCGCCCCGGCCTGAGTGAGCTGCAGCAGCGGATCCTCCGGGCGGACCCCGGGCTTGCCAAGCCTTCCTCCCCGGCGCCCGAGCCGGCCGCCGTCCCCGTCCGCCCGGCACAACTGCCCGCGACCGTCCCGGACTTCACCGGCCGCTCCGGTTTCGTACGGGAGCTCGGCGACATCCTGGCCTCCACCGAGGGCCGGGTCATGGCGGTCTCGGCCCTGGCCGGCATCGGCGGCGTCGGCAAGACGACCCTGGCGGTGCACGTGGCGCACCAGGCGCGCGCCGCCTTCCCGGACGGGCAGCTGTACGTCGACCTCCAGGGCGCGGGCGCCCGGGCGGCGGAGCCGGAGACGGTTCTGGGCTCCTTCCTGCGCGCCCTAGGCACGGCCGACTCGGCCATCCCCGACTCCCTGGAGGAACGCGCGGCCCTCTACCGCTCGGTCCTCGCCGGGCGCCGGGTGCTGGTCCTGCTGGACAACGCCCGGGACGCCGCCCAGGTGCGTCCCCTGCTCCCGGGCACGGACGGCTGCGCCGCGCTGGTCACCTCCCGGGTGCGGATGCTGGACCTGGCGGGTGCCCATCTGGTCGACCTGGACGTGATGTCCCCGGACGAGGCGCTGGCGCTGTTCACGAAGATCGTGGGCGAGGAGCGGGTGGCGTCCGAGCGGAAGGCCGCGCTCGATGTGGTCGCGGCCTGCGGTTTCCTGCCGCTGGCGATCCGCATTGCGGCGTCCCGCCTGGCGGCCCGCCGCACCTGGACGGTGTCCGTCCTCGCGGCGAAGCTCGCCGACGAGCGCCGCCGTTTGGACGAGCTCCAGGCCGGCGACCTGGCCGTCAAGGCCACCTTCGAGCTCGGCTACGGCCAGCTGGAACCCGCCCAGGCCCGCGCGTTCCGCCTGCTGGGCCTGGCGGACGGCCCCGACATCTCCCTGGCCGCCGCGGCGGCGGTCCTCGACCTGCCGGTGGAGGACACGGAGGACCTGCTGGAGTCCCTCGTGGACACCTCCCTCCTGGAATCGGCGGCCCCCGGCCGCTACCGCTTCCACGACCTGGTGCGGCTCTACGCGCGTGCCTGCGCGGAAAGAGACGAACTCCCCCCGAGCGAACGCAGCTCGGCGCTGTCCCGGCTGCTGGACTTCTACCTGGCGTCCGCGGCCGGGGTGTACGCGATCGAGCGGCCCGGGGACCGGCTGGTGGACCATCTGGAGCCCACGTCGTACCCGGGGCTGCGGTTCGACAACCGGCACGCGGCGCAGGACTGGCTGTACGCGGAGGCCATCTGCCTCCTCGCCTGCGTACGGCAGGCCGCGGGGCGGCCGGAGACCCTCCCGCGGGCGATCGACATGCTGTGGGCGGCGCACGACCTCTCCGAGTCGGGGGCCAACTCCAAGGAGTACGAGGCGACCGCCCAGGCGCTCGTCGGCGCGGCCCGGTCGCACGGGCTCGGCCGCGCGGAGGCCCGGGCGCTGATGACGCTCGTCAACGTCCATCACGTGAGCGGCCGTTTCGAACGGGCCGAGGAGGAGGCGGAACGGGCCATCCTCCTCGCGCAGGAGTCCGACGACCTGCTCCCCGTCTGCTGGGCGCGCAACGCGCGCGGCATCATCGCGCTCTACCAGAACCGCCACGCGGACGGCGAGGAGCACCTGTCCCGGGCCATCGAGCACTTCCGGGCCCTGGGCGACCGCCCCGGTGTGGCCGCCGCGCTCTGCAACCTCTCCCGGATCCATCTCGCCACCGGGCGCACCCAGAGCGCGGTCGCGCTGGCCCAGGAGGGCATCGACATCTACGACGCCATGGGCAACGCCCTGCGCGGGGCGAACGCCCGCTACGCCCTCGGGCTCGCCCTCACCCAGAGCGGGGAGCTGAGCAGCGCCGCCGACCGGCTCCAGGAGGCGCTGGAGGTGTTCCGGGACAGCCGGCAGCGCCTCTGGGAGGGCATGAGTCTGTTCCGGCTGGCGGAGGTGGATCTCGCCGCCCGGCGTGCTGCGCGGGCCGCCGCCAACGCCGAGATGGCCCTCACGGTCCTGCGCGGGATCGGCGGGGAGTGGCGGCGGGGCAACGTCCTCACGGTCCTCGGACGCGCGCTGAGCGGCATCGGCCAGACCGGCCGGGCCCAGGTCTGCTGGCAGGAAGCGGCCGGAATCTACGAGGAGTTGGGCTCGCCGGAGGCCGCCGAGGTGCGGGCGCTGCTGTCCCCGGTGCAGGCGGCCTGAGGCGACGGGTCGGGGCGTTCATCGTTCGTTTATCCCCCCACGCCATGATGGACGCAGTCGATCCGTCGCGTCGGGGGGCAGACGGGTCACCGCACGGGCCTCGCTCCGGTTGTCCGGGGTGAGCGGCCCGGGTGGGCCCGCCCGGCCACCCTCGGGGGAGTGACCGGGCGGGCCCGCCGACCTCACTGCTTGATCCATGCCAAGGGGAGTTGACGATCATGGGCGACGAGCTCAAGCCTCAGGACCTGCACGCCACGGACGAGCCGCTCGGCACCGAGGACCTGCACGCCACGGACAAGGACGCCGTCAAGAAGCAGGACCTGCACGCCACGGACGAGCCGCTGGAGACGAAGGACCTGCACGCCACGTCGGAGCCTTTCAAGCCGACGAAGTAAGCCACCGTTGCACGGGGTTCGGCCGCGGCGGCGCGGAGGGGGAGCCGTCGCGGCCGAGGTGTGTCCGGAACCAGGACATTCCGTCGGCCCGGAGGGTTATCCACAGGGGGCGGAGGCGGCCGGCGGGATTCTGCGATCTTGAGGGCATGGGGGAACGAAGGCCGCTGCGGGAGCTGGCAGAAGGGGGCGTGCTGCTCACCTGCCGTGCCCTGGAGTGCGGCTGGCCCGCGCGGGGTCTCACGCGTGCTCTGCGGGCTGAGGGCTGGGGCCGGCTGCAGGCGGGCGCCTGGGCGGAACCGGGCCGGGACGCGGGCCTGCCCGTGCGGCTCCGGGCCGTGCAGCTCCTCAATCCACGACTCGTCGTGAGTCACCGCTGCGCTGCCGCCCTGTGGCGGATCGAGACCCTTGCTCCGGCCACCGAGGTGCCCCTGGACTTCATCGACCCCGCACTGACCTTCCGTGGCAAGGCCCGGGGCGTGCGGGTGCGCCGGGCTCACCTCGACGCCGGGGACACGGCGCTGCGCTACGGTCTGCGGCTCACGAGCCCGGCACGGACCCTCGCCGACCTCCTGCGTTCCCTGCCGAGGGACGACGCGCTCGTGGCCCTGGAGTCAGGGGTGAGCCACCGGAGAGTCGGCCATGTGCGCAGGGCGCCGCTCACCTCGCTGGACACCGTCGGGGCCGCTCTGGCTCTCCCCGGGCAGGGGGCGGCGAGAGCCCGCCGCCGGCTCGGGTTGTGCGACCCCCGGGCCGGTTCGCCGGCGGAGACCATCGCCCGCCTGCGCATGACCGACGCCGCTCTCCGTCCCGAGAGCCAGGTGGAACTGTTCACCCCGGCCGGCCGCCGTGTCGTCCTCGACTTCCTCTTCCGGCGCGAGGGGCTGGCGGTCGAGATCGAGGGCTACGCCTACCACGGCACCCGCGAGGCGCACCGTCGGGACATCTCCCGTTTCAACCAGGTCCTCCAGTGCCCCGAGGTGCGCAGCCTGCTGCGCTTCACCGCCCAGGACGTCTTCCACCACCCCGACCGGATGATCTCGGAGATCCGCGCGGCGCTGCTCGCCTCGGGGTGACGGGAGTGGAGCGGATGGGCGGGATTCGCGCGGGCGTGCCCGGGTGCGGGGAGGTGGCCGGAGCCCAAGCGCTCCAGTACCACATAGCTGACGCCCCGTCAGATCAGCGCTACCGTGAGCGGCATGGACACCCACGACAGCACCTTTCCGCTGATCATCTCCGTGGACGACCACACCGTGGAGCCCGCGAGCGTCTGGCGGGACCGGCTTCCGGGGAAGTACCGGGAAGCCGGACCGCGCGTCGTCCGGGCCCCCGTGAAGGAAATGACGTTCCTCGGGGGCCGCTTCAGGCCGGTGATGGGGGAGCCCGGGGACGACGGGCCGGTCGGGGACTGGTGGGTCTACGAGGGGCTGCGGCGGCCCCTGACCCGGCTCGACACCGCCGTGGGGTACGACAGGGACGAGATCAGGCTCGAGGTCATCACCTACGAGCAGATGCGGCCAGGGTCCTACGACGTCACCTCCCGCCTCGCCGACATGGACGTCAACCACGTCCAGTCCGCCCTGTGCTTCCCGACCTTCCCGCGCTTCTGCGGCCAGACCTTCACCGAGGCCGAGGACCACGAACTGGGCCTGCTGTGCGTGCGCGCCTACAACGACTGGATGGTGGAGGAGTGGTGCGGCCCGGACGCGCACGGGAGGCTCATACCTTTGCCCCTCATCCCCCTCTGGGACGCCGAGCTGGCGGCGGCCGAGGTCCGGCGCAACGCCGCCCGCGGGGTGCGTGCCGTCGCCTTCTCCGAGATACCGCCGTTCCTCGGACTGCCGTCCATCCACACCGACGGCTGGGACCCGTTCCTTCAGGCGTGCGACGAGACCGGGACCGTCGTCGCCATGCACATCGGCTCCAGCAGCCGCATGCCGTCCACCTCCGCCGACGCCCCGCCCGCCGTCGGCTCCACCATCACCTACGCCAACTGCTGCTTCTCCATGGTCGACTGGCTGATGAGCGGCAAGTTCGAGCAGTTCCCGAACCTCAAGGTCATGTACGCCGAGGGGCAGATCGGCTGGATCCCCTACATCCTGGAGCGTGCCGACGTGGTGTGGGAGGAGAACCGAGGCTGGGGCGGCGTCGCCGACAAGGTGCACCGGCCGCCGTCCGAGCTCTTCGCCGAGCACGTCCACGGCTGCTTCTTCGACGACGCCTTCGGACTGCGCAACCTCGACTCCATCGGCGTCGGCAATGTCCTCTACGAGACCGACTACCCCCACTCCGACTCCACCTGGCCCAAGTCCCGCGAGGTCGGCGAGGCGCAGATGGGGCACCTGGAGCCCGACGTGGTGGAGCGGATCGTGCGGGGGAACGCCATCGACCTGCTGGGGCTGACGGACGAGGGGCTGTGGCCGGGCAGCGCCGGTGGTGCGCGGTGAGCCTGCGGTACGGGATGCAGCTTCCCGTCCAGTCGCAGAGCACCCTCTACGCCGAGGGCTGGGAGGCGGAGGCCGGGCCGGAGGACCTGCTGGAGATCGCCCGCGCCGCCGACCGGGCCGGGTTCGACTACCTGGCCGGCTGCGACCACGTCGCCATCCCGCGTCGCCTCGCCGCCTCGATGAGCACCGTCTGGTACGACCCCGTCGCCACCCTCGCCTTCCTCGCCGCCGCCACCGAACACGTCAGGCTGCTCAGCCATGTCGCGATCGTCGGGCTGCGGCACCCCCTGCTCACCGCCAAGCAGTACGCCACCCTCGACCACCTCAGCGCAGGCCGGCTGATCCTCGGGGTCGGCGCCGGGCATGTCAAGGAGGAGTTCGAGGCCCTGGGCGTGGACTTCCGGCAGCGCGGGCCCGTGCTCGACGAGTGTCTCGACGCCCTGCGTGCCGCCCTCGGGCCCGACGAGTTCCCCGAGCACCACGGCAAGCTGTACGCCTTCGAGGGGCTCGGGCAGCGGCCCCGGCCGGCACAGGACCGGGTCCCCGTCTGGGTCGGCGGCTCCTCACCCCCCGCCGTACGACGAGCCGCGCTCAAGGGCGACGGCTGGCTGCCGCAAGGGGACCCGAGGGACCGGCTGCCGGCGCAGATCGCCCGGATCAGGGAGCTGCGCGAACGGGCCGGTGTCGAGGGCCCGTTCACCGTGGGCGCGATCGTCGAACCGCTGTACGTCGGCACGCCCCGGTGGGAGGTGGGGCGCCGGACCCTCACCGGGGGGCCGCGGGAGCTCGCCGAGTCGCTGCGGGCGTACCGGGCGATGGGCGTGCACCAGGTCCAGGTGCGGTTCCGCAGCCGGAGCCGTGGCGAACTCATCGACCAGATCGCGGCGTTCGGCGCCGAGGTCGCCCCCGAGCTGTGAGGAGACCCCCATGGGCAAGCTCGACGGACGGGTCGTCATCGTCACCGGCGCCGCACGCGGCCAGGGCGAGCAGGAGGCCCGGCTCTTCGCGGCCGAGGGCGCCCGGGTGGTCGTCGCGGACGTCCTCGACGACCGGGGCGAGGCCCTCGCGAAGGAGATCGGCGCGCGGTACGTCCATCTCGACGTGGGCCGGGAGGAGGACTGGCGGGCCGCCGTCACGGCGACCAAGGACGCGTACGGCCAGCTCGACGGGCTGGTCAACAACGCCGGCATCCTGCGCTTCAACTCCCTCCTCGACACCCCCGTCGACGAGTTCATGCAGGTCGTTCGGGTCAATCAGGTGGGCTGCTTCCTGGGCATCAAGGCGGTCGCACCGGAGATGTCCGACGGGGGCACGATCGTCAACACCTCCTCCTGCACGGGCCTGACCGGGATGGCCGCGGTGGGTGCCTACGCGGCGTCCAAGCACGCGGTGGTGGGGCTGACCCGGGTCGCCGCCCTGGAGCTGGCCGGGCGCGGGATACGGGTCAACGCCGTCTGCCCCGGGGCCGTCGACACGGCGATGTCCAACCCGGCGAGCCCGGACCCGGACGCCGACCCGGAGCAGACGGCGAAGGGCCTCGACCGGCTGTACCGCAAGCTGGTGCCGCTGGGCAGGGCCGGGCGGCCCGAGGAGGTGGCCAGGCTCGCGCTGTTCCTGACCTCGCAGGACTCCTCGTACATCACGGGGCAGCCGTTCGTGATCGACGGCGGGTGGCTGGCCGGGGTCAGCGTCATCTGACGTTCCGTCAGGTGTTGACGCTCCCGGAGGCCGGTGGAACAGTCAGACTCACGAATCTGACGATGCGTCAGAGAAATACAGGGGCGGTGAACCTCCTTGGAATTCGGCATCTTCGTTCAGGGATACGTCGGCAAGCGGGCCGAGACCGACCCGCTCGCCGAGCACAAGGCGCTGATGGAGGAGACCGAGTACGTCATCCAGGCGGACAAGTCCGGCTTCAAGTACGCCTGGGCCTCCGAGCACCACTTCCTGGACGAGTACTCGCACCTGTCCGCCAACGACGTCTTCCTCGGCTACCTCGCCCACGCCACCGAGCGGATCCACCTGGGCTCCGGCATCTTCAACCCGCTGGCCCCGGTCAACCACCCGGTGAAGGTCGCCGAGAAGGTGGCGATGCTCGACCACCTCAGCGGCAACCGCTTCGAGTTCGGCAGCGGGCGGGGCGCCGGATCGCACGAGATCCTCGGGTTCATGCCGGGGGTGACCGACATGAACCACACCAAGGAGCTCTGGGAGGAGACCATCGCCGAGTTCCCCAGGATGTGGCTCCAGGACGAGTACCAGGGCTTCCAGGGCAAGCACTGGTCGCTGCCGCCGCGCAAGGTGCTGCCGAAGCCGTACGGCGGGGCGCACCCGGCGATGTGGTATGCGGCCGGGTCGCCGCCCTCGTACGCCATGGCCGCGAAGAAGGGGCTCGGCGTGCTCGGCTTCAGCGTGCAGAAGGTCTCCGACATGGAGTGGGTGCTGGAGCAGTACAAGACGGCGATCGTGGACGCGGAGCCGGTCGGGGCGTTCGTGAACGACAACGTGATGGTGACGACCACGGCGATCTGCGCGCCGACCCATGCGGAGGCGGTGCGGATCGCGGCGAGCGGGGGGCTGCACTATCTGCCCTCGCTGGTGTTCCGGTACCACGACACGTTCCCGCGGCCCGAGGGGTTCCCGGTGTGGCCGGAGACGCTGCCGGAGTACACCGAGGAGTTCGTGGAGGTGCTCATCGAGGAGGAGCTGCTGATCTGCGGCGATCCGGACGAGGTGCTGCGGCAGTGCGAGCGGTGGGAGCGGGCCGGGGCGGACCAGTTGAGTTTCGGGTTGCCGGTGGGGGTGCCGAAGGAGGAGACGCTGCAGACGATCCGGCTGGTCGGGGAGTACGTGATTCCCAAGATCGATACGGATCCTGTTCATCGGACTTCGCGGTTCCGGGGGATTGGCTGAGCGTTGTCGGCGGGTGCGGGCGCGTCGTGGCCGATCGCGCAGTTCCCCGCGCCCCTCAGGGACATGCAGCTCGAGGAGTTGAGTGGTCATGCTCGATCACGTCATCAAAGGGGCGACCGTCGTCGACGGGACTGGTGCGCCCGGCCGGAGGGCCGATGTCGGTATCCGAGACGGTCGGATCGCCGTCGTAGGGACGGTCACCGGCGAGGCGCGGTCGGTCGAGGACGCCGCCGGCCTCGTCCTCACCCCCGGCTTCGTCGACCCCCACACCCACTACGACGCCCAGCTCTTCTGGGACCCGTACGCCACGCCCTCGCTCAACCACGGGGTCACCACCGTCGCCGGCGGGAACTGCGGGTTCACGCTGGCGCCGCTGCACCCCGAGCGGCCCGGGGACGCCGACTACACGCGGCGGATGATGTCCCGGGTCGAGGGCATGGCCCTGGTGGCGCTGGAGGAGGGCGCGCCGTGGAACTGGCACTCCTTCGGGGAGTACCTGGACGCCCTGGAGGGGCGGATCGCGGTCAACGCCGGGTTCATGGTGGGGCACTGTGCGCTGCGGCGGTACGTGATGGGGCCGGAGGCGGTGGGCGGGCAGCCGAGCCAGGAGCAGCTCGCCGCGATGGTGCGGTTGCTGCGGGAGGCCATGGACGCCGGGGCGTGGGGGCTGTCCACCACCCAGTCGACCAGCCACTCCGACGGCGACGGACAGCCCGTCGCCTCGCGGCACGCCGAGCCGGCCGAACTGCTGGCGCTGTCGCGGGCCGTCGGGGAGTGCGAGGGCACGCAGATCGAGGCGATCGTCGCGGGCTGTCTGGATCAGTTCAGCGACGCGGAGATCGATCTGTTCGTGGAGATGAGCGCGGTGGCGGGGCGGCCGCTGAACTGGAACGTGCTGACGATCGACGCGGCCGTTCCCGAGCGCGTGCCCCGGCAGCTGCTCGCGAGCGAGCAGGCCCGCAAGGCCGGCGGCAGGGTCGTGGCGCTGACCATGCCGATCCTCACGCCCATGAACATGTCGCTGGGCACGTTCTGCGCGCTGAACCTCATCCCCGGCTGGGGGCCGGTGCTCGCGCTGCCCGTGCCCGAGCGGATCGGGAGACTGCGCGACCCGCGGGTGCGGGCCGAGCTGCTGCGGCGGGCCCGGTCCAAGGAGGCGGGTGTCTTCCGGCGGCTGTCCAACTTCGGGCGGTACGTCATCGGCGACACCTACAGCGAGGCGAACGCCGGGCTCACCGGGCGGGTGGTGAACGACATCGCCGAGGAGCGCGGCCAGGAGCCCTTCGCCTGCCTGGTGGAGATCTGCGCCCACGACGGACTGCGCACGGTGCTGTGGCCGATGCCGACCGACAACGACCCTGCCTCCTGGGCGCTGCGGGCTCAGACCTGGCAGCACGAGGACGTGCTGCTGGGCGGGTCCGACGCGGGCGCCCATCTGGACCGGATGTGCGGGGCGCCGTACACCACCCGGTTCCTCGGGGACTGCCTGCGCGGGCGGAAGCTGGCCGGTCTGGAGCAGGCCGTGAAGATGCTGACGGACGACCCGGCCCGGCTCTTCGGACTGCGGGAGCGGGGGCAGATCAGGGAGGGCTGGCACGCCGACCTGGTCCTGCTCGACCCGGAGCGGATCGACGCGGGCCCGGCCACCCTGGTGCACGACCTGCCGGGTGACAGCCCGCGGCTGGACTCCCGGGCGCTCGGCGTGCGGGCCGTCTGGGTCAACGGGGTCGAGGCCATCCGGGACGACGTGGTGACCGGGGCCGTACCGGGCCGGGTGCTGCGCTCCGGGCGGGACACGGAGACGGTGAGCACGCGGTGACGGCACGGCAGCCGCTGTTCGTCGGGGGCTCCTGGGTGGAGCCGGACGGCGGGCACTACGAGGTGATCGACCCGGCGGGCGAGCAGACCGTCGGGTGGGCGCCGGAGGCCTCGCGGGATCAGGTGCTCGCGGCCTGTGCCGCGGCCCGCGAGGCCTTCGGGCCGTGGTCGCGCACCGCCCCGGAGGAGCGGGCCGCGGTGCTCGGCCGGGCGGCGGGGATCATCGCCGGCCGGCTGCCGGAGTACGCGGAACTGGCCCGGGCGGAGACGGGCGCGACGCTCGGCACCGCACGCGCCATGCAGGTCGGAGTCGCCGCCGCCCGCTTCCGGCGCTACGCGCGCGTGGAGCCCGCCGAGTGGGCGATCCCGCCCCAGATCAACGAGGCCGGGCCGATGGGGAAGGCCGGTGTGGTGGGCGCCCTGGCCGTCCGGCAGCCCGTCGGGGTCGTCACCTGTATCACCTCGTACAACAACCCCTGGGCCAACCCGGCCGGCAAGGTCGCCCCCGCCCTGGCGATGGGCAACACGGTCGTGGTGAAGCCGGCTCCGCAGGACCCGCTGTCGGTCTACCGGATGGCGGAGGCCCTGGAGGCGGCGGGCGTGCCGCCGGGCGTGGTGAACGTGGTCAGCGGCTCCCGTACGGACGCCGGTGAGGCCGCCGTCGCCTCGCCGGACGTCGACATGGTGAGCTTCACCGGCTCCACGGCGGTCGGGCAGCGCATCGCCGAGGTGTGCGGGCGGGGCATGAAACGGCAGTTGATGGAGCTGGGCGGGAAGGGTGCGGCGGTCGTCTTCGACGACGCGGACCTGGACTCGGCCGTCGCCGGGATCGGCACCACCTTCTCCTTCTACAGCGGGCAGATCTGCACGGCGCCCACGAGGGTGCTGGCGCAGCGCGGGATCCACGACCGGCTGGTGGAGCGGCTGGCCGCGTACGCCCGGCGGCTGAAGGTCGGGGACCCGGCCGAGCGGGACACCGTGGTCGGGCCGGTGATCTCGGCGGCGCACCGGGACCGGGTGGAGTCGTACGTCGAACTGGGCCGCAAGGAGGGCGCGGTGGTGGTGGCGGGCGGCGAACGCCCGGACCTGCCCAGCGGCTTCTACGTCGCGCCGACCCTCCTTGCTGACTGCACCAGCGACATGCGCGTGGTCCGCGAGGAGATCTTCGGGCCGGTGGTGGCCGTCGTCCCCTTCGACGACGAGGAGGAGGGCATCGCGCTTGCCAACGACACGGACTACGGGCTCATCGACTACGTCTGGTCGGCCGACGTCGCCCGGGCCTTCCGGGTGGCGCGGCGGCTGCGGGCCGGGGGCGTCGGGATCAACACCGTCGGGCGGAACATGGAGGCGCCCTTCGGCGGCTTCAAGCGCAGCGGCGTCGGCCGCGACGTCGGCAGCTACGCGCTGCACGCCTACAGCGAGGTGCAGGCGATCGTCTGGCCGGGGTGACGCCGCTCAGGTGTCGAGATCCACCCGGACCGTCAGCAGGTTCGTCCCGAGGGCCCGTACGCCCAGGCTGTTGACCCGGGGCAGTTTCCGCAGCCGGGCCACCGGGTCGTCCTCGGGCAGCAGATGGGCGGTGCCCTCGTGCCACCGGCCGCGGATCCGTACCCGCACCCTCGGGTCCGCCTTGATGTTGCGCACGTACTGCGACCGTTCGCCGAACTCCGACACCAGCCAGAAGGAGCCGCCGACGCGGCGTCCGCCCACCGGTGTGCGACGCGGCAGGCCCGAGACGCGGCCCGTGGTCTCCAGGACCGTCTGAAGGGGGAGCCGGCGCAGGACCGGGTTGAGGCGGCGCTGGAAAGCCGTGGTGGCACGGAACCTCAGGTCGGTGCGGCGGGACATCGTCTGCTGCTCTCCTTCGCACGAAGCTCTCACGGATTCTGCAACGCGGCCTGCTTCAATGTTCCCCCACGCGGCATCGAGGAGAGCGGGTGGCTGCGGGTGCGGATCGTGACGTGGAACCTCTGGTGGCGCTTCGGGCCGTGGCAGACGCGGCAGAAGGCGATCCTCACGGCCCTGCGGGAGCTGCGGCCCGACGTCGTCGGACTGCAGGAGGTGTGGGCGGCCGGCGGCGAGAACCTCGCCGAGTGGCTGGCCGGTGAGCTGGGCCTGCACTGCGCCTGGGGCGCCTCGCCCGCCCCGGAGCGCTGGCAGCGGCGGATCGGGGACCCCACGGTCGGCATCGGCAACGCGGTGCTCAGCAGATGGCCGGTCCTCGACCAGGACGTGCTGCCGCTGCCCGCCCCGGCCGAGACGGATGACGGCCGCCTCGCCCTCTACGCCCGTCTGGCCGCGCCCGGTCACGAAGTGCCTTTCTTCACCGCCCACTTCACCTCCGGCCCGCACGCCTCGGCGGTGCGCTGCCGGCAGGTCGCCGCACTCGCCGAGTTCGTCGCCCGGCACCGCGGCGGCACCCCGTTCCCGCCCGTCGTCACCGGCGACCTCAACGCCCGGCCCGACTCCGACGAGGTCCGTCTCCTCGGCGGCCGCAAGACCGCCCCGACCGTGCCCGGTCAGGTCCTGATCGACGCCTGGGAGCACGCCGACCCGGCCGCGCCCTGTGTCACCTGGGACGCGGCCAACCCGCACGTGACACCCGCCCGGCGGCCCGGCGCACGCATCGACTACATCCACGTCGGCCCGCCCGGCCCCGGCGGCCTCGGCCGCGTACGGGACGTACGGCGGGCCTGCGACGGCCCCGTGGACGGCGTCTGGCCCTCCGACCACGCGGCGGTCGTCGCCGACCTGGAGGACACGCTCTAGTCCTCGCGGCGCCCCAGGAACACCGGGTTGGTGAACGCCGCCAGTGGGCCGGGGAGCGGGCCCGCGGCCGCCTCGTGCCGCAGTTCGGCCCGTACGTACGCCGCATACGACGGGGTCGTGCGCCACTCGACCACGCCCGAGCCGGAGACCGGCAGCGGGGCGCTGGTGTGCAGGACGCCCTGGTCGGTGACGAGGCGGACGGTGCAGCGCGGGGCACCGGTGACCTCCAGGCGGACGGTGACGGGGGTGTCGCGGCCGACGGTGAGCCGCTCGCCGATGCCCGCGTGCTCGCCGCGTCCGCCGGACACCCGCAGCGACAGCGCGACCCGCGCGGACTCCGCGACATAGGACCGCCCCGCCCGGATGCCCTCCTGGATCGCCTCCCGGGTCAGGTCGTCGGCGAGGACGACCGTCTGGGGGCTGCCCACGGCGTCCGGGGAGCGGTGGGCGTCGCTGCTGCCCATCGCGGGCAGCCAGCCGCGCCCGTCCCGTACGGACGCCACGAGCATGCTGTCCCAGTCGGCCAGCGCCACCTCGTCGTCGGGTGTGTAGGGGCCGTTCCACACCTCGATCGCGTCCGCCTCGCCGAAGCCGAACTTCCAGTTGCAGCCGACGCAGGTGGCGTGCGGGTGGGCCGGGACGACCAGGCCGCCGGCGCGGCGGATCTGCCGGGCGAACCGGCCGAAGCGGTTGTCGCGGGCCCGGTAGCGCCAGTCGACGAAGGTGCCGGGGTCGGTGCCGAGCGCGACGACGTGCCCGTTGCGGGTGGTGATCTCCTCGCCCAGCATGACGAGCAGGTCGTCCCCGGCCACGTCGGCCCAGTGGGCGTGCGCGGAGTGGGTGTTGTGCTCGGAGGAGTTGATGAAGTCCAGGCCGGCCGCCCGGGCCAGCTCCCCGATCTCGGCGGGGGTGCGGCGGCCGTCGGAGTGCCAGGAGTGCAGATGGCAGTCGCCCCGGTACCAGGCCCGGCCCCGTCCCTTCGCACGCTCCGGCGGATACACCGGCCGGGCGGCCTCGCCCGGCTCCCCGTAGGCCAGCGTGATGGTGATCTCGTACGACAGGCCCTGCGGGGCGACGGTGTACGGGCCGAGCGCGATGTGCCAGGTGCCCTCGCGCACCGGGCCGGGGATGTAGCCGGGCGTCGCGTCGTCCGCGCGGATGAAGAACTCGGTGCGCGCCCCGCCCGACCAGCCCCGGAAGCCCCGGCCACCGAGCTCGGTGCCGCGGTCGTCGAAGACGCCGATGTCGAGGGCGTTGCCCATGGTGCCGGCCGGGACGGACGGCCGGTCGTAGGTGTAGGCGACCTTGAGCTCCCGGACACCGGCCGGGACCTCGACGGGCACGTACACGAAGTCGGGGGAGCCGGGCGGCAGCGTGCCGCGCACGGTTCTGCTCTCCCGGCCCCCGTCGGCCGCTGAAGCGAAGCTCACGCTCCCCAACGTAAGGGCGGCGGCCGCTCCCGTCACGAACAGGGCGCGCCGGCCGGGCCCGCCGTGGTGGTCCTCGCACATGCTGCTGCTCCCAAGGTGTCGTCGGCTGACCTGACATGGGTGGTGCGGGGGTGGTGCGTGCCACCCTTGTATCGAGGCGTGAACCGGGGGACAAGGGAGGGGGATCCGGCGGCGGGGAACAGGGGAACGGGCCGCGCCCGCCCACCTGTGCCGACCGGTCGGTATGGACACCTCTGCCCCGTTCGGGTAGAGATGGTGCATGCGCATCGCCGTGACGATCTTCCTCACCGACGAGACGATCACCCCGACCCGGCTCGCCCGGGAGCTCGAGGACCGCGGTTTCGCCGGGCTGTACCTGCCCGAGCACACCCACATCCCCGTCGAGCGGACCACCCCGTATCCGGCGGGCGGTGACCTGCCGCCCGAGTACGGACGCACCCTCGACCCGTTCGTGGCCCTCGGCCAGGCCGCCGCCGTCACCGAGCGGCTCGGGCTCGGCACGGGCATCACACTCGTGGCCCAGCACGACCCGATCGCCCTGGCCAAGCAGATCGCCACCCTCGACCACCTCTCCGGCGGCCGGTTCACGCTCGGGGTCGGCTTCGGCTGGAACGCCGAGGAGGCCGCCGACCACGGCGTGCGCTGGAGCGCCCGGCGCGAGCTGGTCCGGGACCGGATGGCGCTGATGCGGGCCCTGTGGTCGGAGCAACCGGTCGCCTACGAAGGGGAGTTCGGCGGCGTCCGGGCCAGCCACGCCCATCCCAAGCCGGTGCGGAAGCCGCGCGGCCCGGTCGTCGGCCCGCGCACGCTCGTCGGCGGGACCGCCGGACCCAGGCTGTTCGCCCATATCAGCGAGTACGCCGACGGCTGGCTGCCGATCGGCGGGCGTGGTCTCGGCGAGGCGCTGCCCGTCCTGCGCACCGTCTGGGCCGACGCCGGCCGCGACCCCCGGGCCCTCCAGATCGTCCCCTACGCCGTCCACCCCACCCCGGGCAAGCTCGCCCACTACGCCGACCTCGGCATCGAGGAGGTCGTGGCGCAGCTGCCGCCGGGGAGGGAGAGCGAGGTGCTGAAGGCTCTGGAGGCGTACCAGCCCTATATCGCAGGCCCGTGACGGTTTCTGACTGTGATTCAGCCCACGCCTGCTGGTTCCGGTCCATCTCCCCCTACTAAACTGCGAGTTAACAACCGAGCCGGGTGAACACCGGCGTGGCGACTGACCACCGCCCGCCCGTAGGTGTGACCGGCTCGTGCTGTCGTGTCGTTTTCCGGACCGGCAGGGAAGCAAACAGGGGGAGATTTCACTTGACCACGGTCGAAGAGACCCGGCCGTTCGATGTTTCCGTGGCCGGTCAGACGCTGGCGCGTCTGACCGGCCGGGAGCGCGAAGTGCTGCGCCACCTGGCGAAAGGCGAGTCGAATCGCGTGCTCGCCCGGAGCCTCGGCATCGCCGAACGGACCGTCCGCGCACATGTCACCAGCATCGTGCGCAAACTGGAACTGGGATCCAGATTCGAGGCCGGCCTGGTGGCGTTCCATCATTACGAGGCCCTCGCCGAGGAGGCAATCGCCTCCTGAGGCATAGCCGCTCCAGGCAATGCCGCACCCGGCAATGCCGCACCCGGCAATGCCGCACCCGGCAATGCCGCAAGAGGCAATGGAGGGCCCGCCCCGCAAATGGCAGGCTCGACGGCGTTGTTCGCCATGCGTGTGCAGCATTTCCGGAACACCACACCGGGCGCATGGCATGTCCGTAACTGGATCACCATCATGGGGGAGACAAACCCGATGAACATCAAGAAGATCGCCACCGCCGCCGGTGTCGCCACCGCCGGTGTCGCCCTCTTCGTCGCCACCCAGGGCAGCGCCCAGGCCGCCCCGGCCCAGCCGGCCGCGCCCGTGGCCGCCGCCCAGCCGTCGCAGGACAAGGCCCCGCAGGCCATCGGTTCCCTCGTCGGCAAGGCCGCCAAGTCCGTGGGCAAGGCCGCCACCAAGGCGGCCAACAAGGCCACGGCCGTCGGCAAGGGCGCGGCCGTCGTCGCGAAGAGCAACGCCGACAACATGCTGTCCCACGGCAGCGTCTTCGCCCCTCCGGCCGACCTGCCGCAGGGAGTCACGGCCGACTCGGTCTTCGACCGGTAAGCACCACGTGACGACCACGTATCGCACGACCAGGAGGGCGGCGCTCGTTGTCGGCGGCGCCCTCCTGGGCGCTCACATGACCATGGCCGCCCTGTCCCAGGCGCCCCTCAGCCCCGCGAAACTCGTCTACGGCGACACCGTGGCGGAATACCTCGACCCGTACTTCTCGCAGAACTGGCAGCTCTTCGCGCCGACACCCGTCTCCGACGACCGCGGCATCCTGGCCCGGGCCACCTGCGCGGACGGATCGGTGTCGCCGTACTACGACGTCTCCGCCCGAGGAGTGGAAAAGGCGCAGAGTTCCCGGTTCTTCCCGTCGCGTGAGGTCCGTATCGTGTCCGCGCATCTGCAGAACATCACCAGCAGCGAGGAACTCCTGCGCAGACTGCGGCAGCAGCAGACCAACGACAAGAAACCCGCACTCCCCCCGCTGCCTTTCGAAAAGGCCACCGAGGCGGAGGCCGTGAAGGGGCTGTCCCGGTACGCCTACGACCAGATGCCCGACGCGTGCGACGGAAAAGCCGAGAAGGTACAGGTCCGTATGTACGTCCACGAGTTGCCGCCGTGGTCCAAGCGTCACGACCCGTCCGCCGAAGGGAAGGTCCTCGTGAAGGACTTCTCCTGGCACAAGACCCGGGACCTGCGATGAGGAACGCCCTGAAGAACGTCACCGGCCGGCTCGACTCCTGGTCGCTGAACCCGGTCGCCGTCACCGGCGTCTCGGGAACGCGCGCGCTCCTCGGCTTCGTCGGGCTCATGTACTACGTCGGCCAGTACCGGGAGCGCAACTACCTGTTCGGGCCCGACGGGGTGCTGCCGCACGACGAGTTCACGGCGCAGCTGACCGGCTTCAGCGTCTACGCGCTGTCCGCGTCGCCGGTGTTCTTCCAGGTCGTCTACCACCTGGGGATCGCGGTGGCGCTGGCCGTGACGCTCGGTGTCGGCGGCCGGCCCGGACTGGCCCTGCACTGGGCCCTGTTGTGGTCCGTCTACCAGCGCCAGCCCGGCCTCCTCGACGGCGGCGACAACCTCGCCTACGTCGTCATCCCGTTCCTGCTGCTGACGCGCTGCTACGACCGGTTCGCCCTGCCGACCGGGCTCGCGAGCCGCCTCGCCGAGCGGGTCCCCGGGCAGCTGCGGGCGGTGTCCGTACCGTTCCACAACCTGGGCGTCCTCATGGTGGCCGCGCAGATCTGCCTCGTCTACGTCGTCTCCGGCCTGTACAAGGTGATGGGCGAGGAGTGGCAGGACGGCACCGCGCTCTTCTACATCATGCGCGTCGCGGAGTTCGAACTACCCGGCTGGTCGAACCTGGTGTACGAGAGCGACTTCCTGGTGGTGCTCGGCACCTACGGCACGGTCGCCTTCCTCGTGTACTTCCCGCTGGGTGTGCTCGTCCCGGCGCTGCGCCCCTGGGCGGCCGCGGCGTCCATCTGCTTCCACCTGTCGATCGCGTTCTTCATGGGGCTGACCGGCTTCGCGCTGACCATGATCGCCTGTGATCTCGTCTTCCTCTCCGGCGCCCTCGACCGGGCGGTGCTCCGGGTCAAGGGCCTGCTGCCCGGGGCCCGCAAGCCCGAGGCGGAGCCCGCGGCATCCGCGCAGGCGGACCCCGCGAGCGGGGAGAACGGAACCAAGTCGGCCGCACCCGAGGCCGAACTCGTCTGACGACAGGAGCGACACCCCACGTGCCCACCCCGACCTGCCTGCTGGGCGGCCCCGGTATCGACGACCGGGCCGCCCACGGCCATGACCAGGACCGGTTCGTCGAAATCGGCTCCCTCAGCAAGGTGTTCACCGGAACCGTCCTGACCCGGCTGGCCGGGGACGGCGTCGTCGGCCTCGACACCCCGCTGGAGGAGTGCCTCCCGGAGGTGCCCGCGGGGACGGGCATCACCCTGCGGCACCTGGCCGAGCACACCTCGGGTCTGCCGCGCCTGCCCGTCGGTCCCTCCGGCCCGCCCGACGACCCGTACGCGGCCTTCACCGAGGAGGCCCTGCGCGCCTCACTGGGCGAGCTGGACCGGGTGGCCACGGGCCGGCTGGGCGAGGAGGAGTACTCCAACCTCGGGTACGCGGTGCTCGGGCACGCGCTCACGTCCGTCACGGGACGCTCCTACCAGCAACTCGTCGACGAGCAGGTGCTGTCGCCCCTCGGGCTGGAGCCGGGCTCGGTGACCGCGCTGCCGCCGCGGGAGCTGCGGCTGATCCCGCGCGGCCTGTTCGGCCGGCCCCGGCCCCTGTGGACGCTGACCGGACCGATCCTGCCGTCGGGCGGCCTGTGGTCCACCTGCCGGACCCTGTCCCGGGTCGTCGTCGGTCTGCTCGTCGAACAACGGCTGGGCCCGCCCGCGCCCAGCTGGCAGCGGGGTCAGTCGATCACCTGGCACAACGGCGCCACCCGCGGTTCGTCCGTCGTGGCGGCGGCGCACGACGACGGCCGCTGGCTCGTCCTGCACCGCCTGGGCGACCCGGACGGCACCGACAGCCTCGCCAGAAAGACCCTCCTCGCGGCTCCCGCCCCGCGCGGCGAGAACTGATCACGACCACCCGCACCACACCGAGAGAAGCACGGGGAACGTCATGAGGATCGCCTGGTTCGGCTGGCTGGCGCAGCACTTCGGCGAGTACGGGTACAGCGACGGGCCGTTGCGCGCCGCGATCGGCACCGGCGCGGTGCTGGTGACCGCCGCGCTGGTGTGGTTCGCGCTGCACCGCCACCGCCCGGCCGCCGTGGCCGCCGCCGGCCTCATCTGTGCCGCGGGCATCGGGTGGCTGGCCTTCCACTGACCGGCCTTTCAACTCATCTCCATTCCTTTCCACTCGGGGGACTCGCATGACGGACGCCGTCGTCGTCGGCTCCGGGCCCAACGGGCTCGCGGCCGCGCTCACCCTCGCCCGCGCGGGACTGCGGGTCGAGGTGTTCGAGGCGCACGAGCGGATCGGCGGGGGGCTGCGCTCGGAGGCCCTGTTCGACTCGGAGGTGCTGCACGACATCTGCGCCGCGGTCCACCCCATGGCGCCGGTCTCCCCGTTCATGCGGTCCCTGGACCTGGAGGGGCACGGCGTCCCCCTGCTGCACTCTCCGGCCGCCTACGGCCATCCCCTCAAGGGCCGCCCGGCCGTGCTGGCCTGGCGCGACCTCGACGCCACCTGCGCGGAACTGGGCGCGGACGGGCGGCGCTGGCGGCGGCTGATGCTGCCGCTGATGGAGCGCTCGGCGGACGTGGTGGAGCTGATGCTCTCCACCCAGCGCACGCCGCCCAACCCGCGGGCCCTGGCCGTGCTGGCCCCCCGGCTGCCTGCGCAGGCCCTGCGCGTGGGCGGCGGCCTGCGCACCGAGGCGGCCCGGGCGCTGCTGACGGGCGTGGCCGCCCACGGCATCGGCCGGCTGCCCTCCCCGGCGGCCGCCGCGGTCGCGCTGCTGCTCGGGCACCTCGCCCACACCACCGGCTGGCCCGTCCCGCGGGGCGGCTCGCAGGCCGTCGCCGACGTCATGGCCGCGCACATCGAGCGGCTCGGCGGCCGCATCCACACCGGAGTCCGGGTGGACAGCCTGCACGACCTGCCCGCCCGCCGCCTCACCCTGCTGGACGTCTCGCCCCGCGAACTGGCCCGGATCGCCCCCCTGCCGGGCGGCTACCTCCGCGCGCTGTCCCGCTACCGCTACGGTCCGGGCGCCGCCAAGGCCGACTTCCTCGTCGAGGGCCCGATCCCCTGGAGCGACCCCCGGCTGTCCCGGGCCGCCACGATCCACCTGGGCGGCACACACGGCACGGCCCCGCAGCTGGCCCGCGCCGAGACGGCCACGGCCCGGGGGCTGCGGACCGGGCACCCGTACATCATCGTGGTCGACCCGGCCGCCGCCGACCCGGCCCGGGCCGTGCGCGGCAGGAGACCGGTCTGGGCCTACGCGCACGTGCCCCATGGCGACACCCGGGACCCGCTGCCGGTGATCCGCGCCGCCCTGGAGACCCACGCCCCGGGCTTCACCGACACGGTGCTCGCCGAACGCGGCGTCACGGCAGCCCGGCTGGGCGCCTACAACGCGAACTACGTGGGCGGTGACATCGCCTCGGGCGCGATGAGCCTGTGGCAGACGCTGGCCCGTCCGGTGCCCCGCTGGAACCCCTATCGCACGCCCCTGCCGGGCACGTTCCTGTGCTCCTCGGCGACCCCGCCGGGCCCGTCGGTGCACGGTATGTGCGGTCACCACGCGGCCCGGGCGGCGCTGCGGGAGTGGCCGGAGGCGGGCCCGACCGCTCAGGCCCGGGCTGATCAGGGCGATCGTATGCTCGAGGGATGACGACTCCCGCGACCTCCGGAACCGGCCCCACCGACAACTCCATGCGTCGCGCCCTGAAACGGGCCAGGGACGGTGTCTCGCTCGACGTCGCCGAGGCGGCGGTGCTGCTCCAGGCCCGGGGCGGGCAGCTGGAGGACCTGTCGGCCTCGGCCGCCCGGGTGCGGGACGCGGGCCTGGAGGCGGCCGGGCGGCCCGGTGTCATCACGTACTCCAAGTCCGTCTTCATCCCGCTGACCCGGCTGTGCCGGGACAAGTGCCACTACTGCACCTTCGTCACCGTCCCGGGCAAGCTGCGCCGGGAGGGCCACGGGATGTTCATGTCGCCGGACGAGGTGCTGGACATCGCCCGCAAGGGCGCCGCCCTCGGCTGCAAGGAAGCCCTCATCACCCTCGGCGACAAGCCGGAGGACCGCTGGCCGGAGGCGCGGGAGTGGCTCGACGCGCACGGCTACGACGACACCCTCGCCTACGTACGCGCCATCTCCATCCGCATCCTGGAGGAGACGGGCCTGCTGCCGCACCTCAACCCGGGCGTCATGAGCTGGACCGACTTCCAGCGCCTCAAGCCCGTCGCGCCCAGCATGGGCATGATGCTGGAGACCACCGCGACCCGCCTCTGGTCGGAGCCGGGCGGCCCCCACCACGGCTCTCCCGACAAGGAGCCCGCGGTGCGGCTGCGGGTGCTGGAGGACGCCGGGCGGTCCTCCGTGCCCTTCACCTCGGGCGTCCTGATCGGCATCGGGGAGAACCACGAGGAGCGCGCCGAGTCCCTGTTCGCCCTGCGGAAGGTCTCCCGCGCCTACCACGGCATCCAGGAACTGATCATCCAGAACTTCCGCGCCAAGCCGGACACCGCGATGCGCGGCATGCCCGACGCGGAACTGGACGAACTGGTCGCCACGGTGGCCGTCGCCCGGCTCCTCATGGGCCCGAGCGGCAACATCCAGGCCCCGCCCAACCTCGTCGACGACGAGTACGAGCGGCTGATCGCGGCCGGTATCGACGACTGGGGCGGGGTCTCCCCGCTCACCATCGACCACGTCAACCCCGAGCGCCCCTGGCCGCAGATCGAGCAGCTCGCCGAGAAGTCCCGCGCTGCCGGTTTCGAACTGCGCGAACGCCTCTGCGTGTACCCGGAGTTCGTGCGGCGCGGCGAGCCCTGGCTGGACCCGCGGCTGCGTCCGCACGTGGCGGCCCTCGCCGACCCGGAGACCGGCCTGGCCCGCCCCGACGCCCTGCCGCAGGGCCTGCCGTGGCAGGAGCCGGAGGAGGTCTTCGTCGCCTCCGGCCGTACCGACCTGCACAGCTCCATCGACACCGAGGGCCGCACCTCCGACCGCCGGGACGACTTCGACGAGGTGTACGGCGACTGGGACGCCCTGCGCGAGGCCGCCGCCCCCGGCATGGCCCCCGAGCGCATCGACACCGACGTACGCGAGGCCCTGCGCACCGCGGCCGACGACCCGACGAAGCTCACCGACGACGAGGCGCTCGCCCTGCTGCACGCGGACGGACCGGCGCTGGACGCCCTCGCCCGGGTCGCCGACGACGTACGCAAGTCGGCCGTGGGTGACGACGTCACCTACATCGTCACCCGCAACATCAACTTCACCAACGTCTGCTACACCGGCTGCCGCTTCTGCGCCTTCGCCCAGCGCCGCACCGACGCCGACGCCTACACCCTCTCCCTGGACCAGGTCGCCGACCGGGCCCAGCAGGCCTGGGACGTGGGCGCGGTGGAGGTGTGCATGCAGGGCGGCATCCACCCGGACCTGCCGGGCACGGCGTACTTCGACATCGCGCGGGCCGTGAAGGAACGCGTCCCGGACATGCACGTGCACGCCTTCTCGCCGATGGAGGTCGTCAACGGCGCGACCCGCACCGGCATGTCCGTCCGTGAGTGGCTGACCGCCGCCAAGGAGGCGGGCCTGGACACCATCCCGGGCACGGCCGCCGAGATCCTCGACGACGAGGTCCGCTGGATCCTCACCAAGGGCAAGCTGCCCGCCGCCGACTGGATCGAGGTCGTCAGCACGGCCCACGAGCTGGGCATCCGCTCGTCCTCGACGATGATGTACGGCCATGTCGACCAGCCCCGGCACTGGCTCGGGCACCTGCGCACCCTGGCCGGCATCCAGCAGCGCACGGGCGGTTTCACCGAGTTCGTGACGCTGCCCTTCGTGCACACCAACGCGCCCGTCTATCTCGCGGGGATCGCCCGCCCGGGCCCGACCATGCGGGACAACCGCGCGGTCACGGCCATGGCCCGGCTGCTGCTGCACCCGCACATCCCCAACATCCAGACCAGCTGGGTGAAGCTGGGCACCGAGGGCGCGGCCGAGATGCTCCGCTCGGGCGCCAACGACCTCGGCGGGACGCTCATGGAGGAGACCATCTCCCGCATGGCGGGCTCGTCGTACGGCTCGTACAAGTCGGTGAAGGACCTCATCGCGGTGGCGGACGCGGCCGGCCGTCCCGCCCGGCCCCGCACCACCCTCTACGGTGACGTCCCGCAGGAGCGGCAGCGGGCGGCGGCGGCCTCGGACGGGCATCTGCCCGAGTTGCTGCCGGTGCTCGACTGAACCCCCCGGGCGGCTTGCGGCGCCCTACTGGCTTCCGGCGTCCGCCGGCTGATGCGCCGGCAGGGCGCGGCCGGCCGTGGCGCCGGGAGCCGCGGGGGCCGGTGCGGTCCTGCCGCGGCCCAGCCAGAGCAGCAGCAGGCCGAGGGCGCAGGCGAGCGCGGGCCAGTAGACGTAGCGGAAGTCCGTCGCGGGCATGATCGGCAGATAGCCGAGGATGTAGGCGGCCGAGCTGATGCCCAGCGCCCGCACCGGCATGGCGAACAGGCCCCGGCCGGGGCGGATGGCCAGCACCAGCGCGACCGTGAGCCAGAACCAGCCGCGGAACAGCCACCGCAGGTCCGCGGCCATGCCCTCGACGTACGAGCCGAGCATGTCCGCCAGCTGAGGGTGCGCCACCGCGATGCCCAGGTCGTTGCGGGTGATGCCCGCCTTGTACACGTAGTCGGTCTCGAACAGCAGCGTCGCGAAGAGCCGCAGCCGGTACTGGAGATAGCCCGGCGCATGCCCGCTCATCTCGCTCAGCCACAGCGAGGTGATCGTGCCGGAGTCCCCGCGCAGCCCGTCCGCCGGGCGCCGGTAGCAGGCCCAGTAGGCGTCCGACAGGGCGCCGACCCGGTCGCATTCCCGCGCCGAGGCCACCAGCCGGTCCCGCAGTCCGGGCGGCACGTCCGCGGAGCGCAGTTCGTCCACCGTCAGGACGTGCACGAGGTCGTCGAGCATGATCTGCGCGCCTTGTTTCGTCTGGAGGGGCTGCGCGAACAGGGAGATCGCGGCGGCGGGCACCACCAGGGCCGCGGCGAGTGCGGCCGTGCACGTCAGCCATGTACGGCGTCCCGGGGCGCGCCACAGGGTGAGGACGAGCATGACGAACACCGGGATCGCGGCGACGAAGGCGTTCTTGCGCACCAGCATGGCGTAGGCCAGGAACAGCGCCCCCAGCCCGAGCAGCGCCCACCGCACGGCCGGGCGCGGGTCCCGGTCGCGCAGCCGCAGCCCGGTGAAGGCGACCGCGCAGGCGGCGAGCAGCGCGAACGCCGCGTGCACGTCCTTCCACACGACCCCGGCGAAGTTCAGCACGAAGGGCGCGAGCCCCACGCCGAGCACGGCGAGTGACCCGCCGCGGCTCCGGGTCAGCTCCCACACGCACCGGGCCAGCACCCACAGCGCGCCCCAGAGGACGGCGGACTGGAGGACGAGCATCGACGTGATCGACCCGGTCATGGCGATGAGCGCCCGCCACACCAGGCTCAGCACCGGCGGATGCCAGTCGGTCAGGGGGGCCTTGCCCTGGGCCTGCCGGAGCTGGTCGAGACTGTCGGGGCTCAGAAAGCCGGGGGCGAAGACGAGGACCGTGGCCAGGCAGCAGAGCGCGGCGACGGCGGCCAGAACCCAGACCCAGCGCTGCGCACGCGCCACCGTAGGCTTTTGTCCCATATGTCGGATGTTAGCGGCTCAGGATGCGACGAAGACGTAGCGCCGGTAGGCGTAGAAGCGGAACAGCGTCGCGAGGACCCAGCCGAGGATGCGGGCGGTGTTGTCGCTGAGCGGCGAGTCCAGCCCGAGCAGCTGCCGCGAGGCGTAGACCGTGCCCGCGGTGATGGCGAGGCCGACCCCGTTCGCGACGAGGAACAGCAGCAGTTCGCGGGTCACCTTCTCGCGGTGCCGGCCGCGGTAGGTCCAGTAGCGGTTGCCGACCCAGCTGAAGAGCGCGGCCGCGGTCGTGGCGATGACGGACGCCTGCACGGGAGCGGTCCGCATCACCCCGCCCTCCGCGCCGCCGGGCAGGCCGAAGACGAGCAGGTTGTAGCCGCCGTTGTCGACGACGAAGGCCAGGGCCCCGACGACGCCGAACTTGGCGGCCTCACGCCAGATGCCCTTGATGGCGTCACGCGCGCGCAGCGTCACAGAGTCGAGGACCGGCACCCGGCGAGCGTAACGACCCGGCACGCGCCATCCGGTCAGGCGCGCTCATATCGCACTATGTCCGACTGTATGAGGTGCTGATGTATGAGGTGCCGACGGTGTGCGGAACCCGGTCGAGTGAGGAGTGGTCGTGGAACCGACGATCGCGTGTGTCGTGCCCTGCCACAACGAGGAGGCGGCCGTCGGCAAGGTGGTCCGCGACCTGCGCGCGGCCCTGCCCGAGGCCGTCGTCTACGTCTACGACAACGCCTCCACCGACCGCACCGTGGAAGTCGCCCGGGCCGCGGGCGCGATCGTCCGGGAGGAGACCCGCAAGGGCAAGGGCAACGTCATCCGCCGCGCCTTCGCCGACGTCGACGCCGACGCGCTGCTCATCATCGACGGCGACGACACCTACGACGCCTCCCGTGCCCGCGACCTGGTGGACCTGCTCTTCGAAGGGCCGTACGACCAGGTCGTCGGAGCCCGCCGGGTGACCGTCGACGGGGCCTACCGGGCCGGGCACGCGGTCGGCAACAAGCTGCTCACCGGGGCGGTCAGATCCCTGTTCGGCAACGACGTGACCGACATGCTCAGCGGCTACCGGGTCTTCTCGCGGCGCTTCGTGAAGTCCTTCCCCGCGCTGGCCCGCGAGTTCGAGACCGAGACCGAGATGACGATCCACGCGCTGCACCTGCGGCTGCCCACCGCGGAGATCCTCACCGACTACCGGGTCCGGGCCGCCGGCGGCGAGAGCAAACTGCGCACCTACCGGGACGGCTGGCGCATCCTGCGGGTCATCCTCGACCTGGCGCGGCGCGAGCGCCCCTCGCTGGTCCACACCCTGCTCGCGGGCCTGCTCGCCCTGGTCTCGGTCATCCTCGGCATCCCCGTCATCGCCGACTTCGTCGAAACCGGCACCGTCCCCCGGGTCCCCACGGCGATCCTCGCCGCCGCGATCATGACCATCGCGGCGCTCGTGCTGCTCGTGGGCTACATCCTCGAGTCGCTCATGCACATGCGCCAGGAGCAGACCCGGCTGGTGCACCTCTCCTACCCGGCCCCGGTGCGCACGCCGCGCTACGCCGCCCGCGGCGCCGGCGCGGGCCCGGTCCCGGTCCGCAAGACCGCCGACGGCCGCTGAGGGAGCGGAGGGGCAGAGGGACGGAGGCACAGGGGACGGCGGGACAGGGGGTCGGCGGGTGCGCAGTACGATGATCGGAACCCCCCTTCGGTGGGGGGTCCCGTGACTGAGGAGATGCGTGCCGGTGCCTGCCCGACTTCCTTCGTGGGCCTGGGTGACCGGGCTGACCGTGGGAGCGATAGCCGCGGTGACGGTCCTGGGCGTGCAGGCGGACCGGGGCTCGCACCCCACCGCCACCTCGGCCAAGCCGAGCAGCACGGCCTCGGCGAAGCCCACCCCCACGGCATCGGCCCCGGCGAAGGTGCCCGACGGCTCCGGCACCGGCCGGCGCGTCGTCTACTCCCTCGGCGAGAAGCGGGTCTGGCTGGTGGACGCGAGCGAGGCGACCCGCCGCACGTTCACCGTCTGGCCGGGGTCGGTCAGCCCCGACCCGGGCAGCTACACGGTGTCGTCGCGCAACGCGGCCACGACCGGCTCGGACGGCGTCCAGATCGAGCACATCCTGTACTTCGCCGCGAAGGACGGGGTCTCCGTCGCCTTCTCCAACGCGGTCGACGGCGCCTCACCGCCGCCCGCCGCCTCCGGCGGGAAGACGGGCGGGGTCCGGATGAAGAAGGCGGACGGCACGGCACTGTGGGCGTTCGGCACGGTCGGCACGACCGTCACGGTGGTCAGGTAGCGGAGGCCGCCGACCGGGGCGACGACAGCTGGTTGACGAGCAGCACGACCCCGCTGAACAGGAAGACCCGGGTCGCGGCGTCCAGCCCGTTCCAGCTCTTCGACTGCCACATCGAGAACCACTCACCGCCGATCGCGATGAACCCGGCCCCGAACAGCAGCATCACCATCAGCAGCCCGTACGTGGACATCCGCCGGGCGCGCACGTCATCGCGTCTGGCCCACAGCCAGCTCCCGTATATGAGGACCAGCGCGGCGAGGGTCTCCCAGACGATGATGGCGACGTAGGCGGCGTCCTGGAGCCCCTGGCTCGTGACGGCGCGCCACATCAGGTCCTCGTCCTTGAACGTGGTGTCCATGGCCAGCACGTGCCGGACGAACTGCTGGTTGGTTCCGAAGTCGGTGATGTTCCCGAAGGCGACGAGCGCCATGTAGAGGGCGATGGTCGCGGTGAGCAGGGTGGCGGCGAGTGACAGCGCGCCGCGTGATGTGGAGGAGGTGGCCATGGCGATCATTCTCCCCGCGCACGGCCCTCGGGTGTACCCCGCCGGTCAGTGCCCCGCCGTGAACTCCAGGAAACCGGACCGGACTTCAGCGGGGAACGCCGGCTGGGCGGCGTCCTTGGTTGTGACGTACGCGCACCGCTGGGGGGTGGTGGAGACGGCGGCTCACGGCAAGACGGTGTGGGCTGAACCGACCCCTGGCCGGGGGGACGGAGATGCCCTCCTATTACGGTGACCCCACCGCCCCGCTCCACGACTTCGAAGGAGCGGGACCGCACCCCGTGACGGAGACCGGCATGAGTGAGCAGCGCAAGGCGTCCGAGGAGGCCGGTGAGGTCCGGCGGTTCTGGGGGCGGCTCGGACTTCCCGGGCTGATCGACGTCCACACCCACTTCATGCCGGAGCGCGTACTGCACAAGGTGTGGGACTACTTCGACAGCAACGGGCCGCTGGTCGGCGGGCTGGAGTGGCCGATCACGTACCGCAGGGCCGAGGAGGAGCGGGCGGCGCTGCTGCGGGACTTCGGTGTGCGCGCCTTCACCTCGATGCTCTACCCGCACAAGCCCGGCATGGCCACGTGGCTGAACGGCTGGGCCGCCGACTTCGCCCGCCGCACCCCCGACTGCCTGCACACCGCCACCCTCTACCCGGAGCCGGACGTGGAGACGTACGTCCGCGAGGCCGTGGAGGCGGGGGCGCGTGTGTTCAAGGCACATGTGCAGGTGGGCGCGTACGACCCGGCCGACGAGCGGCTCGACCCGGCGTGGGGCGTGCTGGCCGAGGCCGGGATACCCGTGGTGATGCACTGCGGCTCCGGGCCCGCGCCCGGCAAGCACACCGGCCCCGAGCCCGTCGCGCGGGTCCTGGCGCGGCACCCGAGGCTGCGGCTGATCGTCGCGCACATGGGCATGCCCGAGTACGAGGAGTTCCTCGACCTCGCCGAGCGGTACGACGAGGTGCGGCTGGACACGACGATGGCGTTCACGGACTTCACCGAGGACTTCATGCCGTACCCCCGCGAGGCCCTGCCCCGCTTCGCCGCGCTCGGCGACCGCATCCTGCTCGGCTCCGACTTCCCCAACATCCCCTACCCGTACCTGCACCAGCTCCAGGCCCTGGAACGGCTGGACCTCGGCGAGGAGTGGCTCCGGGCCGTGTGCCACGACAACGCGGCCGCGCTCTTCTGCGCCGATGTCAGCGCAAGAGATCCACGTACGTGTCCGTCCCCGGCACCGTCGGGATGAACGGGGCCACCAACTCCACCCTGCCCAGCCCCGATTCCGTCACCGCCGTGTCGAGGCCGGTGAAGTACGGCTCCCAGCACTCCCTCGGGTCCGTCTGGAGGAACCACAGCAGCGTCAGCCGGGTGCCGACGCCCTCGACCTGCTTCACATAGGTCATGCGGTCGCCGGGGAGGGGGGTCGGGCTGAAGACCGTCACCAGCGCGGCCGGGGAACCCGCCAGGCGTTTGGGCAGGTGGCGGGTGCGCAGCCACTCCAGGAGCGGGGCGCGCCGCTCGGGGGTGTCCGCCTCGACAACCTGGAGGACCAGGCCCGCGTAGGGGTGGTCGAGCGCGTGGACGTCCCGGGGGCCGGCCGCGCCGTCGCGGTACACCGTCGCCTCGTGGTTCTGGAACGCCGTGAGGACGTGCGTGCGGTCGTGGTAGACGCGTGCGTCCCGGTTGAGGCGCTGGTTGACGGCGACCGTCCAGCGCATGTGGTCGTCGTAGCGGCCGGCGGTGATCCAGTACGTGGAGAGGTAGCAGCCCGCGGTGACCGGCTGGGCGATCGCCGACTTCTCGGGGTGGCGCAGGAGTTGCAGATCCCGGGTCGCCACCCAGCGGCGGCCCGCGAACATCCAGGGCATGGCCATCGCACCGGCGTAGTAGTGGTCGTCCTCGTACCAGCGGTTGTAGGCGTACTCGTGGCCGGGACGCGGCTCGACCATGGTGATGAGGGCGTGCCCGGGGTGGGTGCCGTAGGGGCCGACGGCGGCCAGTTCGGCGTACAGCTCGCTGCGGGTGTCCTCGCTCATGCCCTTCCCCTTCGTCGGTGACTGACCCATACTCTGACGCTCCGTCAGATTGAACGCCAGGGTCCGGTCCGGGGAGGTCCTGCCATGTCACTGCTCGCGGGAAAGACGGTCGTCGTGTCGGGAGTCGGGGCCGGGCTGGGGCGGCAGGTCGCGGCGGCCGTCGTGCGGGACGGAGGGTGTGCCGTCCTCGGGGCCCGCACCGAGGCGGGCCTGGCGAAGACGGCCGGCGAGATCGACCCCGGCGGGGAGCTCACCGCGTACCGCTCCACGGACATCCGTGACGAGGCGCAGTGCGAGGCGCTGGCCCGGGTGGCGCGGGAGCGGTTCGGGGGGATCGACGCCGTCGTCCATGTGGCCGCGCTGGACGGCTACTTCGGCGGCCTGGAGGACGCCGACTTCGAGTCCTGGCGGTCCGTCCTCGACGTGAACCTGCTGGGCACGCTGCGGATGACCCGGGCCTGTCTGCCGTCGCTCAAGGAGGCCGGCGGATCCGTGGTGTTCATCGGGACGCAGTCGGCGGTGGCCGCCCCCTCGCAGGTGCGGCAGGCGGCGTACGCGGCGTCGAAGGGGGCGCTGACGAGTGCCATGTACTCGCTCGCGCGGGAGCTCGGTCCGTACCGGATCCGGGTCAACACCGTGCTGCCCGGCTGGATGTGGGGGCCGCCGGTGCGGGCGTACGTGCGGTTCGCGGCGCAGTCGGAGGGGGTGGGGGAGAGCGCCGTCCTGGAGCGGCTGACCGAGCGGATGGCGCTGCCCGAACTGGCCACGGACGCGGACGTGGCCGACGCGGCGGTGTTCCTGGCGTCGGACCGGGCGCGGTCGATCACCGGACAGTCATTGCTGGTCAACGCGGGGGAGCTGATGCGGTGAGTTCATGTAGGTGAACCAAGGCCATCACGCCGAACATTTTTACCTCCCTTTGACCCTACGGTTACTTGTCGTGTTCACGCGGCAGCGCCCACGATGAGCCCCGGGCTGATCCCTGGGAGGGCGCACATGAACGGTCTCGACTGGGCCGTGCTCATCGGCTACTTCGCCGTGATGGTCGCGATCGGAGTCTGGTCGCACAAACGCGTCGACGACGTCAGCGACTTCTTCACCGCGGGCGGCAAGATGCCCTGGTGGCTGTCCGGCATCTCGCACCACATGTCGGGCTACAGCGCGGTGATGTTCACCGGGTACGCGGGCATCGCCTACACCTACGGCGTCACGTCGTTCGTCACCTGGTCCTTCCCCATCGCCCTCGGCATCGCCATCGGGTCGAAGCTGTTCGCGCCGCGCATCAACCGGCTGCGCTCCCGGCTCCACGTGGCCTCACCGCTGGAGTACCTGAAGAACCGCTACGACCTGAAGACGCAGCAGGCGCTGGCCTGGTCCGGGATGCTGCTGAAGATCGTGGACGTGGGCGCCAAGTGGGCGGCCATCGCGACCCTGCTGTCCGTCTTCACGGGAATCTCCCTCAACCAGGGCATCCTCATCACCGGCGGCATCACGGCGATCTACTGCACGATCGGCGGCCTCTGGGCGGACGCGCTGACCGAACTCGGCCAGTTCATCATCCAGTTGCTGGCCGGCATCGCGATGTTCGTGGCGGTGTTCGTACGCCTCGACGACCACGGCGGCTTCTTCGGCGTCTGGGACTCGCCCGAACTCCAGGGCCACGGGAAGCCGCTGGTCGGGCCGTACGGCACGGTGTTCCTGCTCGCGTTCCTGTTCATCAAGCTCTTCGAGTACAACGGCGGCATGCTCAACCAGGCCCAGCGCTACATGGCCACGCCGAACGCCAAGGAGGCCGAGCGCTCCGCCCGGCTGTCGGCGATCCTCTGGCTGGTCTGGCCCCTGGTCCTGTTCTTCCCCATGTGGATGTCGCCGCTGCTGGTCGAGTCGCAGAAGCCGGACGGCTCGGACTCCTACGCCCTGATGACCGAACAGCTGCTGCCGCACGGCCTGCTGGGCCTGGTCATCGTCGGCTTCTTCTCCCACACCATGGCCATGTGCTCCTCCGACGCCAACGCCATCGCGGCCGTCTTCACCCGGGACTGCGCGCCGGTGATCTGGGCGCGGGCCCGGGCCTGGAACCAGAACCAGGGCCTGCGGGTCGCCCGCATCGCCACGGTCGTCTTCCTCGGACTGTCCATGGCGGCGGCGACCCAGGTCAACTCGCCCGCGTTCCAGGACATCATCACGGTCGTCATCAAGTGGGTGGCCGGCCTGATGGGCCCGATGGCGATCCCGATGATGCTGGGCCTGCTGCGCGCGTTCCGCCGCTCCGGCCCCACCGCGGCCCTGGTCAGCTGGTCGATGGGCCTGTTCGCCTTCTGGCTGGTGAACTACCCGGTCAACTGGAACGTCGAGGGCGGCGTGCCGCTCCAGTACCAGGTCTCGATCCCGCTGGCGGTGTCGCTGGTCCTGTACATCCTCGTCGGCTACATCCGGCCGGAGGACACACCGGAGCGGCTGGCGATCATCGAACGCATCAACACGGACGGGGACGACACGGCGTCGGCCACGATCCCGGCACCGGCCGGCCCGGCCGACGACGTGATCCGACTCGCCAAGGAGTGACCCCCCACCGTGCACTCACCCCCCACCGTGCGCCCACCCCTCGGCAGGGCACCGACCCCGGGGCCGGTCCCGTGCCGCCCGGTCGCACGGGTGGGGGCCGGATCAGGCTCTCGGGTAGCGGGCGAGCCAGCCGGGGGAGGAGCCCGCGGGGCCGTGCAGGGCCGGGCCCTGGGTCATCTCCATGGCGAAGTCGTCGGCCAGTTCCAGGATGGTGGGGCGGCCCTCCAGCTCGGCCAGCCAGGCCGGCGGCAGGGCGGTCTCCCCGTGCAGCGCGCCGAGCAGGCCGCCGGTCAGCGCGCCGGTGGTGGCGGACGGGCCGTCGTGGTTCACCGCGAGGCACAGCCCGTGCCGGACGTCCGCCGCGACCAGCGCGCAGTACACGGCGGCGGCCACGAGCCCCTCCGCCGTACCCGCCCCGCTCAGCTCGGCCACCCGCTCCGGGCCCGGCATGCCCTGCCGCACGGCGCCCAGCGCATGCTGCAGCGCCTCCGACACCGGCTGGTGCCCCGGCCGGGCGGCCAGCAGCCCGAAGGCCCGCTGCACGGCGGCGTCGAGACTCTCGCCCAGCGCCAGCGCGTGCACGATCACGGCGTACGCGCCCGCCGCGAGGGAGGCGGTGGGGTGGCCGTGGGTCTGCGCCGCGCACTCCACGGCGAGCTGGGCGACCAGCTGCGGCTCCCAGCCCACCAGCAGCCCGAAGGGCGCCGACCGGGCGGCGGCCTCGGCCCCGGCCTCCCCGGGGTTCTTCGGCGCCTCCGGGGTCCCCATGGTCTCGTCGCCCAGCCCCAGCAGCAGGGGGCGACTGGGGTCGCGCCGCGCGTACAGCCACTCCTCCCGCGCCAGCCACCCGTCTTCCTTGCGGCGCTCGTCGGGCCCCCAGTCGCGCTGCGTGGCGGCCCAGCGCAGATACGCCCGGTGCAGATCGGTCGGCGGATGCCAGGCGCCGGTGTCCCGTCTGACCTGGGCCCGGATCAGCCCGTCTACGGAGAACAGGGTGAGCTGGGTGAGGTGCGTGACCGCGCCGCGTCTGCCGTAGGCGGGGGCCAGGTCCACCAGGCCCTCCGCCCCGTGCGCCTCCCGGATCGCCGCGATGCCCAGCCTGTCGACCGGCGTGCCCAGCGCGTCTCCCACGGCCACGCCGAGCAGGGTCCCGCGCACCCGGCTGCGGAAGTCCTGCTGCTCTGTACGGCCCCAGACGGCGCCGGCAGTCGCACCCACCTAGACCTCCCCGGGGCACCGTCCATACGTACGACAGCTCAGCACTGTAATCGAACGGGAACGAGGGGTTCAGTGGGGTGCGACGGACCGGCTCAGCGCAGTTCCTCCGGGCACGGCGTGCCACGGGGGAACTGGTACGGCGCCGCCAGGCGGTAGGTCCCGGCCTTCGGGGCCAGCAGCTCCGTCCACTTGTCGCCGTGCGCGTCCTCCTCCGTCTCCGCCAGACAGCCGTTGACGTTCACATACGTCCTCGGCTCACCCTCGGGACGGTTCCTGGACTCCTCCGTCTCCTGCGGCGGCTTCAGGCTCTTGCCCTCCGCGTCGACGATGCTCAGCCAGGGCGAGTAGGGGATGCGGACCAGGACCCGGCCCGCCTTCTTCACCTGGAGGACCATCTCGCCCTGCTCGGCCCGGTCGACCACGGCGTTCGGCTCGGCCAGCGAGGTCGGGGCGGTCACCCGGAACAGCTGCCAGGTGTCGTTGCCCCAGATCTGGGTCAGATACGGCAGCCCGCGTTGCACCAGCGCCCGCTCCCGCTGACCCCCGTCACCGTCCGGTTCGCCCTTCGGCAGCACGACGTAGTGCACGGCCCAGCGCTTCAGCCACTCGTGGTAGTTCGCCGAGTTGAGCGTGTCGTCGTAGAAGAGGGGGTTGCGCTCCATGTCGGCCTGGCGGTTCCAGCCGCGGGCCAGATTGACGTAGGGGGCGAGCGCGGAGGCCTCGCGGTGGGAGCGGGCGGGCACGACCTCCACCCGGCCCTTCTCGGCGCCGACCTCCTGCAACTCGTTGACGAGCGGTGCGAGCTCGCGCGACCAGGACGCCGCGGGGGCCGTGTGCACGATGTCGTCGACCGTCTTGAAGCCGATCCACACGCCGAAACCGCAGAGCGCCACCACGGCCGCGTACCACCGGCGGCTGCGCGGCACCGTGAACGGCAGCGCGGCGACCAGCGCGACCCCGGCGAACAGCATCGCCAGCCGCGTGATGTTCGAACCGATCTGGGAGCTGATCAGCCACACCAGCACGACCCCCAGGCCGTACACCGCCGCCGTGAGCCGGACCGTCTTCCAGTCCCGCGGCACCAGCACATAGGCCAGGACCGAGAACGCGAGCGGCAGCAGCACCGAGCCGATCATCATCGGCTGCGTGCCCGAGAACGGGAACAGCCACGCCGACACCGCCACCACCGCGGTCGGCGCCAGCCCCAGTGCCCACGCGCCCGGCCGCCGCTTCTGCAGGAACAGCGCAACCGCCACCAGGCCCACGAACAGGCCCGCGACCGGCGACGCCATGGTGGCCAGCGCGGCCAGCGGCGCCGCGCTCAGTGCCTTCGCCCAGCGCTTGTACCGCCACCGGTACGGCCAGCAGAACACGACGGCGACCGCGCCGAGCGCGAACATCATGCCGAGACCGAACGTCACCCGCCCGGACACCGCGTTGCAGAACAGGCCGAACACGCCCGCGAGCGAGGCCCACAGGGGATTGAGCACGGAACGGCTGCGCAGCAGGAGCAGGGTCAGCAGCCCGGCGGAGACCGTCCCCGCGATCATCATCGTCGTCCGCACGCCGAGCACCGACATCAGATACGGCGACACCACGCTGTAGGACACCGGGTGCATCCCGCCGTACCAGGCGAGGTTGTACGCCGAGTCCGGGTGCCGGCCGACGAACTCGGCCCACGCGTCCTGCGCGGCCAGATCGCCGCCGCTGTTCGCGAACGTGAAGAACCAGAGGATGTGCAGCGCCGCGGCCAGGCCCGTGACGGACAGGACCGGGTGCCGCAGCATGCGTTCACGCAGCGCCAGGACGGGCGCGGGCCACTCGAACCGCGAACCGCCGTCCTCAGCCGCGCCGCTCCCGGGCGCACCGTCTTCCGCCGCTTCGGGCAGGCCTATTCGCGGGCCTGGTACCGAGCCCGGTTCGGCGTCGTCTGCGCGTGTCGGCTCCGCAGTGGCCACTCGAAGGCACTCCCCGTGTCCCGTCTTCTGTTCTCGGCTTCCGCCGCCACGCCGCCGCGGGCGGCGACCTGTCCCGGTTCGGGACGCTAGCACGCACCCCGCCGGGCGGCGCCCGGACGGGCCGTTGCCGGCGGAGTGCGGTGCTGCGGCCGCCCCGGGTCAGCCGAGGCGGGTGAGCTTGGCCCCGAGGCCCGGCTCCACCAGGTCCTTCTGGAGGGCGACCGGAACCTTCACGGCGCTGGTCGTTCCGTCACCGACGGTGAGCGTGCCCACCTTGGTGCCGGCCTTGGCCGTGTGCGGCAGGTCGTCACCGGCGAACGTCAGCTTGACGGACAGGCCCGCCCAGCCGACGGCCGTGACGTCCTCGGTGACGGCGACCGGCGTACGGCCGCCGAGACCGTCGTCCGCGTACCCGACGACGTCGCCCTTCTTCAGGATCGTCGCCGACTCCAGCGCGCCCTGCGCGGCCCGGATCAGCTTGTCGCCCTCGTGGAGCGCGGCGCCCAGGATCGTGTTGTCCGGTCCGCCGGCGGGCTGGCGCACGACCGCGCCGATGATCCGGTGGACCTCGCCGTTCACGTCCTTCTTGGCCGCGAAGACGAGGTTGCCGAGCGCCGAGGTGGTGGTGCCGGTCTTGATGCCGGTGACGTTGTTGTAGCCGACCAGGCGGTTCCAGTTGTCGTGCTTCTTCTGCTTGTAGTCGACGTACGACATCATCGTCGCGACCTCGCGGAACACCGGCTGGAGCATGGCGGCCCGGGCGAGCTTCACCTGGTCCACGGCCGTGGAGACGGTCGTGTTGTTCAGGCCCGACGGGTCGGTGTACGTCGTGTTCTTCATGCCGAGGTCCGCGGCGGCGTCGTTCATCTTCTGTACGAACGCCTTCTCGGACCCCGAGTCCCAGCGGGCGAGCAGTCGCGCCACGTTGTTCGCGGACGCGATCAGGATGCTCTCCAGGGCCTCCCGCTGGGTGATCTTGTCGCCCTTGGTGACATCGACGGTGGACTCCTGTCCGGCGTCGGACTGGTCCTGCGCGGCCTGGTCGATCAGGATCTCGGGTCCGTCCTCGCCGCTCTTGAGCGGGTGGTCGCGCAGGATGACGTAGGCGGTCATGACCTTGGCGACGCTCGCGATGGGCACGGGCTTCTGCTCGCCGGAGGATCCGAACGTGCCGATGCCCTGGACGTCCAGCGCGGCCTGGCCGTCGGCGGGCCAGGGGATGTCGACCTTGCCGCCGTCGAAGGTGTAGCTGTCCTCGGCGGTCAGTTCGAGGGTGGGCGAGGGGAGCGGGCGCACGCTCTGCACGACCCCGAGGACCACGATCAGCAGCAGTACCAGCGGCGTCCAGATCTTCACCCGCCGGGCCGCCGTCCGCAGCGGCGTCTCCGGGGGCGGCGGGGTGTTGGTCAGCTCGGCCAGCAGATCCAGCGGCGGCTTGGGCGGCAGCGGCTGCTGCGTGGTCCGCTCGGGGCCGACGGTGGGGACGGGCGCGGTGGCCTCGGCCGGGGCGACGGGCTTCCTCGCCGCCGGGTCGTCCAGGGGCTTGAGCGCGACGAACTTGCTGGTCCGCTCGGCGTCCCTCTCCGGGGCGTCCTTCTCCGGGGCGTCCGTTTTCGGAGCGTCCGTCTTCGGGAGGTCCGACTTCGGGAGGTCCTTGGCCGCGCCCCCGAGCTTCAGCATGGTGGTGGGCTGATCGACCGGCGGCCGCAGGGTCTTGAAGACGGCGGTGGGCTGGTCTACGGGGCGCTCGGCGGGGCCGTCGTCGTCGGTCGAACCGTCAGTCCGGTCCGGCTTGCCCGACTTGGGGGTTTCGGCCGGGGTCTTGGTTCCGGCGGCGTCGGTGGCCTTGGGTGCGGCGGCCTTGGATGCGGTCTTGGCGGCGGGGGTCTTCGAGTCGGGCTCGGCGTCGCCGGAGACCCGCGGGTCCGCGGGCGTGGAGGCGGCCTTGGCGGTGGTGCCGGTGCCGCCGCCCTTGGCGGAACGGTCCGCCTCGGGCTCGTCGGCGTCGGCGGCGTCCTGGGCGACCTCGTCGGACTCGGCCTCGCGGTGGGCGGTGTCGTCAGCGCCGTGGTCCGTGTCCTCGGCGTCCGACGGGGTCTCCGACGCCCCTGCGGCCTTCCCGGCCTTCCCGGCCTCCCGGCCGTCCGTGCCGGCCCCGGCGGGCTTGTCCGTGCGCTCGGCGGCCTCTCGGGCGCCCTTGGGGTTCTCGGCGTTCTTGGCGTCACCCTTGGCGGCGGCAGACTCCTCGCCCCCGTCCGCGGAGGCGACCCACGCGGCGACGACATCCCGCAGCCGCCCGTCGGTGCCCCCGGCGTCGGCGGCCGCCTCGCCGGCCCTGGACGCCTGGGACGCCCCGGAGGGGCCGGAAGCACCTTCCCCTGCGTCAGCGGCGGCGTCCTCGGTGCCCGAGTCGCCCTCGGCGTCCCCGGTCTCCGAGCCGCTCCCGGACCGCCCGGCGTCGCCCGCCGCGCTCTCCGTGTCCGAGTCGCCCTCGGTCCTCTTGGCGTCCGCAGCCTGCCCGGCGTCGCCCGCCGCGCTCTCCGTGTCCGAGTCGCCCTCGGTCCCCTCGGCGTCCGCGTCACCCGTAGCCCGCCCGGCGTCGCCTGCCGCGCTCTTGGTGTCCGAGTCGCTCCCGGTCCCCTCGGCGTCCGCGTCACCCGTAGCCCGCCCGGCGTCGCCCGCGGCGCTCTTCGTGTTCGCGGTGTTCGCGGCGCTCTCGCCCCGGCCCGTGTCGTCCTCCGGCTCCGAGTCGCCCGCGGCGCGCCCCGTGTTCTCCGGGTCCTCGGCCGTGCGCGTGGACAGCACGCGTGTCGCCGTGTCGGCACCGCCTCGTGCCGCGGACTTCTCCGCGTCCCGGGCCACCGCGAGCCGCGGATCGGCCGCGGCTTCACTCCTGGCCTCCGGAACCGGACTCGCGCTCCCCGACGTCTCTCGTGCCGACGACTCGCGCTGCTTCGACCTGTCGGGGGACTCGCCCGCCACCGATGCCTCCTCCTCGCGCCGCTGTTCCCCGCGTGCGCGTACCGAACCGTGAACCGCCGCCCGTGACACCGCTCCGGCGCTGTCCGAACCATGTACCAGTGTCCTGTGTGCGGGCCAAACCGATCCGGTAGACGAGAACGACATACCTACTGGTTCCACTACGAACCGGTCACGCACCCTCGACAGACCAATGTGAGAGGGGTCACCCTGTCTTTCATCCACGCGGGGAGGCATGGATGGGCAGGAGCCGCAGAACACTTCCGGAGGAGCTTCTGCTGCTGGCGTTGGACCCGACCACGGGTACCACCGCACAGCCGCAGTCGCTCGACCTGGGTCTGGCCGGAGCACAGCTAGTAGAGCTGGCGCTGGCCGGACGGATAGCCCCAGACGGGGATCGTATCGCCGTGGTGGCGCCACGGCCGACAGGAGATCCAACACTGGACTGCGCACTGGAGTTGCTGCGAAGGCGTGGCGCTCCCGTGCGAGCCGTCCACTGGATTGGCGGGCCGCGTCTCGGGCTGCGCCAGACCTACCTCTCGCATCTGGAGCGGTGCGGCATGGTGCATGCCGTGGCGGGCCAGATGTGCGGGGTGCTGCCGACGACTCGCTACCAGGCGACGGACACCGAGATCAGCCGGGAGATCAAGGCCCGGCTGGACTCCGCGATCCGCACCGGCGTACCGCCGGACCCGCGGACCGCGGCACTCGCGGCCCTCGCCCATGCGGTCGGCCTCGGCAAGCACCTGTACCCGGGCAACGAGGGACGCTCCTCTCGCTCCCGGCTCAGGGACCTGATCAGGCACGACCCCATGGGCGGTCTCGTCGCGCACGCGGTGATGGACGTCCAGAACGGCGTCGCGGCCCAGCCGCGCCGCAACCCGGCACCGTCCGGCCGTCAGGCCACCGGCGGCACCAGGCCCGCAGCGGAGCCCGCTCGGGGGGTTCCGATGCAGCCACGCCACGGAAGCATGGCGCGCGTCGCGGCCCACTGAGCCGCGCCGCGCCGGCACGACCCACGACCGGGACACGCACCAACGGGACCCACGAACCCGGTCACGGGAGCCGCTGTCCGAGCGGGGCGAAGAGAGCACACACTCTCTTCGCCCCGCTCGGCGTGCCGTGCCCGAACTGGCGTGTACCCGTCGCATATCCACCGTTTCCCAGCGGTGGTGAGCACCTTGGTGGCAGTCTGCTCAACAGCAGATACGCAAAGTAGAGGCACGCAGCCGGAGGTGCACGTCCCGTGGCGTCCAATGTCAATCCCACCGTCAGGCGGCGCCGGCTGGGCCAGGAGCTCCGCAGGCTCCGTGAGCTCAAGGGCATGACGGCCGAAGAGGTGGCCGAGCGGCTGCTGGTGTCGCAGTCGAAGATCAGCCGGTTGGAGAACGGACGGCGCAGCATCAGCCAGCGCGACGTCCGCGACCTGTGCGGGGTCTACGAGGTGGAGGACCAGCGCATCGTCGACTCGCTGATGCAGATGGCCAAGGACTCCCGGCAGCAGGGCTGGTGGCACGCCTTCGGGGACATCCCCTACAGCGTCTACATCGGCCTGGAGACGGACGCCGAGTCACTGCGGGTCTACGAACCCCAGATCATCACCGGCCTGTTGCAGACCCGGGCGTACGCCGAGGCCATCATCCGCGGCGGCTCGCCCGAGGCGTCGGACGCGGACAACGACAAGCGCGTCGAGGTCCGGCTGCGCCGGCAGGGCCGGATCACCGCCGACACCGAACCGCTGCGGCTGTGGGTGGTCCTGGACGAGGCGTCCCTGCACCGGGTCGTCGGCAGCCGGCCGGTGATGCGCGAGCAGCTGGAGCACCTCATCGAGATGTCGCAGCTGCCCCACATCACCGTGCAGGTCCTGCCGTTCGAGGTGGGCGCGCACGCGGGCATCAACGGCCAGTACTCGATCCTGGAGTTCGCCGATGCGGCCGACTCCAGCGTGGTCTACATCGAGGGCGTCACCAGCGACCTGTATCTGGAGAAGCCGCTCGACGTGCAGAAGTACACGGTGATGTACGAGCACCTGCGCGCTCAGTCGCTGAACGTGGACCAGTCCCGGCAGCTCATCGAGAACGTGGCGAAGGAGTACGCGCGCTGAGCGCCACCGGAGGTTGACCGTCGGGCAAAACGCGGGATGCTACACCCCTGACACGCCGGACTGGAAGTCTCCTCTGGAATATGCCATCCGGTCGAGTGAATGACTGCTCCGTACGAGGATGTTGGCGAGTAGCGTCGATCACGCCAACCACCAGCACGGGTTGGCGTAAACGCAACTGGCAACGGAGCGAACATGGCAATTCGTCTGGGCGCCACGGAAACGTGGACGACGTCCTCCTACACCAACAACAACGGCGCGTGTGTGATGGTCAGGTCGACCGTCGCCGAGGCCCTGGAGCTCGGGGACACCAAGATCCCCGAGGGCCCCAAGCTGGCGTTTCCCGCCCACGCCTGGAACGCCTTCGTGGCCTCGGTCAAGGCCTGACCCAGCGATCGACAGCACCACAAGCACCACCGACAGAGCCCTCTCGACCAGCATCGCCGTCCTAGCCGAGAGGGCTCCGCTGTGCCCGCGGGCCTGCCCCAGAGGCATCAGCTCACCGGGAACGCCACGTCACACACCGCATCCTCGGGCCCCGCCGCCGCCCAGTCCGCGAAGTAGAGCTCCCGGCGGCTCGTCCGCCCGATGACGAGGACGCTCGGGCCTGCCCCAGAGGCACGGTCAAGCCCCAGAGGCAAGGTCAAGCCACCAGAGGCAAGGTCGAGCAGCGGCCGTCAGGCCAGCTGGGCCTCGATCGCCGCCATGACCTCCGCCGCGTCCGGCTCGGTCTGCGGCGAGAAGCGCGCGACGACCCGCCCGTCGCGGCCGATGAGGAACTTCTCGAAGTTCCAGCGGATGTCCCCGCTGTGCCCTTCGGCGTCCGCGAAGCCGGTCAGGCGGTCGTACAGCGGGTGCCGGCCCTCGCCGTTCACCTCCACCTTCTCGGTCAGCGGGAAGGTCACGCCGTACGTGGCCGAGCAGAACTCGGCGATCTCGTCGGCGCTGCCGGGCTCCTGCCCGAGGAACTGGTTGCAGGGCACGCCGAGGACGCTGAAGCCGCGCCCGGCGTACTGCTCGTGAAGCTTCTCCAGGCCCGTGTACTGCGGGGTCAGGCCGCACTTGGAGGCGACGTTCACCACGAGCACCGCCTTGCCCGCGTACTGGGACAGGTCGGCCGGGCCGCCCTGCAGCGCACCGATCTCGACGTCGAGGGGAGAGGAACCGTTGGTAGTCGTCATGAGCAGACCCTAGCTCCGCCGGGTGCCGGGCCGGGTCCGGGCCTCGGTGGCCTCCACCAGGACCTGCCCCGCCGCCGTCCGCGAGTACAGCACCGACCTGCCCGCCCTCCCCCAAGCTCTCGGCTCCGCTCGACCAGGGGGGACCCCCATCGCTCCACCAGACCGGCGTCCAGCAGCACCCGCAGATGCCGCCCGACCGAGCCGAGCCCCTGCCCGGTCACGGCGACCAGCTGGCTGGTGCTCAGCGGCGAGCCGAGCCGGACCAGCACCCCGGCGCGGGCGGTGCCCAGCAGCGCGCCGAGGCTCGCGGGCACGGGCCTGCCGTCGGGGTCGGCGAGCGCCCCGGCGCACGGGTAGACCAGCGCGTACCGGTCCGTCCCCTCCCACGCCACCCAGCCGATGCGCTGCGTCGTGATGGGCACGAACACCAGCTCCGCGCCGGACAGCTCACGCGGCGGGTACTCGTGCGCGTTGACCTGGAGCCGGTTCTCCCCGAGCCACTGCGTGCCCGGCCGCAGCGTGTCCAGCGCGCTCGCCCAGCCGCCCCGGCTGACCTGCGCGGTCCGCGCGACCACATCGGCCTCCAGGACGCGCCGGCGCTGCGGCCAGTACGGCTCCACGGCCGTGGTCCAGACGTACGTCAGCAGGTCCGCGGCGCGCTCCGGGAGGTCGCCGCGGTGCAGCCGGGCCGGAACCGGGCCGCGCAGCGAGACGGTGAGGTCGGCGCGGGCCGCCTCCGGGTCGGCCGCCCGCACCCGCGCCACCCCCTGCTCGAAGGTCTCCCCCTCGCGCGGGGTGGGGGTGAGGAAGTCGGCCGTCCACTCCCGCCCGATCCCCGCGTGGATCAGCTGCGCGGTCACCGGGTCGCCCGCGAGCCGCCGCCGGTAGGCCGGCAGATGGGCGTCGAGCCACCGCCGCTCGCCGGGATGCGCCGCCTCGGCCCCGTGCAGCAGCCGCAGACTCGCGAAGGCCTCGGCGAACGGCGAGATCACGAACCGGCTCCCGGCCAGGGTGTCGGCGTTGATCTGCCACCAGCCCACGCCGCCCCCCTTTCGCGGGCCCGACCTTTCGCGTCCCGGCGAAACAATAACGAGCCCTCGCCGCCCGCCGGAGACTCGCCGCATGCGCAGCTACCGGCAGCTCTTCCGCACCCCGGAGTTCACCCCTCTCTTCCTCGCCTCCTCGGCCACCGTCGTGGCCCAGACGGTCAGTGGACTGGCCCTGGGCGTCCTGGTGTTCCGCGCGACGGACTCGCCCCTGCTGTCAGCGCTGAGCATGTTCGGGCCGTCGCTGACCCAGGTGCTCGGGGCGACGTTCCTGCTGTCGGGCGCCGACCGTCTGCCCCCGCGGTCCACGCTGACCGGCATCTCCCTCGCCTTCGCCGCCGGCACGGCCGTGCTCGCCCTGCCCGCGCTGCCCCTCTGGGGCGTCTTCGCCGTCCTCGTCGGCCAGGGTCTGGCCGCCTCGCTCGGCGGGGGAGTGCGCTGGGGCCTGGTGAACGAGATCCTCTCCAAGGACGGCTACCTGCTGGGGCGTTCGGTCTTCAACATGATGTCGGGGGTCATGCAGATCATCGGGTTCGCCACCGGAGGCGTCCTGGTGGCGGTCCTCTCACCGCGGACGGGCCTGCTGCTCGCGGCGGCGCTGTACGCCGTGGCGGCGGTCGTGATCCGCCTGTGCCTGTCCTCCCGCCCGCCCCGTGCGACGGGCCGCCCCTCGGCGTCGGCGACCTGGCGCGCCAACGCCCTGCTCTGGTCCTCGCCGCCCCGCCGCCAGGTCTATCTGGCCCTGTGGATCCCCAACGGCCTGGTCGTCGGCTGCGAATCCCTCTACGTCTCCTACGTCCCCGACTCCGCAGGCACCCTGTTCGCCTGCGCCGCGCTGGGCATGCTCACCGGGGACGTGCTGGTCGGCCGCGTACTGCCGCCACGCCTGCGCCCCCGCCTGGGCTTCCCGCTCCTGCTGCTCCTGGCCGTCCCGTACCTGCCGTTCCTTCTGCACCCGGCGCTTCCGCTCGCGGCGGCCGCGGTGACGCTGGCCTCCGTGGGGTTCGGCGCGAGCCTCGTGCAGCAGGAGCGACTGGTGGCCCTCACCCCCGACGAGCTGTCGGGGCATGCCCTGGGGCTGCACTCCGCGGGGATGCTGACGATGCAGGGGGTCGCGGCGGCACTGGCCGGCTCACTGGCCCAACTGACCTCCCCCGCCCGGGCGATGACGGTGATGGCCGTCGGGTCGGCGGGGGTGACGCTGCTGCTGATGGGCGCGGCGAGGCGGGAGGAACTCAGGACGGTGAGCTGCGAAACCGGCTCAGGACGGTGAGCCGCCGGAGACCACGGCCCTTCCACCCTCCACGAACACCTCGGGAACCTCGTTGTCCGCCACGACCCGTGACAGCAGGACGGCAAGCCGATCCCGCTCGGCGCCGCTCAGCCCGGACGGCAGTGCCTCCATACGACGGCAGGTCTCGGCGTAGAACTTCCCCGCGAGCGCGGCCCCTTCGTCCGTCAGCCCCACCCGCACGGCCCGCCCGTCACGCGGGTCGGCCTCCCGCCGTACCAGTCCGCGCCGCACCGTCCGGTCCACCAGCCCGGTCAGGCTCGACTTCGCCAGCCCCAGCGTCTCGCCGAGCTCGCTCATCCCGTACGGCTGGTGCATCAGCACGCACAGCAACTGCCCCTGCTGGGGCGTCAGTCCGTACGCCCGGCCGGCCTCCGCGTACACACCGTCGACCAGGAACGCCGCGCGCACCAGCGCGGCGACGACCCCCACGTGCCCGGCTGCCCAGTTCCCCATCGGCTCAGGGTACCGACCGGTAGGTCCACGTGCGGGGTCGCGCGGGTCACTCCTCGTCCGGGGCCCCGCCCTCGATGAGGCGTTCCGCGATGTCGTCGGCCCACTCCTGGGCCCAGCGGCGCAGCCCGGCGACGGACGGCCCGTCGAGGCCCTGTGCGGTGAACGCCCTGTCGTCGAGCCAGTCCGTGCCGGTCAGCCGGGCCTGGAGGTCGGTGAGGTCGAAGGTGTCGGGGGCGTGGCGGCGGCCGAGCTCCTCGAGTTCGGGGTGGCTCCAGAGGGCCGAGGCGGCCCGGACGTCGACCAGGTCGCGGGCGAGACCGCGGTCGGCCAGGTCCCGCACCCGGGTGCCGGCGAGGTCGTCGAGGGAGAGCGCGGGACCGAGCCCCGTCTCGACGGCCGGGCGCCACAGCACCTCCTTGTGGAGGGCGACCTGGCACTCCACGCCGCTCGGCGCGTCGGTCACCAGGAACTGGGCGGACAGCGGCCCGGCCTCCAGGGTCTGCACGAGCCAGCCGCGCCCCACCAGCCCGCTGCGGACCGCGTCCGCGACGGCCTCCAGCGCGGCCGGGTGCCCGGTGGCCAGGTCCACGTCCGGCCCGGTCCGCTCCACCAGCCCGTGCGCCAGCGCCGCGTATCCGCCGGCGAGGACGAGGGAGTAGCCCTCACCCACCGCCAGCAGATCACCGAGAAGCCGGCCGATGGGCTCGGGGACGGGGGGAGGGTCGGGCATGTCCTGATTATGGCGTGGGGGTGATCCAGAGCTGAGGTGACCGGCCCGGACGGGTGACGGAAGGCCGGCCGGAGGTTCCCTCCTGGGGCGCGGAGCACCACGCGACGGGCCCGCGTGGCGAGGCACCTTCTTGGGGGCGCGGAGTACTACGCGACGGGCCTGCGTGGCGAGGCACCTTCTTGGGGGCGCGGGGAACTGCGCGGCGGGCCTGCGCGGCGAGGCACCTTCTTGGGGGCGCGGGGAACTGCGCGACCAGCCCCCACCCCGCCGCACCCGACCACGCACCTACGCCTTGCGCCCCACCCCGCAGTACGCATCCACGGAACCAGAACCGATGGCACCAGAACCGACAGCACCGGAACCGGCATCACCGGAGGTCCCCGCTCGCCACTCGGAAACCCTCACCACCCCCGGCTCCACCAGCTCCAGCCCGTCGAAGAACCCGGCGATCTCGGCGACCGGCCGGACGTAGTACGGCACGGCCCCACTCGCGTTGTACGCCTCCGACGCGGCGATCATGCCCTCACTGGTCGCGGTGCTGTCGCTGATCACCAGGTGACTGCCGGACGGCAGCCCGGCCATCAGCCGCCGCACCAGCTCGCGCGCCCGCTCGTAGTCGGCGACGTGGCCGAGGGTGTTGAGGATCATCAGGCCGACGGGCCGGGACAGGTCGAGCGTGCCGGCGGCGGCCTTCAGGACGGCCTCGGGGTCGTACAGGTCGGCGTCCAGGTAGGCGGTCCTGCCCTCACGGGTGCTGGTGAGCAGCGCGTTGGCGTGGGCCAGCACGATGGGGTCGTTGTCGACGTAGACGATCCGGGCGTCGGGTGCGACCCGCTGGGCGACCTCGTGGGTGTTGTCGGCGGTGGGCAACCCGGTGCCGACGTCCAGGAACTGGCGTACCCCCTGCTCACCGGCGAGGTAGCCGACGGCGCGCCCCAGGAACCGGCGGCTCGTGACCGCCACGTCGACGAGGCCCGGGAAGATCGACTTGATCTGGTCGCCGATCTCGCGGTCGACGTCGTAGTTGTCCTTGCCGCCGACGAAGTAGTTCCAGAAGCGGGCCGAGTGCGGCTTGGAGGTGTCGATGCGGTCGCGCAGGCTGTCGTCGGACACGGCGGGGCCTCCTGAGGGGCGGGGAAGGGGGACCGGCTCACCAACCTAGGCGAACTTGCCTGTGAGACAACGGCGTTGTTCCTCCCGTCGCCGCCCTGCCGTGGAGTTTCGGCCACGGTCAGCCCCCGCGGGCGCTACACCCCGCGGGAGGCGGCACCCAACTCCGCGCCGCCCTCGTGCCCCCGGCCCTGGGTGGCCAGCCAGAACGCCCACGCCAGGGACCACAGCAGCAGCCCGGCGGCGATCGGCGTACCGAAGATGATCAGCAGCCCGGCGCCGATGTTGGCTCCGATGCCCCCCGCGGTCAGGATCCGCCACCCCACACCGGCCATGAGCCCGAGTGCCACCAGCGGCCCGAGGACGCCCCACCAGCGCTGGTCCATCGCCCCGCGCAGGGACCGCCGCACGAGTACCACGCCACCGGCCACCGCCAGCACGAGCGCGATCCCCCCGGCGACGGCGGCCACGCCGTCGCCGATGTCCCACGGCTGGAACGCGTAGTCCAGCTCACTGGCCGGCAGCCCGGCGTAGTTCTGCTGCCCCATCAGCCCCCAGGCGGCCACAGGCACCCCGCCGACGAGCGCGGCCCCGGCCGCCACGATTCCCCGATTCGTCATACGACCAGGATCGGGGAGCGGTGCGGGGGGCGTCATGAGCACGCGTACTCAAGTACGACGGACGCCTGGACGAGCGCTCGGACCTGAGGCTCCGGCGCTCACGGGCCGGTCCGGCCGAGGGGCGCCGCCGGGAGGCCGAAGTGCTCGGCGATGATCCGTACGGTGTGGGTGCCGTCCGGGTTGAAGCCCGGCTCGGAGTCGTAGCGGGTGGTGCGGCCGACGATGCCCTGCTCCAGGAACCGGCGGATGAAGAGGTCGGCCTGGCCGCCGAAGCGGTGGGACTCCCGGCGGGCACCGACGTTGAAGAGACAGACGGCGAAACCGCCGCGGCTGTAGGCGAACTGGTACGGGTGCTCGGCGCAGTGGGGCACCGCGTACGCGGTGCCGCACGCGCACGCGGGGGTGGAGGCCAGGAAGACCATGTCGACGTTCTGCTGGTCCCGCACGCGGTCCGTGTACCGGAAGCCGGTGATGTACTGGCCGAGCTCCTGGACGGCGCCCCCGTCGGCGGTGGTGCCCGGGTGGTGGGTCAGCCAGGCCCAGCCGTGCTCCGTGCCGGAGGCGTCGGCGGGCAGGCCGGCTTCGGCGAAGAAGCCGGTGAGGTCTGCCAGGGGGATTCCCCGGCAGAACGTGAGGAAGGTGGCCGGGGCGAGCCAGGTCACGCGGCCGTCACCTCCGGCGACAGCGGCGGGGAGGGCAGTGCGAAGAAGCCGGCGACGGCCCGGACGATGCGGTCGTGGTCCTCGTAGTGGTGGTCGAAGCAGTCGTGCCCGTCCTGCCCCTCCCGCTCGCACTCGGAGCCGGGCCCGATCAGCTTCGCCTCCAGCAGCTCGGCGGACAGGTAGTCCGGGTTGTCGCCGGGGCGCTGCGTCAGGTCCTCGAAGCTGAACCAGGTGATGAGCCGCCCGTCCCGGTAGTACTCGAAGTGCGGTGGATGTGCCTTCGCGCTGCACGGCTCGGTCACGAACACGACGAGCTCACCGGCGGTCCCCAGCTCCCCGTACGACACGGGGTCGAAGTCCTCGATCCCGGCGTTGAGCATGTCGTGCACCACCCACACCCACCCGTTCCCCTCCCCGCTCACCAACGGCTCCCGCCGCAGCCCCCGCAACCCCTCGGCAAGCACGTCGAGCCCCATCCCGCGCGCGAACACGAGATTCACCTCGTCATGCCAACCGAACTCACTGACAGGCAGGTCGACTTGCATCCACTCAGGCATGCGCCGCATCGTAGAAGCGGGCACTGACATGCGACGGCCCGGAGCGGCCGGAGTGGCGTGACGGCAGGGGAGAAAGGTTCCCTTCCTCCATGTTTCGGTGAGTTTCCGGATGGATCAAGCCGGCACCACGCTGCGGCCCGTCTCGTGGGCGTAGAGCGCCGCGCGGTCGTGCAGGGCCGCGTGGACCGCCATCTGGGCGTCCCGGCGGCGCTGGGCGGGGCCGTCCGGGAGGTGCAGGATGCCCGCGTTGCCGCGGGAGCCGCGCTGGACCTCGGCCGTGCGCGGGATGCGCAGCGCCTCGTAGTGGGCCAGACGCCCGGGGATCGCCCCGGCCGGCGCGTCGGCCAGGCAGGCGGCCAGGTCCATCGCGTCCTCGATCGCCTGGTTGGCGCCCTGCGCCATGAACGGCAGCATGGGGTGGGCCGCGTCGCCGAGCAGCGTGATGCGGTCGGTGGACCAGCTCCGCAGCGGCGGCCGGTCGTGCAGCGCCCACTGGTGGGTCGTCTCCACGGCCGCGACGATGTCGGCGACCAGGCCCGTCCAGGAGCCGAAGACCGCCCGTAGCTCGTCCGGGTCACCGGGCCGCGACCAGGACTCGCGGGGCGGCGCGTCGGACGGCAACGGCACGGTCGCGGCGTAGCTGAGGTAACTGCCGGACGCGACCGGGTAGGCCACGAAGTGCCCGCCAGGGCCGAGCCACAGGCGCACCAGGCGCTCGCGGGCCTCGGCGGGCAGCGCGTCCACGGGGACCAGACCCCGGTAGATGCCCAGCCCCGAGTAGACCGGCTCGTCGCGGCGCAGTGTCTCGCGGACCGTGGAGTGGATGCCGTCCGCGCCGACCACCACGTCCGCCTCGCGCACCGAGCCGTCCGCGAAGGAGAGGTGCACGCCCGTCCCGCCCGGCAGTTCACGCGCCGCGCTCAGCTTCTGCCCGAGGCCCAGCCGGTCCCGGTCGACCAGGGACAGCAGCGCGTCGTGCAGATGCGCCCGGTGGATGGTCAAGTACGGCGCCGCGAACATGCGCTCGCAGTCCGTGCCGAGCGGCGTGCGCGCGATGGGCCGCCCGTTCCAGCCGCGTACCTCCATCGCGTCGATCCGCACCGCGTGTTCCTCCAGCGCCGGGCCGAGGCCGAGGCGCAGCAGCGGGCGGATCGCGTTGGGGGAGAGCTGGACGCCGGCGCCCACCTCGGCCAGTTCACGGGTCTGCTCGTGGATCACGTACGGCGTGCCGCTCGCGCTCAGCGCGCCGGCCAGGGTCAGTCCGCCGATGCCCGCGCCGACGATGGCGACCGTCGGCCGCTCCCCGCCGGCCGGCTCCGCGGTGTTCCCGGGCAGCCGCCGCCCTCCTGTGTCTTCGCCCAACAGCACCTCAGGGACCGCCTTCCGGGTCTTCGCGCCCCGTCCGCGCTCCGCCGTACCGCGGGCGACGTGGACGCACTGTCATCGGTCGTGTCCCCGAGCATGTGGCGCCCGCCACCGGGCGGCAACGTCACGCCGCACCGTGCTGACAACTGTCGCCGCTTGCGTGACGGACGTCATCGAAACCCCCGTCACGCCTGCTGCCGCACCCCCGCCCGGCCCTAACTTCCGGAAGGAGAAGACCGGCTACGACACCTGGAGGCACGCGGTGACACGCGAACGAGAAGTGGAGCGACCGCGGTGACCGCGGTGGCCGTCGAGGGCCTGCTCAAGAAGTACGGGGACCACGAGGCGGTGCGCGGCGTCGACTTCGCCGTCGAGGAGGGCGAGATCTTCGCCCTGCTCGGACCGAACGGCGCCGGCAAGACCACCACCATGGAAATCCTGGAGGGCTTCCGGCACCGCGACGGCGGCGACGTCCGGGTCCTCGGCCGCGACCCCGGCGACAAGGCCGACGGACGATGGCTGCGCGGGCAGATCGGGCTCGTGCTCCAGGACATCGCCGTGGAGCCGTATCTGTCGGTGCGGGAGACCATCGCCCGCAACGCCGGCTACTACCCGGCCCCGCGCGACGTCGACGAGGTCATCGCCCTCGTCGGCCTGGAGGAGAAGCGGGACGCGAAGGTCAAGGACCTGTCCGGCGGGCAGAAGCGGCGGCTCGACCTCGCCCTCGGCGTGATCGGCGACCCGAAGCTGCTGTTCCTCGACGAGCCGACCACCGGCTTCGACCCGGGCGCCCGCCGCGGCGCCTGGGAGGTCGTGCGGAGCCTGCGCGACGCCGGCACGACCATCCTGCTGACCACCCACTACATGGACGAGGCGCAGGCCCTGGCCGACTCCGTCGCCGTCATCGCCGCGGGCCGGATCGTCGCCGCCGGCACGCCCGACACCATCGGCGGACGCGACAGCGCCCTCGCCCGGATCCGGTTCGCCCTGCCGGCCGGTGCCGCCATCGACGACGTGCCCATCCCGGTCAGCGACGCCGAGGACGGCCTCGTCACCGCCGAGGCCGACGAGCCGACCGCCGCCCTGCACCGGCTCACCTCCTGGGCCCTGGACCGGGGCACGCCGCTGGACCGGCTGACCGTCGAGCAGCCCACCCTGGAGGACGTCTACCTGGGGCTGACCAGTGCGTACGCGGAGCAGGACGCCTCGTCCCCGTCCACCGAGCGGGGCAGCACACCGTCCTCGGCGGCGCGTGCCCGCCGAGGGCGCCGACCCGGACGGAGCCGACGATGACCAGCACCCTGCCCCCCACGACCACCGAGACCACCCGGCGGACCGACCGCGCCGGGCGCGAACGGCCCGACGAACGGGGCTCCCTCGCCCTGCTCGCCCACCAGATCCGCTACGAGCAACTGTCGTTCTGGCGCAACCCGCAGTCGATGGTGTTCACCTTCGTCCTGCCCATCGTGATCATCTCCGTCTTCGGCGCCGTGTTCTCCGGCAGCGAGGGCGAGGACTTCTTCTTCGGCCTGAGCGGCCTGCAGTACTACACGCCGACCATCGCGGCCGTCTCCGTCCTGGGCGCCTGCTACGGCCAGCTCGCGATCGTCCTCGCCATGCGCCGGCAGACCGGGGTCCTCAAGCGGCTGCACGCCACCCCGCTGCCCGCCTGGGTGTACTTCGCGGGCCTGCTCGTGCACTGCGTCGTCGTCAGCGTCGTCGACGTGGCGCTGGTGATCGGCATCGGGCGCCTGTACGGGGTGCCGTGGCCCGCCGACTGGGCGGCCCTCGCGCTCACCCTGGTGCTCGGCGCGGCCAGCTTCTGCGCGCTCGGCGTCGGCGTGGCCTCGCTGATCCGCAACTCCGAGGCGGCGCCCGCGGTCGTGCAGTTCATCCAGTTCCCGCTGGTGTTCATCTCCGGCAGCTACTTCCCGATCCACTCGGACGTCATGAACAACATCGCCGGGCTGCTGCCGGTGAAGCCGTTCAACGACGCCATGCTCGCGCCGTTCGCGCACCAGGGCGGCTTCCAGTGGAAGGAACTGGCCGTACTGGCCGCCTGGGGTGTCGTCGGCGCCCTGATCGCCGTGCGCAGCTTCCGCTGGGACCCGCGCCCCGAGTAGAGCGACCCGTCCCGACCATCGAGGGGGCCTCCCGGAGGCCCCCTCGGCGCTTGCCCCGCCCCCCACTCCCGGAAGGAACCCCCACCATGTCCCTGGACCACACCACCCGCCCGCACACCGCACCCACCGGCACCTGGCGCCTCGAACCGGCCGACTCCACCGTGGAGTTCACCGGCCGGCACTTCTTCCTCCTGCCCGTGCGCGGCTCGCTCCCGGTGCGCTCCGGTCGCGTCGAGATCACCCCGGACGGCCGCCTGGTCCGCCTCGACGCCACCGTCGCCGCCGCGGGCTTCGCGACCGGCAACCCCCGGCGGGACACGGCGGTGCGAGGCCCGCGCTTCCTGGACGCCGAGCGCCATCCCGAGCTGCGGCTGACCGGTGAGGGCCTGGCGGACGACCTGAGCCTCACGGCGCGGCTGGAGGTCAAGGGCCGTGCGACGCCGGTGACGTTCACGGTCGGCGAGCTCACCGAACAGGGCGAACGGGTCGTCGTACGGGCCACCGCCCGGGTCGACCGGCACGCGTGCGGCGTCGGTGGCATGCGTGGGCTGGTCGGAGCCGAACTGCTCGTGCGTGTGCGGGCCGTGTTCCTCCGGGAGGGATGAGCTGCCGCCCGCGGTACATGCCAAGAGGCCCGGCCGGTGAAGGGGAATCCGGCCGGGCCTCTGCGTGGGCGCCCACGGGCGCGGGGGATCAGCCCGCGGGTGCCGGGTCGGGGGACGGGGTCGGTGCGGGGAACACGTGGGACAGCCAGGCGTAGGTGCGCAGTTCCTCCAGCAGGCTCAGGCCGAGCCGGTTGTGGAGCATGTGCGCGTGCGAGAAGAGGATCATGCCCGGGTGGACCGGAGAGTGCCGCCGGATCTCGTCGGCGTGGCCGGCCAGGGCCTCGTACCAGTCGGTGAACGGGCCGTGGGCGTCCGGGGAGACAGCTGCCGAGGCGTGGTCCTGGTCGACGGTGATGGTCCGGTCCAGCAGCTCCTCGGGGTGCCCGGCGTCACGCGCCCAGGCCCGCCAGGCGTCCCGGCCGCGCGCGAAGTAGTGGGCCCGCTCCTCCGGGCCGCCGAGGGCGACGGCGGCGGACAGCGTGCCGCGCAGGGCGAGCCGTGCGCGGCGGGCCTCGGAGGTGACCAGCGGCGCCAGGCGCAGGACGAGTTCGCTGGAGCGGTGGAAGAGGGACTCGGCGGCCGGCATGAGGGCCGGGCCGCCGTAGCGCTCGTACTCGGGGTCGTAGTCGGCGCGGTGCACGCCGGGGGGCAGCAGCGCGTGGACGGAGGTGTTGACCCCGGTCTCCCCGGCGGCGGCGAGCCGGGACGCGCCCTGCCGGTACGCCTCCTCGGCGAGGGGTTCCTCGCCGGGTGCGAGCCGGCCCGCCTCGGCGAGCCGGTCCCGCAGGGCTCGCTCCACGCGCGTGTGCGCGTCCGTGCCCTCGGGCACGTCCGCGACGCGCAGCCGCAGGTGGGGCCCGGACTGCCAGTATCGGATGAAGAACCAGGGGGTGCCGGGCGGGAGTTCGGCGACCGTGGGGCCGATGACGTCCGTGAGGACGCGGTCGTGGGCGCTGCGGGCGGTGGTGCCGAGGTGCAGGTGCCAGGCGCTCCAGCGGTGCGGTGTGGTGGGCATACGGGTTCCTTGTCGTCCGGTCGGGTGTCGAGAGCCTTACGTGCGCAGGTCCAGCACGGCACCCCCGGTCTCGCGCGGCACGCCCACCACCGCCGACAGCACGATCGTCTCGTCCTCGCCCAGGCCGATGACCTCCTTGGTCTGGATCTCCTTGAACGCCCGGACCGGCCGGGCGAACAGCCCCTCCGCGGCGGCGGCCAGGCACAGTCCGTGGACCGCCCAGCCGCAGGCGTGCTGGGCGGCGCTCCAGCCGGCCGGGCCGAAGCGGGCGAAGAGCTCGCGGGGGCGGACCGAGAAGAAGACGGTGAGGGGGGCGTTGGCGATGCCGCAGCCGTTGACGGGGGTCAGTCCGTAGCCGTAGGTGGCCTCTAGGCCGGCGGGGGCGGTGGGGTCGTGGCGGAGCAGGTGTGCGGTGCCGTCGTGGACGCGGTGGATTCCGGGGGTGTGGCCGTCGATGTGCTGGACGACGGCGGTGACGGTGACTGCGTCGAAGGCGGCGGCGAGGGTGGGGTGCGGTGGGGGGACGCCGAGCCAGGCCAGGGCGGTGGTGAGGGTTCTGGTGGGCAGGGGGGTGAGGCACTTGGCCGAGTCCATGCCGTGGAGGGCTCTGGGCATGCGGCCGGAGTGGCGGTGCCAGAGGAGGTCTGACCAGGTGGGGGTGTGGGGGGAGTTGGGGAGGGTGGTGGGAACGGCGGTGGTCATGGGTGCGGGTGTGTGGTGGCTGGTCGCGCCCACGCGGCGGTAGCCGCATATCGAAGGCTGCCCCGCGCCCCTGAGGGCGTCCCTGTTGACGTCGATCACATGCCTCAGGGACGGATCCTGCTCAGGGGCCGGTGGTTCCGGCTCGGTCCGTCGGTGTACGGCGGGGGGTGGCTGGTCTACGTCGATCAGCCACGGCAGGGACCACTCCCAGGTCTGCTCCATGCCCAGCTCGCGCAGCAGCTCCGGGCCGTCCGCCGTCGGCGGTGTCAGTGTCGCCGGTACCCCGAACAGCTCCAGGCCCAGGCTCAGCGCGCGCAGCACCATGCCCGTTTCGATGGCCACCAGCGAGCCCCGGAACCACTGGTACGCCAGGGGTATCGCGGTGTAGCGGCCGGTCAGGGCGATGCGGGTGGGGGCGTTCGTGCCGGGGCCCGTGAGGGTGTGGCGGGTCGGTTCCAGCAGGCGCCAGTCGCGGCCGTCCCCCACGAAGGCGTGGACCGGGAACAGGCAGCGCGGTGAGGCGTAGGGGCGGTGCTCGTTGTACGGGTTCTCCGGCTCGCGGCGCAGGGGCGCGAACGTGGCGGTCAGGGCATGGGCCAGGGCGTCCGGTGAGGCCGGGCCGCCCGGGGCCCGGACCTGCGGGGCCGGGACCCGCGGGTACGGGAGCGCCGACAGGCGGTCCGTCGTGCCCGGTGGCAGCAGGGTCGCCGGTCCCGCCGGACGCGGTGGCGGGGGCGGCACATGGGAGTCGGGCGGCGGTGTGGCCGCCCAGGTCCACGGCGGCGGTTCCGGGGCGTCGTCGCCCGCGCCGTAGGCGTACCAGAGGGGCTCGCGGGCGATGCTGTTGTCGCCCTCGGGGCCCGGCAGGTCGACCGGGGCGCGCCGCGTCCACGGCTCGGCGGGGGCCGTCACGGGAACGGGTGCGGGTCGTAGGGGATCGCCCGGTGCTCCTGGCCCGTGCCGCGCAGGGCGGCGCGCAGCCGGGGCAGTCCGTCCAGGCGCTGCTGGGCGTGGCCGAAGCACATCGGCACGATGCCGGGGACGACGGCACGGGCGACCGCGATACCGGCGTCGGCGTGCTCCCTGCTGGTCTGGTCGACGATGACGATCCGGTCCAGGCCCGCCTCGGCGAACAGCGAGGCCACGTACCGGAGGGTGCCGCGTACGTCACCGCCGGCCGCGCGCTCCAGCCGTCCCGGCCAGTCCGGGAACGCCTCCTCCAGGGTGACGGCCGGACCGCCGAGTCCCGCCAGGGCGCGGTCGCGGGTCTCGGGGATGGAGGAGAAGCGGACGTGGTCCTCCAGCTCCTCCACCAGCCACGGGTTTTCGACCATCCGCTCCACCTGCTCGCGGGTCCAGTCGACCGGGTTGGTGACCAGCTGGGCGACCTCGCGCAGCGCGCCGCGGATCGCCGACTCGGGCTCGGCGCCCGAACCGGCGGAGGAGAAGGTCGCCGGGAAGGGGTCCTTCTCGTTCACGGCGATCACCCACACCACCGGCAGTCCGATGTCCCGGGTGGCGACCAGGAGATGGACGTCGTAGCCACGGGCCCGGATCAGCTCGACCATGGCCCGGCTGGTGGGGTCGGTGAGCGTGCCGACCGGGATGTGGGGGAGCGGTTCGGCCCGGTACCAGGACGTCAGGAAGGCGTCCCGCTCCGCCAGTTCGAAGAGGGAGTGCAGGGCGGCCTCTTCGTAATTGGCGCCGACCGCGCAGCCGCTGGAGCAGTCGAAGAAGTAGTGCCGCCGGTTCGCGGCCCCGGCCACGCGCGCCGCCCGCCGGTCCCGGCGGAAGGCGTACTCGTACTGGTAGAAGGCGTGGTCGGCCGGGACCAGCAGGGGAGTGCCGTCGGCCAGGTCGTGGCCCCAGGCCCAGTCCATCGGGGTGTCGGCGGTGAACGGCGTGGCTCTGCTGGTCGGGTGGGCGAGCTGCTCGGCGGTGTAGCGGCCGAGGCTGCCCGGGTCTACGGCCCGTTCGGCGACGTCGCGGTAGGAGCGGCCGGTCAGCAGGGGGATGTCGTAGGGGTAGCCGCCGAGCCGCTCGTACGCCTCCAGGACGGCGACCGGTTCGGTCTCCGTGAACGTACGGGCCCTGCCGTGCCCCATGGCCGGGGCGTCCGCGACGACGGCCATGCTCATCGCGAACGGGGCGTGCGACTCGCGCAGGATCGCGCGGACCGGCCCGAAACGGTCGTCCACGAGCCGGTCCCGCAGGAAGCCGGGCTCGACGAGCCGGCTCGCCGCGGTGCGGGTGGCGTCCCCGGGCACGGCGGGCCGGGAGCGCAGGGGGCGGGGCGCCGGGGGCCCGGTCGCCACCAGGTCCTCGGGGGAGGGGCCGCAGACCGGGCAGTGGAAGCTGCGGGCGATGCGGTGCCGGCGGGTGCCGCGGACCGTCACCGAGTAGGCCTCGCCCGGCGCGAGGGGATGGGCGGCGAGGTGGTCGAGGCCGGTGCGCAGGAGCTCGGGCAGGAGGGGGGCGGGGGCCGCGGGGACGCGAGTGGCCTGGGTGAGGTCGCCCACGAGCGGATGGTCGAGGACGGTGCGTTCGCGCACCTCGGCGCAGGCGGCGCAGCCCGACGTGGTGCCGGGCACCCACAGCGGGCCCACCAGGACCTCGTCGTCGTGGACCCGCACGGACAGGTGCGGGCCCGTCGCCCGGGTGACGCGGTCGCGCTCCCAGCCCAGGTCCCAGCCGAGGTTGACGGAGACGGTGGCCCCGGTGGCGCGGGCCAGGAGCGCGAGGGCGGGCAGCCAGTCGTCGTACGCCGTCACCGGCAGGGCGGGACCGGCCTGGACGACCGTCGACGGCTCAGCGGCCAACGGCTCAGTGGTCGGCATCGGTGGCCTCCTCGGCAGTCATGGGGACGGTGTGACTGGTCACCGGGCCGTGCCAGAAGGGGAGTTCGCCGAGCACCGGGTCGGTGCGCAGGGCGTGCCCCTCGTGGACGGCGCGGGCCGTGAGCTGCGCGCGCAGCGCCGCCCGGGTCGCGTCGTCCACGGTGAGCAGGGCGTCCGTGGAGAGCCGGCCGGCCGTGCCGCCGGTCTGCGCGACGGCCAGTGCCGTGCACAGCGCGGCGTACGTCGCCTCCACGGCGGTCGGGCCCCAGCCGGCGCCGAGCGGACGCCCGCCGACGGTGACCTCCGCCAGCGGCCAGCCGACCCCGTCGTACCGGGACACGGTGAGGACGGGTTCGGCACCGCCGGGCAGCGCCCGCAACTCGGCGGCGATGCGGCGGCCTTCGGTGTGCAGCGGGGCGTCCGTGTCGAGGACGTCCCCTTCCGTCCGGGCGAGTTGGCGCAGGGCGCCGTCCAGCAGCCAGTGCTCGCGGGTGAGGCCCGCCGCCGCGGTGCCGGACGCGTCGGTGGCGCGGTCGCGCAGGGCGGCCAGGGCGGCGGCGATGGTCGCCGTCTCCTGGTGCGCGGCCCACGCGGTGACCGTGCCCGTGCGGTCCGCCCGGTGCTCCGCCGCGCGCAGGGCGAGGGGCATCTGCGGCAGGTCCTCGCCCTGCGCGGAGGCGAACAGGCCGGTCCAGCGGGCGGTGAGCACACCGGCCGCCTCGAGCGCGTCCTCGGGAGCGGGGAAGGGTTCGGCGGGGGCGTCGGCGAGACGGACGGCGACCGCTTCGCTCACGGGGGCGCCCGTGACGGTGACGCGGTCGGCCGTCAGATCGGGGCCGTGCACGACGTGTGCCTCCCCGGGCTCCGCGACACCCGTGAGGGTGTCGGTCAGGAGCTGTGCGGCGAGAGCTCCCGCGAGGGAGTGGGCGATCGGCCCGGCCGCCGGTTCGACGCCCTCGGCCTCCGCCCAGGCCCTGGCCCGGTCCCGGAAGACCGCCCAGACGCCGGGTGCGACTCCGACGGGCCCGACCAGCACCGGCCCGGGCCCGAGCAGCACGGGCACGTGCAGCGTGCCGTCCTCCTCGGTCCACGTCCGGTCACCGTCGAGGAACTCGACGACGACCCTGGGCACGCCCTCGGTCGCCACGCCCTCGGTCGTCACGCCCTCGGTCGTCACAGGTGCCGTCACCGCCGGGTCGCCGACGGGAGTTGTGGCACCGTGTCCGTTCACCGCCGGGTCGCCGACGGGGGTTCGTGTACCGGGTGGGTTCACCGCCGGGTCGCCGGCGGGAGTTCGCGTGCTGGTTCCCTCCACCGCCGGGGCGCCGGCGGGAGTCAGAGGGGCGTGCACCGCCGGGTCGCCGGCGGGAGTCAGGGAATGGCGCACCGCCGGGTCGCCGGCGGGGATCAAGGCCCTGGGGCCGCCTGCCGATCCGCTCCTGCCGGACAGCAGGGCGGGGTCCGCGTACATCGCGGGGTCGCAGACCGGGACCAGGGGCGTCGGCGGTGTCTCCGGGACGGCCGTCGCCGTCACGTCGGCCACGCCCGCCCGGCGAAGGCCGCGCAGGGCAGGAGCCGTCGCCGTCGTCGGGCCGTGCAGCCGCACCCGGGCCCGGCGCAGACGGGCGAACGCCGCGTACGGGTCGTCGAGGCGGGCGGTGAGGCGGGCCAGCGTCTCGGCGTGCCGGGCGGCCAGTTCGGCCGGCGGCTCCGGCTCGGTGAGCGCGGCCTGGTCGAGCAGCAGGCCGTTCTCCCGGAGCTTGCCCAGCAGGTGCCGTACGGCGGGCCGGGCCCGCTCGGTGCCGAACTCGGCGACCAGCGCGTCCTCCGTCGTCCCTGCCCGCAGCAGCGGCACGCAGCCGTCCGCCACCGCGTACAGCAGCTCCGAGCCGCGCAGCACGAACTGCCCGCGGGTTCCGCTGAAGTAGACGCCCCCCGGGACGGGCGCGTAGTGCAGCCCGGGCCGGGCCACGAGCGGCTCGGCACCCGAGGCCGTCCGCGCCGGGGTCCTCTCGGCATCGGTCACGGTCATGACCGGACTCCTTCCGCTGCCCCGCCGTCGGCCGGGTGGTACTCGAAACGGCCCCCGGCCTCACGCGCCACCTCGAGCACCCACTCCGTGGCGTGCGTGCCGTCGGTGACGCCGGGCAGGGCCTCCTCCAGATAGCTCGTGCCGGCGCCGCGGCGCTCCAGCATCCGCGGCAGGACCCGCACCGCGAGCGCGCTGGACAGGTCGACGTACTGCGGCTTCTGCGCCAGGCGCTTGGACTGGACGTCGGGGGCGCCCACCGAGAGCGGGCCCTCGTCCTCCGGCGCCGACTTGATGACGACCTCCTCGGGGACGCCGTGGCGGGAGCGCCAGGCGGTCAGTCCGAGGAGCCGCTCGTGCTCGTCGGGCCCGGCGGCGACGGCCGTGTCCAGTTCGGCACCGCCGTACCAGCGGCGGCGCCCGATGAGGACGTCGCCGACCGCCATGCGCGGAGCGACCCGGGTGTGCTTGCCGTCCCAGGGGGTCGCCGCGTGCCAGGAGTTGGGCAGGCTGTTGAAGAGCCGGCCGCTGATCACCAGGCCGGAGGCGACCGACAGCGGCGGCGGGAACAGGCCCGGGTGGCCGGTGCCGAGCGGCAGCACCCGCAGCGGGGCGCCGTCGGTGTCCTCGACCCGCAGCGTGTCGGTCCCGGGGTCGTGCGCCAGGCGCAGCGTGAACCAGTCCTCGGCCGTGAGGCCGCCCGGCAGTACCGGCGTGTGCGCGTTGACGTTGAGGCGGTGCAGGCCCAGGTCCTCGGTGATGCGGGTGCCGTCTTGGCCGTAGAAGCGGTTCAGACGGTCGGCCAGGCGGGGCAGGGCGCGGCCGCCCTGGCGGCGGTCGGCCTCCAGGAAGCGCGCGTACAGCATGCCGTGGCCCGGCAGTCCGTCGTTGAGGACGAGGTGGTCGCCGGCCTGCTGGAGCAGCACGCCGTAGATCAGCGGGTCGCCGCGGAAGCGGTCGGGCAGCGCCCGGGTCAGCTCGGCGACGTCCGCCGCGGTGAGCCGCAGGGTGTCCTCACCGGCCTGGGCCGTCTTGGTGAGGAGGGCGTGCACCTCCTCGGACAGCTCGCGGCGCAGCAGGTACATGCGCTCCAGGCAGCCGTCCGCCGGTCCGATCCCGGACAGCGCGGCGGCCTGGCCGGTGCCCTCGGGCCCGTACACGGCGGCCATCGCGGCGGCCCGCCGGGAGACCTCCCCGACGATGAACGCCGCGTGCTCGGCCAGCGGCACGTTCGCCCCGGCCCCGAACCGCTCCACGAACGCGGCGGTCATCAGGACCCGTACGTCGTGCAGCCAGTCGAAGACGGTCAGGAGCTCCACCGCGGGGCCGAGGCCGGCCAGCGGGGCGTGCCAGTCGGAGGCCGCCACCTTGAGCGGCGGCATGACGTAGTCCTCCTCGACCGTGATGTGCGCGGGGCGGCCCGCCGCCTGGCTGAACCGGCCGAGATCGCCGCGCAGTCCGGCCAGCAGCGCGCCCCGCTCGTCGGCCGGGGCCTCGGTCACCCGGGGCAGTCCGGCGCGCACCCGCTTGGCCAACTCCCTCACCCCGGGCGGCTGCTCGGCGTCGGGAAGCGTCAGCAGGTCGTCGTAGTCGGCCGCGGCGGACTCCTCCTCGGGCCTGCTGAACGTGCACAGCACGCCCTGGTGCAGGGCCTGCCGTACGCGCCGCTCGGCCTCCTCGGCGGGGCAGCCGGCCCGGGCGGCGACATGCGCGACGACCGCCGGGAACCTGCGCGGCCCCATCGACAGCGCGTCGAGCAGGTCGCCCACGGGCCCGTCGAGCGGGACGGCGAGGCGGTGCATGCCCTGCTCGGAGAACTTCAGGAAGAACAGCTTGCCCGTCTCCGGGTCGGGGGCCGAGGTGGGCGGCATGCCCACCCACTGCGCGGTGAGGTCGGTGTCGTCGGTGGGCAGGCCGCCGAGGACGTAGTGGAGCATGACCCGGTCCAGGCCCGGCACGGCCCGCGCGCTGGTGAAGGGCACGTCGCCGGGGCGGACCGCCTCCGGGTCGCCGGCCGGGGCCGGTTCGGCGATGCCCACCGCGGTGAACCGGGAGAGCGGGCTGGTGCGCACCATCGCCCGGGTCACGTACTGGATCAGGCCGCGCTCCGACTTGCGGGTGCGGGCGGACACCTTGCCCGGGCCCTCGACCGCGGCCCGGTAGCGCTCGGCCTCCTGGTGCACCTCGGGGGCGATGAGCGCGAGGGAGCGCAGCAGGTCGCCGTCGCCCAGCAGGGCGGCCAGCCCGGCGCGTTCGCGGTCGGCCGCGGCCGGGTAGCCCTCGGTGATCGTGGCGCGCAGCCCCTCCCGCCCGGTCCAGGCGGCCAGCCAGCGGGCCACCGACGGGGTCGCTTCGAGGCTCTCGGGCGTCTTCTTGGGGGCGCGGCCGTTGTGGATGGCGCGGCGCAGCGCGATCAGCTCGCGCCGCTCGGCGTCCGAGGCGGCCGCGCCGATCCGCTCGTACAGCTCCTGCGAGCAGACCTCCGCGGCCTGGGCCAACTCGACTTCGGCTGCGGCTAGTTCACCGAGCAGGCGGCGCTGCTCCGGGTCGGCGAGGCGGGCCCTGCGCAGCGGGTTGACGCGCAGGAACCACTGGGGTTCGGGGCTGGTCATCGCGGGGCTCCCGTCGGTTCCGTGGCGGTGAGGCGCTCCCGCCAGCTGCTGCCGAGCACCTCGTCGACGGTCTCGGCGAGCGCGAAGCACATGTAGTAGCGCTGCATCGGCGAGACCGTGAGCAGGGGCAGCTGCTGGTAGAAGAGGTTCGTCAGCAGGCGGTAGGCGGCGAAGAACGGGGACGGGGTGCTGATCGCCCCCGAGCCGTGCACGGTCCGGTGGAAGTCGGTGTCCGGCTGCTCGCCGCGCGGCACCACCGTCTCCGCTCCGGGCGGGCCCATCCGGCTGCGGTCGACGCCGTCGGTGACGGAGTCGAGCAGGTCCGGGGTGAGCGCGCCGGTGGCGACCGCGTGGTCCAGGACCCCGGCGCCGTAGGCGAACGCCGTGCGCCACTGGGCCGCCGCCGGGGACACCGCGCCGTTCAGACGCTGTTCGACGACCTCGCGGATGCGGGGGCCCTCCTTGGCGAGGCGCTCCCGGAAGACCGGGCGCATGTCCTTGCGCGGGGCCGCCCAGGCGAGGAAGGCCTCCACGTGCGAGCGGGGCGAGAACACCCCGTAGGCCGGCCCCAGGGCATGGGTGTCGACGAGGGCGGCGAACGCCTCCGCGAGGCGGACCGTGCCGCTGCCCGGCTCCTCGGCCATCCCCTCGATCATCGTCAGCACCGGCGTCGCGAGGGCGCCGTACACGACCGTGCGCAGGGCGTCGAGACGCGGCTCCCGGGAACGCAGCGCGGGGTCGCCGGGCGCGACGCGCAGCACCGCGCCGTGCTCGCGCAGCGGCAGATACGGCGGCTCCACCGCTTCGAGACGGCCGAACTCGCGGGCCTGGTCCAGATACACCTCCTCGGTCAGCGCCCGGGCCGGGTCGAGGGGGCCGGCGTCCAGCGCGGCCCCGATCGCCGCCCAGTCGACGGCGCCACCGGGCGGCAGCGCGCCGGCCGGGGCGAGCACGTCGACGTGCGGTCCGTGCAGCCAGCCGCGCCGCACCTGCACGCCGGGCACGCCCCGCTCGCCCAGTTCGCGGGCGACCGGGACGACGTGCCGGGCCAGCCAGGCCGGAGTCACCGGCATCCGGGTATGGAGTCGCACCCCCGTCAGGCCGGCGGAATCCGGCCTCACGGCAATGCGCTCCGGAGCGTGAACCCCCATGTCCTTTCACCTTCCGAGAAGAGCCACAATGAATTCGTGAACCTGAATCCCATCATTGGTGCCGGGAATTCGAGCCGGAAGGGAAAAGGGTCCGGCGCTTACATACGTCATCGTTTCCGTGACGCCCGACTACCGGTCAGGAGGGCGGAATGTCGTATTCCGCTTCGAGGGTGCCGGCGGGCGCATCCGAGGGTGCCGGTGAACTGGCCGGAAACCGCCAAGAAGGCAGGTCGGCCGGTGTACTCTCCGCGAGTGACATCTACGTCCCCCACAACGCCCCCCACCCCGTCCGCCTCGGACGCCGAGTGCCTCGCCCTCACCCGCAACCTGCGCCGCCGAGGCGTGGCCGTGCTCTCCGTGTTCGGCCTGATGTGGGCCGTGGCGGCGGCCTCCGGGACCGGCTCGGCGACGGATGTCGCGCCGCTCGCCATCGAGGTGGCGGCGCTGCTGATCACCGCGGCGGCGATCTACCTGGGGTACCGCAAGGACGCCGCGCCCTCGCCCCGGATGGTGGACCTTCCGGCCAACTGGGCGCGCGGCGTGGGCATCGTCAACACCGTCGAGCTGGCGGCCATCTTCGCCGTCATCGCCGCGTCCAACGCCGCGGGCCGGCCCGAGGTCATCCCCGCGGGCATCGCCCTCGTCGTGGGCCTGCACTTCTTCCCGCTCGCCCGGCTGTACGACCAGTGGCAGTACCGGTGGACGGCGTCGCTGCTGACCGTCGTCGCGGTCGCCGGGTTCGTGCTCGTCGCGGCCGGCGTCGCGAGCGAGACCGTGCGGATCGTGGTGGGCCTGGGCAGCGCGGTGGTGCTGTGGGCCTCGTCGTACCACCTGGCCCTGCGCGGCTGACTCTCGCCGTTCGCGTGACGAACTGAACGCAAGGATGTGCCCGACCGGCCGAGGCCGGACAGGCGCATCCTTGATGCGTTCAGGCTGTGGTGCTTACGCCCTGACGCTGGTTCAGCAGGCCGAGCAGGTGCTGGACGAGGAGGACGAGGTGCCGATCGAGCCGCTGGAGGCGCCCATCTCCGGCAGGGCGACGCCGTCGGTGACCTCGAGGGTCTCCAGCTCGTCCGCGTCGAAGCCCTCGAACGCCTTGTCCGCGTCCTGGTTCTTGATGTCCTTGGCGGTCATGTCGAAATCCTTCCGAAGATCCGGGGTGAGTGGTTCAGCAGGCCGAGCAGGTGCTGGACGAGGAGGACGAGGTGCCGATCGAGCCGCTGGAGGCGCCCATCTCCGGCAGGGCGACGCCGTCGGTGACCTCGAGGGTCTCCAGCTCGTCCGCGTCGAAGCCCTCGAACGCCTTGTCCGCGTCCTGGTTCTTGATGTCCTTGGCGGTCATGTCGCATTCCTTTCGTCGAGGCCGTCGATTCCGTCACCGGAAATCCCGGCCGTGAATTCCTGGTCGCCTTCCGGGATTTGTTTCGTTCCCGTCCGGCTCTGACATCCATATTGCTCGGGCCATCACCCCGGCGCCAGGGTTCGCGACCGCCGGCTGACATTTATCACGGGGCGGATGACTTTTCACCGACGCCCGGCTTTCCGGGGCCGTCGAGCGGAATTGCCCAGTCAGGGCTGTTCACCATGTGCCATTCCTCGCCCGGGTCCGCGGGCAGCTCGGTGCCGCCGGCGGGCGTACCCAGCAGGAAGTCGCCCACGGACGACTCCTGGAGGTAGTCCAGGCCCAGCACCCGGGCCGACAGGTCGGCGTCGCCGTTGCCCAGACCGCAGGGCGCCAGGCCCATCGCCGTGGCCACCAGGTACATGGTCTGGTAGAGCACCCCGGTGTGCCGCAGCGTCGTGGCGTAGGCCATCGCCCGGTACTTCCACGCCATCCGCTGGAACCGCGACGTCACCGTGAACAGCACGTCCGGGTGGACGTCGAAGCCCACCGAGCGGGACGCCACCCCCAGCAGCGCCCGCCGGTCCGCCTCCTCGGCGCTGACCAGGACCAGGCGGTGCGCGAAGGAGTCGTAGTGGTAGACGCCCGGTTCCAGCCCGTCACAGCGCAGCACGGTGACGTACAGCTCCAGTTCGTACAGCGAGCCGCCGCTCGGGTACGGCCGTGAGACGACCTCGTCCTCACCCGGGGAGTCCGCGCCCGGGGTGCGGTGGACGCGTACGCGCTGCACCCGGTACAGGAACTCGCCCAGCTCGCGCGCCGTCAACGCCCGCTCCCCGAAGGTTCGGTGGGAGCGGCGCGACTCGATGGCGGCGGTCAGCGACGGGTCGGCGGCGTCGAGGTCGGCGCGGCGCGGGCGGTACAGCTCGGTCACCGGGCCGGGCGGCGCGGGCTTCACGGCGGGCAGCGGGTCGATCTCGCCCCGGTAGGGGTAGACGGCCCCGAAGACGCCGTCGTAGCGCCCGGAGCGCACCCGCGAGTGGAACAGCAGATCGTGGAAGTCCCACTGCCGCAGCACCGGTTCGCCGTCCGAGGGGAAGGTGCCGTCCGGGCCGGCGATCTCGGCGAAGCCCAGACCGACCAGGTGGGACAGGACGTCCAGGGTCTCCGCCTCGCTCAGCCCGGTGACCTCCCCGGCGCTCCCGGCCCGGCCCGGCTGCCCCAGGGCGGCGACGAGTTCACGCGCCGCCCGGTCGACCAGCACCGCGCGGAACTTCGCCAGCGGTGACTCCAGGACGAGCACGCCCTCGCGCGTACGGCAGAACGCGAACCGGGAGAGGCGGACGCGGTCGACGGCGGCCACGTCCGCGACCCGGTGCCCGGCATCCCGCGCGGTCGGCTCCAGCCGCAGCGACTCCCGTCGCAGCGGCGGCTCGTCATGCGTCAGCACGCTGTACGCCAGCAGCTGCCCGGCCCGCTCCAGCAGGGCGTCGGCCCGCTCCCGGCCGACCGCGTCGAGACCCTCGTACAACTCCTCCCGCGGCAGCGGCCCCTCGGCCAGCCGGAGCAGGACCGTACGCAACGGGCCGCGCACCGGGCGCAGGGCGAGGGAGGTGACGGGCCCCCTGAGCAGCGCCGTGTGGGTGCCGTCGTCGAATGTCACCCGCACATCGGTGCGCAGCGCCCGGGCGGCGGGCGCGGGGGGTTTCTCGGTGATCGCTTTCGTGCCTGCGGGATTCATCGGGCCTCCGGTGCTCGACTCGCGTGGGCGGACCTGTCGAAATCCACTCTGCGGCCCGCTACACCGGCTCCCCCCTCGCCGGCCGCACCGAATGACAGTCGCCATTCCCGCTCGTGACCGGGGTCATGGAATGCATGACAGATGACAGGGGCGGACTTCAATCGCTCGGACATTCGGCACCCGACGCGCATCCTCGGAACAGGAATTCTCCCCGCACCTCACCGACAGAGAAGGAAAACCTCGTGTTCAGTCGTCGACATGCGATACGTCTCGGCCTCAGCACCGGCGCCGTCGGCGCGGTCGGCGCGGCGGGCGGGGTCTTCCGGACGCTCACCGCCGGACAGCCGGCCGCGGCCGCCGGACAGTCCGCCACGGCCGCCGGACACTCAGCCGCGGCCGCCGGCGCGGCGGCCGGGAAGGCCGCACCGGCCGGCGCGGCAGCCGCCCCGGTCGAACCCTTCTCGCTGCCCCTGACGACCCCGCCGGTCCTGGCCCCCTACCGCCGCACCAAGAGCGCGGACTTCTACCGGATCACCATGCGCCGCGCCGGCGTGGAGATCCTGCCGGGCACCCGCACCGACGCCCTGACCTACAACGGCTCGTTCACGGGCCCCACCATCCGCGCCCGCACCGGCCGGACCACCGTCGTCCAGCAGGTCAACGCGCTGGACATGCCGACCTCGGTGCACCTGCACGGCGGCAACAACCCGGTGGCGCACGACGGCGGGATGATGGACACCATCGCCCCCGGCCGGCGGCGCACCTACGTCTACGAGAACAAGCAGCCCGGCGCGACCCTGTGGACGCACGACCACGCGCACCACATGGAGTCCGAGCACGTCTACCGCGGCCTGTCGGGCCTCTACCTGCTGCGCGACCCCGCCGAGGACCGGCTGGGCCTGCCGTCCGGGAAGTACGACATCCCGCTGGTGCTGCGCGACGCGCACTTCGACGCGGGCGCCCAGATGGTCTACACGATGGACGACGCGGAGAACCGCACGACCATCCTGGTCAACGGCCGCCCCTGGCCCTACCTCAAGGTCGAGGCCCGCAAGTACCGCTTCCGGCTGGTCAACTCCTGCAACCTGCGCATCTTCGTCCTCGCTCTGTCCGACGGCTCGGCCACCCAGCACCCCGTGCGGCAGATCGGCACCGACGGCGGCCTGCTCGCCGCGCCCGCCGAGACGCCCGTGCTGGTCCTGTCCCCGGGCGAGCGCATCGACTTCGTCGTCGACTTCTCGAAGTACGCGCCCGGCACCAAGCTCACCCTCGCCAACATGCTGGGCCCCGGCCCGACCGAACTCGTCGGCCAGGTCATGCGGTTCGACGTCGGCGAGCGCACCGCCGACTCCAGCACAGTCCCGGACACCCTCGCCACGCTGCCGGCCCTGGCCAAGCCGACCGTGGAGCGCAGCTTCGAGCTCTCCATGGACGAGCCCGGCTCCGGCGGCCACCAGGCCTACATCAACGGCAAGACCTTCGACCCCGACCGCATCGACACCCACATCGAGTGGGGCAGCACCGAGGTGTGGACGGTCACCAACAAGAGCGCCACCGTGCCGCACAACTTCCATACGCATCTGGTGCAGTTCCGCATTCTCGAACGGGACGGCCAGCCGCCCTATCCGGCGGAGACCGGCTGGAAGGACACCGTGCTGCTCTTCCCCGGCCAGACGGCGAAACTCCAGCTCACCTTCGATTCGCACCGCGGTGTCTATCCGTACCACTGCCACATGATCGACCACAGCGCCATGGGAATGATGGCGCAGATGAAGATCGCCTGATTTCCGGAAACGTGGCTAGCGAAAGGCGTTTCGCAATTCCCGGAAACGTTCCCCGCGAAAACCATTTCGCCATTCCCGGAAACATCTCCTGATCAGTCGATTGAGAGGAGGACCATGACCACCGAAGCCATTCCCCGCCCCTATGCGCGCCGCGTCCTCGCGGCGCTGGGCAGGGACCCGACCCGCATCGTCCTGCACCGGCCGGAACGCACGGTGACGGCAGGCGAGTTGCGCGCGTCCGTCCTGGGCAGCGCGGCGCTCCTGCACTCCCACGGCGTCCGCCCCGGCACCACCGTCGCCATCCTGACCGGACCCAACCACCCGCTGATGCTCAGCGCCCGCTACGCCGTCCATCTGCTCGGCGCCACCTCCGTCTACGTCCGCTCGATGAACCCGCGCACCGACACCGAGACCTTCTCGGTCGCCACCCAGACCGGGCTCCTGCGTGACCTCGGGGTGTCGCTGCTGCTCGTGGACGACACCGACGAGGAGAGCACGGCCCGCGGCCGATGGCTGGCGCGGCGCCGGCCCGGCCTGACCGTGCGGGCAATCCCGCGCACGGCGGACGGGCACGACACCGTGCCACCGGCCCCGCCGCCGCGCCCCGACGACCTGGCCGTCGTCGACTTCACCAGCGGCAGCACCGGCCGGCCCAAGATGGTCGCCCAGCGCTACGGCACCCGCGAACACCTCGTCCACCGGCTGGCCTCCGGCCTCGACCCCCGGGGTCCGGCGACCCTGCTGTCGGTCACACCGGTCAGCCACACGACGGCCCCCATGGCCGACGCCGTGCTGTGCGGAGGCGGCACGATCGTCCTGCACGACGAGTTCGACGCCGACGCGACCCTGACGGCCATCGCCGAACTTGGCGTGACGGACGTCTACCTGGCGGTGCCCCACCTGTACCGTCTGCTCGACCACCCCCTGGTCACGTCGTTCGACCTGTCCTCGCTGCGCCGCATCACCTACAGCGGCACACCGGCCGCCCCCGAGCGGGTCCGGCAGGCCGTCCGGGTCTTCGGCGACGTCCTCATCCAGGTGTACGGCACCACGGAGGCGGGCGGCATCAGCAGCCTCACCCCGCTCGACCACCGGGAACCCGAACTGCTGGGCTCGGCCGGCCGGCCCTTCCCCTGGGTGCGCGTGGAGATCCGGGCAGCGGACTCCGGCGCCCCGCTGGGCCGCGGCCGGACCGGCGAGATCTGGATCAACTCACCCACCGTGTCCGCCGGTTACCTCGACGACCCGGAGCTGACCCGAGCGACCTACCGGGACGGCTGGCTGCGCACCGGCGACCTCGGGCACTGGGACCGCTACGGCTACCTCCGGCTCGACGGCCGGGTCGGCGACGTCATCAAGCACGGCGGCCTCAAGCTCGACCCGGCCGCCATCGAGGCGGCGCTGCTCCGGCATCCGCAGGTGCGGCAGGCGGCGGTGTTCGGCGTACGCGACGAGGACCTGGTCGAGCAGGTCCATGCCGCCGTCGAACTGCACTCCGGCGCCGGCCACACCTCCTGCGACCTGCGCGGCTACGTCGCCGCGACGCTCACCCCGGAACACGCCCCGGTCGGCGTCTCGGTCTGGCCCGAGCTCCCCCTGACACCGTCCGGCAAACCGGACCGGGCCAGATTGCGAGAGGTCACCGCACCGGTGCGGGCCCGGCCTGGGGGGTCGGGGGTGTCGCCGGTGGGGGCCTGGCCTGGGGAGGCGGAGGCGCCGCCTGTGGGGGCCCGGCCTGGTGGGTCGGGTGCGCCGCCGGTGGGGACTTGGCCCGGTGGGTCGGGGGCGCCGCCGGTTCGGGCCTGGCCCGGTGCGGAGGGGCCGCCGGTTCGGGCCTGGCCCGGTGCGGAGGGGCCGCCGCCGGTGGGGGGCCGGCCCGGTGCGTCGGAGGCGCCGCCGGTAGGGGCCCGGCCTGGGGGGTCGAAGCCGCCGCCTGCAGGGACCTGGCCTGGTGGGTCGGGGGCGCCGCCGCCGGTGCGGGCCCGGCCCGGTGGGGAGGGGCCGTCCGCCGAGCCGCGTGGCACCGGTCCGCCCGACCCCGGCGGCTCCGCCGGACCAGACGCCCGCCGGGCCACCGACCGGCGTACGCGTACCGATCCGCGCAACAGAAAGGGCATCCCATGACCGCATTCGGCCACTTCGCCAGGTCACTGAGGCTGCGGCGGCTCTACCGCCACAGCACGGCAGGCCTGATGATCACCCCTCTCGACCACTCGATCAGCGACGGGCCCGTCGCTCCCAAGGGCACCAGCCTCGACCACCTCGCCGGGCAGCTCGCCGCCGGCGGCGCGGACGCGGTCGTCGTGCACAAGGGCAGCGTCCGGCACATCAGCCCGGAGCGGTTCGCCGCGATGTCGCTGATCATCCATCTCAACGCGTCCACCAGCCAGGCGCTCGACCCCGACGCCAAGTACGTGGTGACGCAGGTCGAGGAGGCCCTCCGGCTCGGCGCGGACGCGGTGAGCGTCCACGTCAACGTCGGCTCGGACGACGAGCGGCAGCAGATCGGCGACCTCGGACGGATCGCCGACGCCTGCGACCGGTGGAACCTGCCGCTGCTCGCCATGGTGTACCCGCGCGGCCCCCGGGTCACCGACCCGCGCGACCCGGACCTGGTGGCGCACGCCGTCACCGTCGCCTCCGACCTGGGCGCGGACCTGGTCAAGACCGTCTTCCTCGGCTCGACCGCGGAGATGCTCGACCTGACCGCGGCCTGCCCGGTGCCCGTACTCGTCGCGGGCGGTCCCGCGATGCCCACCGAGGAGGACGTACTGGCCTACGTCCGGGCCGCCCTGGCCGGCGGCGCGGGCGG